>JAEWFG010000397.1 GCA_023388935.1 Pseudomonadota bacterium | reverse complement strand
GATCAGCACGGACTTCGACTTTGGCCCCAGCGTAACGCGCACGGCGTCTGCAAGCAGCGACGCGCCGCGCAAGACCTTTTCGCGGGCCGCTGAATGGAACAGGACTTGTTTGTGTGCCATTTGAATGCCTCAGGTCTGCCGCCGTTGGCGATACGATCTGGGCGCCAGTGTGTACGACTGCGCTTGGCTCAACTTGATCTTCATCAACGTGAAGCCGAGGTCGTTGAGGTGGCCGGCGCATTGATTCCAGGCACAGGGCTGACCTGGAAGTCGGCCGGTCTTTTGGCGCGATTTCGCACGGAGTGAGCATGGTCGATCAGGTCGGGCGCGTGTTGACCTGAATCAAGCAGAAGCCGTCATCTCCTATTACCTTCGAATTGCAGCTGACGTCGATGGGAGGAATGGGTGGAGTCCGATCAAGCCTCGTGGAAGCGGACCATAGCGATGGTCATCATCTTCGCGGGCAGTATGCTGCTTGTCGTCCTGCAATCCATCTTCGCGACGTACAATTCAATCGAGACCATTCCATACAGCCAGTTCGAGCAGCTGCTCGCCCAGGAGAAGGTCGCTGAGGTTTCCGTCGGTCCGGATACAATCCAGGGAAAACTAAAGGAGCAGCTTCCGAGCGGAAAATCGGCGTTCGTGACCGCGCGGGTTGATATGGCTTTGGCCGAAAAGCTCGCGGCAAAGGGCGTGAGCGTGACCGGCGTTCCGGGAAGCGGCCCACTGCAAAGCCTGCTGTCCTGGATTTTCCCGATCATCGTCTTCTTCGTAATCTGGTTCTGGCTTGGGCGCAGCATGACAGGCCGTCAGGGTTTCGGGGGACTGATGACGATCGGGAAATCCCGTGCCAAGGTCTATGTCGAGAAGGACATCAAGGTCACTTTCGCCGATGTCGCCGGCGTCGACGAGGCGAAGTTCGAGCTTCAGGAAGTGGTTTCATTTCTGAAGGACCCGAAGAGCTACGGCCGGCTGGGCGCGCATGTGCCAAAGGGAATCTTGCTGGTGGGGCCGCCGGGGACAGGGAAGACCCTGCTTGCCCGCGCCGTAGCGGGCGAAGCCGGTGTTCCATTCTTCTCGATCTCGGGCTCGGAATTCGTCGAGATGTTCGTCGGGGTTGGCGCGGCGCGCGTTCGAGATTTGTTTGAACAGGCCCGCAAGGCAGCACCGTGCATCATTTTCGTCGACGAACTCGATGCGTTGGGGCGCAGCCGCGGGCCGCTATCGGTCGGCGGCTACGACGAGAAGGAGCAGACCCTCAACCAGCTTCTGTCGGAGCTCGATGGCTTCGATCCGAGCGCCGGCGTCATCCTGCTGGCGGCCACCAACCGTCCCGAAATTCTGGATCCGGCGTTGCTGAGGGCGGGCAGGTTCGACCGACAGGTCCTTGTCGATCGTCCAGACAAGAACGGGCGCGTGGCCATTCTCAAGGTGCATGTTCGCAAGATTCGTATGGGTGGGGATGTCGACCTTGACAAGGTGGCTGGCCTCACGACCGGATTCACCGGGGCAGACCTCGCCAATCTCATCAACGAGGCTGCGATCGCCGCGACCAGGCGGAATGGCGAAAAGGTCTCGTTCTCTGATTTTGTCACGGCGATCGAACGGATCGTGGCCGGCATAGAGAAGAAGAGCAGGGTGCTTGGCAAGGATGAACGGCGCAGGGTTGCCTATCACGAGATGGGACATGCCCTCGTCGCGGCAAGCCTGCCGGGCGTCGATCCCGTACAGAAGGTGTCGATCATCCCACGTGGGATCGGCGCTTTGGGATACACCATCCAGCGTCCGACCGAGGACAGGTTCTTGCTTACGCTCGAGCAGCTGAAGAACCGCATCGCTGTGCTGATGGGAGGACGTGCGTCGGAGCGACTGATTTTCGACGGGGCCATTTCGACTGGCGCCGCCGATGATCTCCAACGTGCGACCGAGGTTGCCATCGAGATGGTGACCAAATACGGCATGGACGAGACGGTAGGACAGCGCACCTATGCGCCAAAATCCCAGGCATTTGTCACCGCCACCCAGGATGCGGTCGTTGCGGCTGCTGAAGCCACGGGCCGTGAGATCGATCTCGCCGTGCGGAACCTGGTCGAGGAAGGCGACCGTCGCGCTCGGGATATCCTGCAACGGCGGCGTGCCGACCTTGATGCCGGTGTTGAACTGTTGATCGCAAATGAAACAGTGACCGCGGAGCAGTTTGCGCCACTGCTCGGCAAGATCAACAAAAGCAGCGAGCCGGTCGCCGCATGATCGCCGCCTGCAAGGCTTGCTTCTCGCGCCTAATCTCAGAGGTCTTCGATCATGGCGAGCTCCCTTTTTCGCGGGAACAGGGCGTCGTTCCAGATGGCTGTTGATACCAATCAGTCAAAGGAGCGGAGGGCACGACCGAATGCACAGCTTGCACCGCCCCTCTTATTTCAAGAGGGGCGGGAGCCGATCCTGTGACGAAGGCGATGGCAGAAGTCGTCCAGCACGGTGTGTACATTTTTGAGATGGACGAGGTATCTTTCCGCGTGTTCGCGTTCGGATGTGCCCGCGGCGAAGGAATTGCGGATGGCTGCCGCCCGCGCGACCTGTTGGCGGCTGCCTGCGACTTTGCTCTCGGCGAACTCGAGATGCTCGACATCCTCGCTCAGCTTGTCCAGCTCAGCGATGAGCAGCGTCATCGTGGTGCTTCGTTGCTGCATCGTGAGGTTGCTGCCGTTCAGAATGCCCAGGTAGTGATCGACATTGGCTCGGGCGACGTATCTGTGCACGACGTACTCCCCCGCTTGCGCAGAACCGTCAAATGATACCACTACTAAGATGTCGTGCCGAATACGGGGGCCGGCGCGGCAACGTCTTAAGGTATTCTGATACTGGCTACTTTTCCTGAAGGCGGGAGATGTACTCGGTCAGCAGCAGGATGCGCGTGCGTATCAACGCCTCACGGCTACCGCGAATGTCCTCATACATTCCTTCTACGAACGGCCCCTGTCCGATCTGTGAACTGTATCGATCACCCCAGATCGGCATGTCACTTGGGCCATGCCCGGCGACCTGCTCGCGCCCATCGATCATTCCGTAGACACGCACGACCGGAAAGACGCCGCCATTCCTCTCGGCAAGGGTTGCAAGGCTCGGGACACTGCTCTTGAGAGCCTGCGAAAAGGGACCATTGCCTTGTCCCGTTGATCCGTGACAGACGGCGCAGTGCGCCTGGTACTCCAATTTCCCCGCGTCGTAGACGTTCGCGCTCTTCCGTTGCGCCTGGACGTCCGTTGGGCCCGCTGAAACCGCAATCGCCGCCAGCAGCATGATTGACGAATGTCTGGAATTCATGATCCCCTCCTGTCAAGCGAAGAGCAGTCTAACTGACGGGCTCGTTCTGCTTTGACTTACGTCAATGGGCCGATCGCGCTTCGCGATGCGAAGATCGGAAAGCCATCGCAGAGCCATGCAGCCGGTGGGTCTCCGCTTAAGTGTACGACCATCGCATGCGCGTGGCCCGTCTGTGCGACCGTTGAGAATGAGGCGTAGAGACGGTCACTGTCTAGGTGACTGTCTGACTACGTTGGCAGCCGTCGACGGTTCTTCAGGGCACCTCATGCCGCGCGACTTTGCGCGAGCGGTACGTTGTAACCGCGCCCGCGTAACGATACGTAGATCGCGGCGAAATTGCCCTAGATCAAATCGGCTTCCCTTGCCTCGTCCTAGCATCGTTGCAGGGAGGCAACGATGCTGGTGAGAACCAATGCAGTCAACCGTCGTTCGGCGGAGGGACAGTTGGGCGCCCTCGCAGGCGGGCAGATATTCTCCAGCGAATTCAAATATCGCAGAGGCACGGAAATCTTCGGCGAGGGTGAGGGGACGGAGTACGTTTACCAGATCATCTCCGGGGCGGTGCGCACGTATAAGCTGCTTTCAGACGGTCGTCGTCAGATCAATGCATTCTATCTCCCGGGCGACATTTTCGGTCTGGAGAATGGCGCAAGCCATCGCTTCACCGCAGACGCAATTGTCGAGACCAGCGTCAGCATCATGAGGCAGAGCGGTCTTCTGGACATCATAGCAGTTTGCAGGACGGGGGAGGGAAGCCTTCTCAGCCTGGTCACGCGTAACCTTGAGCATGCCGAGACACACATGCTTCTGCTCGGCCGGAAGACTGCACTGGAGAGGGTCGCTGCATTCCTACTCGAGATGGATGAGCGGCTGATGCATCCAGACGTGATGATCCTGCCGATGAGCCGTCGCGACATCGCCGACTATCTCGGAGTCACCCTCGAAACCGTTTCGCGCACTCTTTCGATCCTGAGAGACGAGTGCTTGCTGCAATTCGACGGACCGACGCAGAGGCGGGTCGTCTTGCTCGATCGTACAGGACTTGCCAAGCTGGAGGTGTAACCTTCCGGCCGAAGTGGATTGCAGACGCAGGGGAGGTTGAAATGACCATTCGCAGGCTGCTCCGCAACTGCTCGGCATCAGCCGAGGAGATCGCCCGATTGTATGTTGCGTATCGGAAGACACTTCGCGGCCTCTGCCTGGTCGATCGAAATGACCCTGTTTGCGAAATGGTCGCGCGCCGGATCATTGAGATTGCCGGAACAGGGATTCGAGACCCAAAGCAGATCTCCCGGATTGCGATCGAACAGTTTGGCTATGGCTAGCTAAAGATGTGGCGAAGATCCGTGGGGACCGCGATGATCTAATGCTTTCCTATGGGTGCGAATACCTGATTGGCGGGCGGATGCTGATCGGTCGGCAGGGTCATGACGATGAAGCTGCGTTCCATCGAGGTGTGGCAGCTATTGCAGCCGTCCGTCAGAGCGCGCATCGAAACAGCGAACTTGCGGCTGTCTCCCGCCGAAATGGCGTCGGCGACCGAGAGCAGGGGCTCTTTCATCGTGGTAACGTTGCTTACCGGAATTCCCGAGTAGAGGATGGCCGCTTGAGCCAGGCTGTCCGTCAATTGGCGCAGTTCGAAAGCGGCGAGATCCCAATTCTTCGACTTGCCCGCAAACCACAGCTTCAGGTGCTGGAGCTGCGCCGCGTTCATGATTTCGACCAGGCGCGGCGTATATTGTCTGGCGTTCGGGGAGGGCGGGAAGTCCGACTGCGCAATTGCGGCCGTCATAGCGCCTGCCCAGACCGTCAGACCCACGCACCAATTCCGCAGCGTCATTTGACCAATCCCTGTTGATGGCTTCGAGCGGGAGGTAATCTGGTGGTCGCGGTCCATGACGACGGCTAATCCCGCTCGACGAAGAGCGCCTTGCACTCTTTTGACGTCCGGTTCTCGAATGAGTGAGATTGAATCGCAGGCTGGATCTCGACAAGTCCGACCTTGAAATTGCCGTCTATTGATTGCCCACCTGGAAAATAGATGCGCAGGTCTTCACAATCTGTCAGCGCGTAGACGACCGTGTTTGCGGGATGCGAGTGCCATTCGTCGCGCTGGCCGGGTTTCCAGGTCGCCAGAATGACGCGCGTATCGCCGCTCTCCGCTAACACTTTGTACACGTCAGGTGATGCGATGAATGATCTTGAAGGACCTGTGACGGCCATCTGCCTCTCCCGTTGGCTGAAAGTCCCGTTGATCCTTATAGGATGCGAAACCAGTTCATGAGTTGAGTTGAATCAATCCGGACCTCGGCGTGGCGCCAGTCTGTCCGATCATCGAAGGGCTCGCCAGTCCCGGTTTCGTGCTTGATGCAGCTCAAATCGCCCGTGGGCGAGGCGGATACGCTGTGGGTGCCAAAGGAGTTCATCATGTCGCCTCCAGCCTCCGTCAGCCGTATTCCCGCAGCTCCCAATTCTGACCAGGTCCCCGTGGAGGCATCGATCCGTGGAGAGACGGCGTCGACGCAATCGTCGGCCGCCGATACCGGTGCCGATGCGATCGACCGGTCCTTCCATGCTGCGCTGGCGCGCTTTACCGGCGGCGTCTCGCCGGCGGCCTTGGCTCTCGCCTTTGCCGACTGGCAACTGCACTTGCTGGCCTCACCCGGAAAGCAGGCCGGACTTGTTGGTCAGGCAATCCAGAATGCGTTTCAGTTTTTCGATTCCATGGTGCCGCGGCGCGCGACGTTTCAGCCCTGGTCCGTCATAGGCCCACCAGAGAATGACCGCCGGTTTTCGGGCACCGATTGGGAGCTGCCTTCCTTCAATCTCCTGGCCCAGGCCTTCCTGCTGACCGAACGATGGTGGCATTCGACGACAATCGGTATTCACGGGCTGGCGCATTCGAATGCAGCAATCGCCGACTTCGCGTTGCGTCAGTGTCTGGACACGACGGCTCCGACGAACTTCCCCATCAGCAACCCGGAAGTTCTGCGCAAGATCATGGAAACCGGCGGCGGCAATTTCGTCTATGGTCTGCACAACTGGCTCGAGGATTTGCAAGCCGTGCTCACCGGCACAATGTTGCGAAGCGATCAGAAGTTCGTGGTGGGCAAGGACGTTGCCATCACGCCGGGCAAGGTCGTCTATCGCAACGAGCTGATCGAGCTCATTCAATATTCTCCGATGACGCCGACCGTGCGGCCTGAACCGGTTTTGATCGTTCCGGCTTGGATCATGAAGTACTACATTCTCGACCTGTCTGCGCCCAATTCTCTCGTGCGCTTCCTCGTTGAGAACGGGTTCACCGTTTTCATGATCTCATGGAAGAACCCGACACCTGAGTATCGCAATTTCAGCCTCGAAGACTACCGCGAACTCGGAGTGGATGCTGCGATCAACGCCATCAACTCGCTTCGCCCCGGACAGGCGATTCATGCCGCTGGATATTGCCTCGGCGGCACCTTGTTGTCGATCGCAGCGGCCAGGCTGGCACGCGAGCGCCCCGATTGCCTCCGCACGGTGACACTGCTCGCGGCGCAAACCGACTTTACGGAAGCCGGCGATCTGACCCTGTTCATCAACGAAAGCCAGGTTTCCTTCCTCGAGGACATGATGTGGCGGCAGGGTCTGCTCGGAACGGCACAAATGGCCGGGGCGTTTCAGATGTTGCGGACCAACGACCTGCTCTGGTCACGCGTTGTACGTGACTATCTGGTCGGAGAGCGAGCCGCACCAAGCGACCTGATGTCTTGGAACGCCGACGCCACCCGCATGCCCTATCAAATGCATTCCGACTATCTGCGGCGCCTGTTCCTCAACAATGACCTTGCCGAGGGGCGCTATCAGGTCAATGGCCGGCCGGTCTCCCTTTCGGATCTGCACATGCCGATATTTGTCGTCGGCACGGTGCGCGATCACGTGGCGCCGTGGAAGTCGACTTACAAGATCAATTTCCTCGCCAAGACCGACATAACCTATGTCCTGACCGGCGGCGGCCACAATGCCGGCATTGTCGCGCCGCCGGGCGAGGAAGGGCGCAGCTACCAAGTGCTCGGTCGGAAGGCGAATGATCCCTATCTCGGACCGGACGAATGGATCAAACTTGCCCCGTCTCGCGAAGGATCTTGGTGGCCCGAGTGGACACGATTTCTCGCCGCGCATTCGGGTCAGCCGGTTCCGGCTTCTCTGGCAACGGTGGCGGAACAAAAAGGCGCCGCTCTCGGTGACGCGCCCGGCTCCTATGTGCTCGAGCAATAGACGCTGCCGTCACGGACGCAACACGGCAGCACCAACGAGCCTGCCGTCTCTGAGACGGGCGAGTGCTTCGTTGGCTTCCGTGAGCGCGAATACAGTCGTGTGTGTCTGAATGTCGGCCTTGGCCGCGACGGCGAGGAACTCGATGCCGTCCCTTCGCGTGAGATTTGCAACCGATACGATCTGCCGCTCGCCCCAAAGAATATCGTAGGGGAACGTCGGAATGTCCGACATGTGAATGCCGGCGCACACGACGCGTCCCCCTTTTCGCACCGCGCGTAGAGCAAGCGGTACCAATGCCCCGACCGGCGCGTATATGATCGCAGCATCCAACTCGGTCGGCGGCGTGTTCTCCGACGCGCCGGCCCAGTCCGCGCCGAGCGAAAGCGCAAGTCGCTGTGCTTCCTCGTCGCCGCCGCGCGTGAAGGCATAGACGGTTCGCCCCTGCGCCCGAGCCACCTGCGCCACGATATGGCCGGCCGCGCCGAAGCCATAGATCCCAAGCGTTTTGCCATCGCCGGCCATCACCAGGGATCGCCAGCCGATCAGGCCGGCGCAGAGCAGCGGTGCGATAGCTACGTCCTCGCCGTGTTCGCCGAGCGGAAAGCAGTATCGGGCATCGGCGACGAGATGGCTGGCAAAGCCGCCGTCGCGGGTGTAGCCGGTGAACTTGGGACGATCGCAGAGATTTTCCTTGCCCGTGCGGCAATAGGAGCATTCGCCGCAGGTGTAGCCGAGCCAGGGAACACCGACGCGCATGCCGTATCTCAGGTCATCCACGCCAACGCCCAACGCGTCGACGTATCCGACAACCTCATGCCCCGGGATGATGGGATAGGAAATGCCGGGTAGCTCGCCGTCGACCACGTGCAGATCGGTTCGGCAAACGCCACAGGCGCTAACTTTGACGCGAACCTCGCCCGGTCCGGGCACCGGGTCCGGACGCTCCTGAAGCGACAAGGGCGCGCCGCGCGCGGAGAGAACCATTGCGTACACGTTACAATCGTCCCGTCACTGACGTTGCCGGCAGAGGTTCGATGGTAACTCCATCGCGGTCAAGCGTCATGGAGCCTTATTGATCCGGTGGGCGGCTATTGCCTCGATCCCTGGGCCGGAAGTATCCCGGCTTGGGGGCCCTTGGCGGTCGCCGATCGCCCCATCGAACATCCACCTGGCTGCGGCGCGCGCGGGAGCCCCGCGTTTCAGCCGGCCCTTGATCCCGCGACATCGGGGGGCGGATCAGTATACTACCACCCGAATTGAAGCGACCGGCCGGCCCGAGCCGGAACAAGGATCTCACGATGGACGATACGATTGGTTTCCCGGACCCCGGCCTCGACCTGTCCGACGGTTTCAAGCCGCATACCTCGCATTGGGGCGTGTTCTCGGCGCGTCACGGTGCGGCCGGACTCGAGGTCAGGGCCTATGCGGGCGATCCCGATCCGAACGGCATCATCGACAATTTCCCCGGCGCGCTGCGCCACCAGGCGCGTATCGCGCAGCCGGCGATCCGCCGCGGCTGGCTCGAGCGCGGGCCCGGCCCCGATGATCGGCGCGGTCGCGACGAGTTCGTCTCCGTCAGCTGGGAGAAGGCCCTCGATCTGCTCGGCGACGAGCTCGGCCGCATCCGCGACACTCGCGGGCCCGGTGCCGTGTTCGGCGGCTCCTACGGCTGGTCAAGCGCGGGGCGCTTCCATCATGCGCAGAGTCAGGTCCATCGCTTCCTCAACATCGCGATGGGCGGCTATGTGCGCTCCGTGAACACCTATTCCTCGGGCGCGTCCTCGGTGCTGCTACCGCAGATCATGGCGGGCTATGAGGACATCACCAAGCGCAACGTCACCTGGGAGCAGATCGCGGCCGAGACCGGGATCGTGCTCGCCTTCGGCGGCATGGCGCTGAAGAATTCGATGGTGGCCGGTGGCTCGATCAGCAAGCATGTCGAGCGCGGCGCCATGGAAGCTGCGCGCCGGCGCGGCTGCGAGTTCGTCCTCGTCAGCCCGCTGCGTGACGATCTACCCGTCGAGGCCGGCGCCGAATGGATGACCTGCGTGCCCGGCACCGATACCGCGCTGATGCTCGGCATCGTCCACACGCTGGTTGCGGAAAACCTGCACGACCAGGCCTTCCTCGATCGCTACACCGAGGGCTGGTCGGTCTTCCTGCGCTATCTCACCGGCGAGACGGATAGCCAGCCCAAGCACGCCGACTGGGCCGCCGCGATCTGCGGCGTCGATGCGGACGCGATCCGCAAGCTGGCACATCGCCTCGCCGGAAAGCGGGCGCTCATCACCGTTTCCCATTCGCTCCAGCGTGCCGAACATGGCGAGCAGCCGGTGTGGATGGGGATGGTGCTGGCCGCAGCCCTCGGCCAGATCGGCCTTCCCGGCGGCGGCTACGCCTATTCGCTCGGTGCGATCGGCTATTACGGCCGCCGCGTCAATGACGTGCCGGGGCCGACGCTGGGGCAGGGCCGCAACGGCGTCCGTGATTTCATTCCGGTGGCGCGTATCGCCGACATGCTGCTTAACGCGGGCGGCACCTATCGCTACAACGGCGAGACGCGCACCTATCCGGACATCCGCCTGGTTTACTGGGCCGGTGGCAATCCCTTCCACCACCACCAGGACATCAACCGCCTGCGCAAGGCCTTCGCGCGGCTCGACACGTTGGTCGTGCATGAGCTCGCCTGGACCGCGACGGCGCGGCACGCCGACATCGTCCTGCCCTCGACGATGACGCTCGAGCGCGAGGACATCGGCTATTCCACCAATGATCCCCTCATGGTCGCGATGCACCGCATCGCCGAGCCGTTCGGTCTTGCGCGCGACGACTACGAGATTTTTGCGGATCTCGCCGAACGTCTCGGCGCGCGCGAACCGTTCACCGAGGGGCGAACGTCACGTCAGTGGCTGGAGCATCTCTACGAGCCGACCCGCGCCTCGCTCGAAGCGCGCGGGTTGGAGGCCCCTCACTTCGAAAAATTCTGGGAGCGCGGTAGTCTCGTCGTCCCGCAGCAGCCCGACGACGGCGGCCGGCTGCGCCGTTTCCGCGAGGATCCGGTCGCGCATGCGCTGCCGACGCCGAGTGGCCGCATCGAAATCTACTCGGCCAAGATCGCTGGCTATGGTGATGCGGACTGCCCGGGCCATCCAGTGTGGCTTGAGAAGACCGACATGCCGAAGCCCGGCGCGCCGTGCTTCCTCGTCGCCAACCAGCCGGTGACGCGCCTGCACAGCCAGCTCGATTTCGGCGGACATTCCCTTGCCGCGAAGCACCGCGGCCGCGAGGTCGCTCGCATGAACCCGCGCGATGCGGACGTTCGCGGCATCAAGGATGGCGACATCATCCGCCTGTTCAACGAGCGCGGCGCCTGCCTTGCCGCGGTGCATGTCACCGACGGCATCGCGCCTGGCGTCGTTCAGCTTCCGACCGGCGCCTGGTACGACCCGATGGATCCCGAGGACGAGGCCCCGCTCTGCGTTCACGGCAACCCGAACGTGCTCACCCGCGACATCGGCACCTCGTCCTTCGCGCAAGGCTGCACGGGGCAGCTGACGACGGTGGAGGTCGAGAAGTTCACCGGCAACCTGCCGCCGATACGGGCGTTCGATCCGGTGTAAGGAGACGCTAAAGCGCGATGAGATTGGGATGAATCGTCATCGCGCATCAGCCCGTACATGGTGCAGGGCGCGCCCGCGCTACGCCATTGTTGACGGACTCGGACGCGAATTTTCCCGCAGCCATCGCCGGCGGCAAAGTCGGATTGGTGCTGTGCCAGGTTGGCGGCCAGTGCTCGGGCCGATGTCCCCAGGCGTTGAGCTGCCCGAGTGCGTCGAACAAGCCGAGATATTGGTGGTAGTCAATACCGGCCAGGTCTTCGCCGATCGGACATCCCAGTGTCACCACGCGTAGTCCCTTCAGCCGTTCTGCCGGGACCGATCGGATCGCGTTGTTGATCTGGAGGGCGCCTTTGCTGTGCCCGACCAGGACGCGAAACGGCCCTTCGCGGTGGATGAGCAACGAATGCAGCACGTCCGACGAGCCCGAGCCGTATCGGAACACTGGTGTTCCCCGCACTGTCGGCTCTTGGGGCATCGATGCCGCCAGCTTGCGTCCGATACCCGCGATCTGCGGCGCGGTCGTCGCGAGCCCCGCCTGGATCATCGATTTGCTGCCGAGGTAATCGTGCAGGCCGAAAGCGACCCATCCGCCCAGCGACTGGAGAACGACGTCGGCGACACCGTAACCCGGTACGAGCGCGAGCACCGGCCTTTGGAGAGCGGCCGAGACATCCCAGGCCAAAGCCGCACTTCCCAAGGCGGAACTGCCGACGCCTGTGATCGTGACGATATCGACGTCTCGCGTCTCCTGATATTTCGATCCGAGGAATGCCTCTACGCTTCGGTATTTGTGAACATAGGGCGGAGTCGTTGCGTCGATGAGCAGCATCGACCCTTCCGGATCGCTGAGGGCATCGAAATCCATAATCCGGGAGGGCGGCTTTTCGCCCTGTGCCACCATCTGCGCGTCCTTCCCAGTCAGCTCGGCACGCAGCTTCGGAACGTCGTAGAATACGAAATCCAGTGCGGTATTGACGAGCCGGCACGAACGTACGGCCGGCTCGACGAGCCATTTTGGAAGCTCGAAAGCGGCGAGTGATGGTTCGGAAGAGAAATGCTGTGGCGTTGCCATGACGGCTCCATTCGTTCTGACAGATCAATCTGTCGCCTGATCTCTTCCGCTCTGATGCGGACAGGCCGACGCCCGGCACGTTGATTGTTATAAAATTGGGCGGCAATTTACAATTGTAGTTTTTGTGACAAGGCGGTCCGGTCTGTCGCATCGGTCGTTGCGGCGTTGCTTTGGAGCAGGTCAATAACTCTTCGCCGGTCGGGTAAAACACAGGGGCGCTTGAAACGACGCGGCATTGTCAAAATGTTGCAAAGCTCGGGCGAATTGCGCCGCGAGAGCGAGAAAGTGTGTCTGCGATTCAAAATGCGGGCTGGAAGAGGAGTTGTTGCCTCATGCTCCGTCATTGCGAGCGTAGCGAAGCAATCCGGAATCCCTCCGCAGAAAGACTCTGGATTGCTTCGCTGCGCTCGCAATGACGACGTGGAAGGTATGCGCCACACGTCGCGCTCGTAACCCGGACGGAGGACATCCCCACTTTGGCGGTCCGCTGTAGAGCCGGATCCCATGTCGTCCACTCTTTCGTCGCACGAGCTACGCGGCCGCGCTGGCCATCCACTCCCTGTCCGCAACGGCGGGACGGCGTCGCGGAAGCGCTTCTGCGGCAGGCCGCGCGTTCTTGCTGGCGAGGCGCCAGCGTGCCGGAGACTGGCCGCTGATGCGCTTGAAGACGGTGGAAAAATGCGCCTGAGTGCTGAAGCCGATGGCAAGCGCGATCTCGGCAAGAGGGCGCGCTGTCGTCGCGAGCAAGGTCTTCGCATGCTCGACCCGGTGATTGAGCAGATATTCTCGCGGGCGATAGCCGGTCGCGGCGCGGAATTGTGCCGCGAAATGCATTCTGGAGAGGCCAGCGACATTGGCGAGCTCGGACAGGCTGATGCAGCGGTCGAAATGGTCGGCGATGTATTGCCCGACGCACCGCAGCCGCCATTTCGGCAAGGCATTCACCCTGGCGCGGGGCAGCTCCAGCCGGGCGAGATGCATCGCAAGGGTCTGGCCGATGCAGCGCGCAAACGGCTTGTTCGCGACATTGCCATGCTCGGTTAGTGCCTTGGCGAGCTCGGCAGCGAGCGGGGCACGCAGCAGGACAAGGTCTCCCAATCCTTTCGGTCGCGGGCAACAGCGCCGGGAAATGATCGGTGGCGATGTGGAAGTGAAGGAACGCACACGGCGACTGGAATTGCGCCGAGAGACTTCGACGGCCCGCTGACATACAGCGTGCCCGCCGGCATGGTGCCGTCGAAGATGATCTGACGGTCCCGGGTGAGCTTCGCGCGCGTGGTTTTCAGGGTGATACCGACGAAATAGCGGTCCTCCGGCGTCGTCGCTTCGTGCGACGAGGTATCGCTGGAATCCTCCCACCGCGAGATCGTGATGTCAGCGATGCCCCCTTCCTGGCCGAGATCGACCTGACGCCATTCGCTTTCGAGCGCGATCGCCTGCGCATGGTGCGAGGCCTCGTGATCCCGCGGGGTGGCTGGAAGTTCGATCCAGGCATGCGCCGCCTGCAAGTCGGTCAACATCGCTCGTCCTCTCCTGGCTTCGCGGCCGCTGGTGGCGACCAGCAAACTCTCAAGCCCAAATCTCAAGCCCAAATCTCAAGTCCAAGGCCTTTTGATGCTCGGAGGATATGCGCGAGCCAGGCAAGAAGCCCGTTAGTGATGATTAGGAGGTGTTAGATTTTGTGCGAGCGAACATGGTGTTACAGCCCGTCGCAGGATGTTCGTTGGCCGACCCGGCGTTCAAGCTTCCGCCATGACGTCGAGCACTGCGTCGGCAAAGGCCTTCGGCGCCTCCTGCGGCAGGTTGTGTCCGATACCGCCCTTGATGGTCCTGTGCGAATATTTACCCGAGAACTTCTTGGCGTAAGTGGACGGCTCCGGATGCGGCGCCCCGTTGGCGTCGCCCTCCATGGTGATGGTGGGCACGGTGATCACGGGCGCTTGCGCGAGCCGCGTCTCGTAGTCGGCGTACTTCGCTTCGCCCTCGGCGAGACCGAGCCGCCAGCGGTAATTGTGGATCACGATGGCGACATGGTCCGGATTATCGAACGCCTTGGCGCTGCGGTCGAAGGTGGCGTCGTCGAAGTGCCACTGCGGCGAAGCGAGCTGCCAGATCAGCTTGGAGAAATCGTGCCTGTATTTGTCATAGCCCTCGCGACCGCGCTCGGTCGCGAAGTAGAACTGGTACCACCATTGCAGCTCGGCCTTCGGCGGCAGCGGCATCTTGCCGGCCTCCTGGCTGCCGATCAGGTAGCCGCTCACCGAGACCATCGCCTTTACGCGCTCGGGCCAGAGCGCAGCGATGATGTTGGCGGTGCGTGCACCCCAGTCGAAGCCAGCGAGCGTGGCCTTGTCGATCTTCAATGCGTCCATCAGCGCGACGGTGTCGACCGCTATCGCCGACGGCTGCCCGTTCCGCATCGTCGCGTCCGACAGGAAGCGCGTGCTGCCATAGCCGCGCAGATAGGGGGCGATGACGCGATGGCCGGCTGCGGCGAGCAGCGGCGCGACGTCGACGAAAGCGTAGATGTCGTAGGGCCAGCCGTGCAGCAGGACTACGGGTGGCCCGTCAGCCGGACCTGCCTCGACATAGCCGACGTTGAGGAGGCCGGCGTCGATCTGCTTCAGGGAGGCGAACGCGGTGTTGGCGCCCGGCTTGATGGCGCCGGCAGACTTTGCCGGTTTCGCGGCGGCCGTTGCGCTCAGCGAAAGCTGAGCTGCGGCAAGTGTCATGGCGGCGCTGGCGACGAAACGGCGTCGTTCACGGTCGATGTTGTCGGACATGTGTGTCTCCTGTCGTCGTTGTATCGTGCGAAGCGTGACCGTCCGGGATGCCTGCTCTCGGGTGTCGTCGCCGCTATTCGAAGACGGCGTCAAAGATCTCGACGTCCATCAGCACGGGCTTGGCAATCACGGTTCCGTCAGGCAGCAGCGTCTGTGCACGTCGAAGCGTCGGCACGACGATGCCGCCGAAGCTGTCATGAGCCCAGCAGCAATGTGCAACCTGCATCCCGAAGAGATCGTGATCCATCCGCCGTTGCTGGGCGTTCTCGTCGAAATAGAAGACCTGCTCGGACGCGAGCGTCGCCAGGCTCGGCGGGAATTGCGCCCGCAATCGCCGCCAGGTTTCGGTGTTCTCGCGCCACGGCGCAAGCTCCTCCACCACCATATCGGGATGAGCGAGCAGGAATGGACTGGTCAGATAATTCCAGATCGCTGCGCCGCAGAAGAAGACGAGGTGCAGTTCGTCGGCAAGCGTAGGAGAGCCGGCCTCGGAAAACGCAAGGCTCGGGTTTTGCCAGGTGCGCAGCACCTCCTCCTCCAGGCTCTCGATGGTGATCGCGTCCGGCTGAAACGAGCCGGAGTGTTCGCCCCCCGTGATGCCGGTGAAGCGGACCGACTGCGTGCGGGTCGATCCTTCCGCGGTCACGTCCTTGAATTCGCTGGCGTGTCCGGCGCTGGAGAAGAACGTTCCGGCGACCGAGAGGTGGAGCGTGAACCGGCTCAAGCTATTCCAGCGGGCCATACCGCCGCTGGCATCGATTGCATCGTCAAGAAGTGCCATGTCCCGCGATATCCACCATGGAGTATCACCACCATGGCGGGGCGCGTGCGGCTTGGCGTGTTAGAAGCTGTTAGGAGTTGCGAGCGGATACTGTTGCGGTATCCCGTTGAAGATGCTTTTCAATTTTGTGCACCCAGCAAACTCCCTGGCAGCGATCAGACCGCGAGTCCGGAGGCCTTCTTGGGACCGCGCGACGAGCGGAACGAGCAGGGCGCGGGCTCGCACGCAGCATCCACGCGCGGCTGCACGGCGAGGCCGGCCGGGGCGGCACACGGGTGACCATCATGTTGCCGGCTGCTGCCTGAAGGTCGTCTCTGCTCGCAATCGCTAACGAGCCCTAACAACCCATAACGAGCAATATTCTCCGTTCTGCGCGAAAGTGATTGCGCAGAAGGCGGGCTCGGCATCGAACCCGCGGATCAGGGAGTTAGACATGACCACTACACAAATCGACCGCGACGCCGCGGCCGAGTCTTCGAAATCGCGTCGCGTTGATCTGAAGCTCGAGGTCGTCGTGATCCCCGTATTGGATGTCGACCGCGCCAAGGCGTTCTACACCCGTCTCGGCTGGCGATTGGACGCTGATTTTGCATCCAGCGACGAATGGCGCGTGATCCAGTTCACGCCGCCGGGCTCGCCCTGTTCGGTGATCTTCGGCAAGAACGTCACGGCGGCAGCGCCCGGTTCGGCGCGCGGCCTGTACCTGATCGTCTCCGATCTGGCGGCGGCGCGACAGGATCTGCTTGACCGCGGCATCGAGGTCACTGAACCATTCCATGGTGCCGGCGATGTTCATGCCGGGCCCGATGAGCCGTATCTGTTCGGCAGGGTTCGGGTCAGGGGTGTTGACCCGAAGCGCGGCAGCTACAGTTCGTTCGCGTCGTTCAGTGATCCCGACGGCAATGGCTGGCTGTTCCAGGAAGTTACCGCGCGACTGCCCGGACGCATCGCGGGCGACGGCACGGTGTTCGCTTCGCAGACTGAGCTTGCCGCGGCACTGCGCCGCGCGGCGGCGGCGCATGGCGAGCACGAGAAGCGGACCGGCGGACACGATGAGAATTGGCCGGATTGGTACGCCGACTACATCGTCCGCGAGCAGGCCGGCAAGCCGCTGCCGTCCTGAGTTGCAGCATTCCTGGAAGACTCATCTTCTGACGTTGGCTGACACAGCGCACGAGGGCCTATGCGACGGAACCGCTGCGGCGCTCGACCGGTTGAAATGGCGACAGGTGGTGACGCCATGGCCGCCGTCCCCCTGGTGCGGAGCGCCGGCGCCGAGAACAAAACAAGGAGAAATGAGATGATCCGCAAGGCGAAAGCAGTATGGAAGGGTACGGGCCGCGATGGCACTGGCCATCTGTCGAGCGAATCCGGCGTGCTCGCCGAGACGCCCTATTCGTTCAAGACCCGTTTCGAGAACGAGAGGGGGACCAATCCCGAGGAGTTGATCGCGGCGGCGCATGCCGGCTGCTTTACCATGGCGCTGGCCTTCGGCCTGCAACTCGCCGGCTTCACGCCTGATGAGCTCTCGACCGAAGCCGCTGTCACGCTGGAGCCCGAAGGCAAGGGCTTCAAGATCAGCAAGTCGGCGCTCACCTTGCGCGCCAAGGTGCCGAACATCGACGACGCCGGCTTTGCCCGCATCGCCGGCGAGGCCGAGAAGAATTGTCCGGTATCTAAGGTGCTCAACGCTGCGATCACGCTCGACGCGAAGCTGGACTAGCCGAACATAGGGAGCCGCGCCATGCCTCGCCAACATCAGCCGGATGAAGACAGGTTCCGGGCGATCCTGCCCGAGGACATCGCATGGCGGCCGTTTCCGGCATTCCCGCCGGAAGCGAGGCTGGCGGTAATGGTCGGCCATCCCAGCGAACCTGGACCCTACGTGGTTCGGGTAAAGGTGCCCGGTGGCACCAAGCTGATGCCGCACAAGCATCCCGAGGACCGCATCTACACGGTCATGTCGGGCGTCTTCTACATCGGGCTAGGCGAGAGTTTTGAAGGCGACAAGGTCAAGGCCTATCCGCCGGGCAGCGTCATTGTCCTGCCCGGCGAGACCTGGCATTTTCACTGGGCGAAGTCAGGCGAATACGTCACGCAGGTCTCTGCCATCGGCCCGCTCGGCCTCGAATATCACGACGACCATGATGACCCGCGCCTGCATGCTGTTGCAGAGAAGAGCACTGGGCATCGCGACTGAACGAATGGAGCATCAAATGACGACGGAGCGCGCAGTTTTGGCCGGAGGCTGTTTCTGGGGCATGCAGGATCTCATCCGCAAGCAACCCGGCGTGATTTCGACACGTGTCGGCTACACCGGCGGTGCGGTGAAGAATGCAACCTACCGCAATCACGAAGGCCATGCCGAGGCGATCGAGATCATCTTCGATCCCGCGAAGACGAGCTTCCGGACCATGCTCGAGTTCTTCTTCCAGATCCACGATCCCACCACGCTCAACCGCCAGGGCAATGATCGAGGCACGAGCTACCGCTCAGCGATCTTCTATACCAGCGATCAGCAGAAGCGGATTGCCGAAGACACCATCGCCGACGTCGAGGCATCGGGCCTGTGGCCCGGCAGGGTGGTGACGGAGGTCTCGCCCGCCGGCGAGTTCTGGGAAGCCGAGCCGGAGCATCAGGATTATCTCGAGCGTTATCCCGACGGTTACACCTGCCACTTCATCCGTCCCGACTGGAAGCTGCCGCACCGCGCGGCTGCCGCGGGAGGATAGAGATGGCCAGGGGATACTGGATCACGTTCTATCTGCTGCAGCTGAGTCAGGCCGGGAAGACAGGCTGCTGGCGGTCACCACCGGAAGACGGCTGAGCGGCGCTCAGGCGTCGACGCGCGATCTCTGGCGCTGCTGCGCCGTGACAATCCGCGCCGAAAGCGTGACGAGGCCCATCAGCGCGGCGAGGAGCCAGAACGCCGTTGGCAGCCCTCCGATACGGGCGACGAAGCCGACACCGGCTGGACCGATGAGGATGCCGGCGTAGCCGGCGGTGGTGATCGCGGCGACGGCGAGTCCCGTAGGCATCACGGTCTGCGTGGCCGCCCGGCGAAACAGCACCGGCACGAGGTTCGACGCGCCGAGGCCGATGAGCAGGAAGCCGGCCATGGCGACCGCTGCAACCGGGGCGGTGAGCAGGACCACGAAGCCCGCGATTGCAATGAGGCTCCCCCAGAACAAGGTCGTGCGATCCCCGACACGGGCGACGACCACATCGCCGCCAAGTCGGCCGGCGGTCATCGCGATCGAGAACACGATATAGCCAGTCCCGCCTTGCGCCTCGGAGACAAGGCCCGCGCCGATGACGAGCAACGCGCCCCAATCCAGCATTGCGCCTTCGACAAGGAAGGTGATGGCGCCGAGCAGTGCCAGCAGGAGCACGAACCCGCGCGGAAGCACGAAGAGCGGTCCTTCCTGCACCTTCGCCGAACGAAGCAGGCGCGGCCAGGCGACCAGCATCGCGATCAGCATCAGGACGGAGCAGATCAGCGTGCAGGTGAGCGCGCCAAGTTGCAGCGAGAGCAGCAGGGTCATCAGGGCGGATCCGGCGAAGCCGCCGATACTGAACAGCGCGTGGAAGCCTGACATCAGCGGACGCCCTGCCGAGCGCTCCACTTCCACCGCGTGAATGTTCATGGCGACATCGATGGAGCCGAGCGCGGCGCCGAATGCGAATAGCGCCAGCGCCAGCGTTGCGGGCGAACTCGCGATCGCCAGCAGAGGCAGGACCAGCGCAAGACCAAGCCCGCCCGCAATGATGATCGGCTTGCTGCCGTAGCGCGCGCTCATGACACCGGTCAGAAGCATCGCGACGACCGAGCCGATGCCAAGGCTGAGCAGGAGCAGTCCGAGGACACCGTCATCGACAGCGAGCCGCGTCTTCGCGAACGGCACCAGCGGCGCCCAGCACGCGATGCCAAAGCCCGCGACGAGGAAGGCTAGTCGCGTCGCAAGGCGTATCGCCGGTCGGTCGGCAGAAAGCATGGGAACTTCGGGGGAAAGAGGGGGAGAGGAGATGATGGATGTTGCGGAACTGCCGCACGAATTGGGCGAACACATCGTAGGCCGCAGGTCTCGTCGATGGCTGGCCCCGCTATATAGCGTCTTTGGTCGAAGACAAAATGCGCCAGTCGTGCGGCTGATGGACCTACCCGCGCAGGATCTCCGTCGATGGAGTTGCAGATGCCGTTCTGGTTCCTGACAAGGAGGTCGGCTTGAAGGGCGCGGTCTGCGCCGATGCCGGTTCGCTCTGGGATTACCACGGGCCGACGTCGTGGACGGCCACCGGCGAAGTCAACACCAAGGCCTGCCCGACCTGCGGACTGCAATACGACGACGGCAACGTGGTGCGATCGTCGGTCGGTGTCGGCCTGATCTGGGCCTCGTCTAACCGCCCAGAATCCGCCGGCAGGCGTCGACGAAGACCTGCGCGCCGGTGATGATGTCGGCATTGGCGGTGTTCTCGGTCCAGTGATGGCTGATGCCGCCGATCGACGGCACGAACAGCATGCCGGCGGGCATCACAGTTGCGAGCATCTGCGCGTCGTGGCCGGCGCCGCTGGGGATGCGGATGGATCGTCCGCCGGCGACAGCATTGCTGGCGGCTTCGATCGCGTCTTGAAAGCCGGCGTTCATCATGGCGGGCGCTCCGGTGCGCAGTTTCTCCACGGAGACCGTGCAGGGGCCCTTCGCGTTGACCTCGTCCGCCATCGTCCGCAGCAGTTCCTCCAGCCGCACAATGATGGCCGGATTGTCGTCGCGGATCTGAAACAGCATTTCGGCTGTGCCGGGGATGATGCTCGGTGCGCCCGGATCGAGCGCGATGCGGCCGGTGGTCCAGACCGTGCGCGGGCCACAGGCACCGGGAAAACGCTCGTCGATCGCCACGCAGAATTTGGCCAGCGCGAGCCCGGCATCTTTCCGCGCCGCCATGCGGGTGGTGCCGGCATGGTTCTGCTCGCCGACGAAATTGATCCGGTATTGCCAGATGCCGACGATGGAGGTCACGACACCGATCGCAAGGCCTCCACTCTCGAGCGTATCACCCTGCTCGATATGCGCCTCCAGATATCCGACGTGCCGTCCCGCCTCGGCCGTGACGCGCGCCCGCCCCGAGAGCCCCATGTCGGCGAGTGCGTCGCGCATGCTGCGGCCGCTGGTGCGGTCGCGGGCAGCGTCGATGTCGGCTTCGGTCACCTGACCGACATAGGAGCGCGAGCCGAGGAAGTGGCCGAAATGTCCTTCCTCGTCGCACCAGGCGGCAACTTCGATGGCGCCTTTGAAAGAGGGATTGGCATTGAGCACGCGCGCGGCTTCGAGCGCGTAGACCACGCCGAGCGGTCCATCGAGCCAGCCGGCGTAGTTCTGGCTTTCCAGGTGCGACCCGGCCAGCAGCTTCGGCCCTGGCTTGGCGCTGGTGCCGAAGACATTGCCGATGCCGTCGATCGCGGCGGAGAGACCGGCCTCGGGCAGTTTCTGCACCAGCCAATCCAGCGACTGCCTGTGCGGTTCGGAGAAGGTCGGCTTGTGCACGCCGGTCTTGTAGGTGCCGATGGCACGGAGCGCATTGAGATCGGCGAGGACACGCTCGCCATTAGCGCGCGGCTCGGTGTCAGGCATGTTCGGCAACCTTCAGCGCCTCGGTGCGGATCTCCTCGACCAGCCGTTCCTTCAACTGGACGAATTCGGGCGTCGTCTTGATCTTGTAGGAGCGCGGATGCGGCAAGTCCACGTTGATCTCGGCCTTGATGCGGCCGGGACGGGCGCTCATGACGATGACGCGGCTGCCGAGGAAGATCGCTTCCTCGATGTCGTGCGTGACGAACAGTACGGTCTTCTGGTCGCGCTCCCAGATTCCGAGCAGCATTTCCTGCATCAAGGCGCGGGTCTGGTTGTCGAGCGCACCGAAGGGCTCGTCGAGCAGCAGGATCTTTGGATCGTTGGCGAGCGCGCGTGCAATCGCGGTGCGCTGCTGCATGCCGCCGGAGAGCTGCTTGGGCCAGTGGTTCTCGAAGCCGGACAATCCGACCTGGCGGATGAAGCCATCGGCGATCTTGTTCCGCTCGTCCTGCGGCACGCCGCGTTCGCGTAAGCCGAAGGCGATGTTTTCGCGCACGGTCAGCCAGGGAAACAGCGTGTAGGACTGGAACACCATGCCGCGATCGGCGCCGGGGCCGGTCACCTCCCGCCCGTCGAGCACCACGCGCCCGCTGGTCGGACGATCGAGACCGGCGACAATGCGTAGAAGCGTGGACTTGCCACAGCCGGAAGGGCCGAGGATGGTGACGAAGTCGTTGTTACCGATCGTCAGATCGGTCGGCTCCAGCGCTTTGGTCGGTGCGTTGCCGTGCCGCGCCGGGAAAGTTCGGGAGACCTGTTCGATCTTGAGCGTGGTCATGCGAGCTTCCACGGAAACAGCCAGGCGTTGAACGCCTTGAACAGGAAATCCGAGATCAGGCCGATCAGTCCGATCACGATGATGCCGAAGATGATCTGGCCGGTGTTGAGCAGTGCCTGGCTGTCGACGATCATATGGCCGATGCCCGAGGACGAGCCGATCAGCTCGGCGACGATGACGTAGGTCCAGGCCCAGCCGAGCACCAGTCGCAGGATCTCCGCGATCTCGGGCGCAGAAGAGGGCAGCAGCACGCGGCGGATGATGCCGCGGTCGCTGGCGCCAAGCGTATAGGCCGCCTCGACCAGATCGCGCCGCGTGGCGCCGACGGTCACCGCGATCATCAGGATGACCTGGAACACCGAGCCGATGAAGATGACGAGCAGCTTTTGCAATTCACCGATGCCGGCCCACAGGATCAGGAGCGGGATAAAGGCCGAGGCGGGCAGATACCGCGCAAAGGAGACGAACGGTTCGAGGAAGGCCTCGATGGGCTTGTAGGCCCCCATTAGCACGCCGAGCGGCACCGCGATGATCGCGGCAAGCGTAAAGCCGCCGACGACGCGCCAGATCGTCATGCCGATGTCGTACATGAAACCCTGCTTTGTCAGCAGGTCAAAGCCCTCCTGGACCATGGTCAGCGGGTTGGCGAGGAAGGTTTTCGACACATGGCCGCCGAGCGTCGCCCAGGACCAGAGGGCAACGAACAGCACGAAGAACGCAAGGCCATAAGCCACGCGCTGCTTCGATGTCACGGGATCCAGGGGACGCATCAACGATCTATCCGGGCGGTGAACAGATTTGCCGGCCCCGCCGCGAGACGAGGCCGGCAGCTCTTGAAGGGGTTACTTGATGAAGCTCGCGTCGAAGAGGTCCTCGACCTTCGGCGCGGCCTTGATGATGCCGATCTCGAGCAGGAGGTCGGCGGCGTTCTTGTTGAAGGTCAGGAAGTCGCCCGCGAAGAACTTCTGGTTCGCGGCCCTGTCCTGCCAGCGCAGGTACTTTGCCGAGTTGCCGAACTGCTCGCCGGTCTGCTTCACGTCGGCGCCCATGATCTCGTAGGCCTTGGCCTGGTCCTTGGCGATCATGTCGAGCGCCTCGAAATAGCTGTCGGCGAGTGCCTTGGCCGCCTTCGGGTTCTCGGTCAGAAACTTCGGCGTGCAGCCGAACGTGTCCATGACCATCGGATAGTCGAGGGTGGTGGCGATGATCTTGCCCTTGTCGGGCGCGGCACGAACCGTCGACAGATACGGCTCATAGGTCATGGCTGCGTCGTTCTGGCCGGAGACGAAGGCCTGCGCGGCTGCGGCCGGCTCGAGGTTCACGACGGTGACGTCCTTCACCGACAGCCCGTTCTTCTTGAGCATCCAGGCCAGCGCGAAATAGGGCGAGGTGCCGGGCGCCGAGGCCGCGACGGTCTTGCCCTTCAGGTCCTTGATCGAGGCGAGATCGTTGCGCACGGCCATGCCGTCGGCGCCGTAGCTCTTGTCGAGCTGGAAGATCTGCTTGGTCGCGACGCCATTGGCGTTCCAGGAGATCCAGGTTTCGACCGTCGTTGCCGCGCACTGGACGTCGCCGGAGGCGATCGCGAGGTGGCGGTCCTTCTGCGGGATCTTCTTGATCGTGACGTCCAGGCCGTTCTTCTTGAAGATGCCGGCCTCCTTCGCGAGCGTCAGCGGCGCGAAGCCGGTCCATCCGGAGATGCCTATGCCGACCTTGACGTCGTCGGCGAGCACCGGAGTGCAGACGGCGAGGGCAATGATTGTCGCAAATACTTTCGAACTACGCATGATTGTCGTCCTCTTGCCGATCGATGGATTAACGTCCTGTTGATCTCTTCATGTCGGCCCATAAGGACCGTTGCCTGAAGCGTTGCACGATTTGTGCCGACATCGTTCTCTCAGCCTCCCTTGAACCGGGCGACAAGGCGGTGAGAGTCACCGGGATAAAGCAGGCGCACCGCGGTGATCGTGCGCGCGCTGCGCCAGGTATAGCGGTCAATCACGAGGCAGGGCGCGCCGACGGCGATGTCGAGCGCTTCCGCCGTGTGATCATCCGCAACTATGGCGCTGATCGTATGCTCGGCCTCTGTCCATGGGACATGATGAAGCAGCCACGAGCCGGGCGGTTCGCGCGAGAAATCCGCGGTCGCAGCATTCGGCACGGACGTAAGATCGATCAGCCTGTCCTCGATGGCAAAGGGCACATTGTCGGCGCTGTGGCGGCAGGTGATCGCGACCACCTTGCCGGCCTTCTTCACGCCGAGGCGGTTACGGTCGGCTGTGGTCGCCGCGCGCAGCTTTCGGCCGATCAGCTCATAACCGTAGCTGCGGCCGAGCGCAGTGATCTCGGCGCGGATATCGGCGATCTTGAGAACCGCTGACTGATGCTGCGGCCGGCGCACGAAGGAGCCGGCGCGGCGCCGCCGCTCGATCAGGTCAGCTTGTGCGAGTTCCGACAGCGCCTTGTTCACCGTCATACGCGAGCAGCCGTAGCGCGCCACCAGTTCGTGCTCGAACGGAATGCGATGGCCCGGTGGCCATTCCCCCGTCAAAATCCGCTTCTCGATGTCGGCGCGGATCCGCTTGTAGAGCGTCGGCTTGTCGCCGGTGTCGGTGGCAAGGCTCATGCGACAAGCCTCCGCACCGATGCGTTGAAGCGATCACGTGCGACCTGACGCAGACTATGCCGACCGCCTTCGACCACCTTGTCGCCGCCGGCCCAGACGCAATCGATCGCGCCGCTGCCCGCGGCAAAGATCCAGCCATCGATGGCAGCGTCGCCCTGACGTCCTGCCAGCGACGGATGTGCTGTGTCGAGCGTGACGATGTCGGCGCGCGCGCCCGGCGTCAGGCCGATCGTCACCTGCGCCAGCGCCTGCGCGCCGCCCGCGAGCGCATGATCGAACAGCGTGCGCCCCGTCGAGCGACCTGCGCCGCCGGAGAGCACGTTGCGTTCGCGATGCTTCAGCCGCTGGCCGTATTCGAGCTGGCGCAGCTCGTCGGCGACGCCGACCAGCACGTTGGAATCGGTGCCGATGCCAAAGGCGCCGCCGGCGCCGATAAATTCGCGGGCCGGGAAAATGCCATCGCCAAGGCTCGCCTCGGTGATGGGGCAAAGACCGGCGACCGCGCCCGTCCTCGCGAGTGCGGCCACTTCGTCATCCGTCGTATGGGTCGCGTGGATGAGGCACCAGCGCCGGTCGATGGGCGCGTGCTCCAGCAGCCACTGCACCGGACGCCACCCCGACCAGGCCAGGCAATCCTCGACCTCTTTCACCTGCTCGGCGGCATGAATGTGCACCGGCCCGCCATCTGCGAGCGGAATGACCGCCGTAAGCTCGTCCGGCGTCACCGCGCGCAGACTGTGCGGCGCAATTCCAATGTTGGCATCCGGCAATGCCGCGATCGCCTTGCGCGAGGCTGCCATCAGTTCAGCGAATTGATCGACCGTGCAGATGAAGCGGCGCTGGCCATCATGGGGCGCGACGCCGCCGAAGGAGCCGTGCGCATAAAAACTCGGCAGCAGCGTAAGGCCAATGCTTGAAGCGTCGGCAGCCTGCGCAATGCGCACGGCCATTTCGCC
The DNA here is from genome assembly GCA_023388935.1 of Pseudomonadota bacterium. Taxonomy (GTDB): domain Bacteria; phylum Pseudomonadota; class Alphaproteobacteria; order Rhizobiales; family Xanthobacteraceae; genus Bradyrhizobium. The sequence goes on along the minus strand of JAEWFG010000397.1, from coordinate 60,267 downwards.
GAGATCTGCGAAGTGCGAGCCGTCGCGATCGTGATGCAGGTAATGGAATTCGCCGACGCGGGTAAAACCCTGCTCCAGCATCTCGACATAAAGCAGCGTTGCGACGGCGGCGACGTCATCCGGCGTCATCGCCAGCGCGAAGCGATACATCGTCTCGCGCCAGGTCCAGAAGGTATCGGTACTGTCGCCGCGCAGCTCGGCAAGTCCCGCCATGCCGCGCTGAAAGGCGTGGCTGTGCAGACTCGCAAGTCCCGGAAGCGCGATTTGGTGGCGCTCGTCGCCTACCGCCGGCGCCACGCCCGGCGTCACCTCGGCGATCGCGCCGGCGGTGATCACCACCTGCACGTCATTGGCCCAGCCCGAGGGCAGGAGCGCGGAGGCGAAATGCAGTCGGATCATGAATACACGCCGGCTGGACAGAACCGTCCCACGATTATATGTCTAGACATATAAGTCAAGCATCCCAGGGCGCAGGGACATCCGCGAAGGGACAGTTGCATGGCAGAGCGCTTCGACCGGATCTGGCACAACGCCCGGCTCGCCACGATGCGAGCCGACCGTCCCGATCTCGGTGAGATCGAGCAGGGCGTGATCGCTGCGCGCGGCGGACACATCGTCTATGCGGGCACAAAGGCGGATTTTCCTGCTGATGCGGACGCGATCGAGCGGTTCGATTGCGAAGGACGCTGGATCACGCCGGGTCTCGTCGACTGCCACACCCATCTCGTCTATGGCGGCAACCGCGCGCACGAGTTCGAGCTGCGCCTGAAGGGCGCAAGCTATGAGGAAATTGCGCGCGCCGGCGGTGGCATCGTCTCGACGGTGGCTGCGACGCGCAAGGCGAGCGAAGCCGAGCTCATCGCAAGCGCGCTGCCGCGGCTCGATGCGCTGATCGGCGAGGGCGCAACCACGGTCGAGATCAAGTCCGGCTACGGCCTCGACACCGTGACCGAAATGCGCCAGCTCGCGGCCGCGCGCAGCCTCGGCCGTCAGCGGCCGGTTGCGATCCGCACATCCTTTCTCGGGGCCCATGCGTTGCCGCCGGAGGCCGACGGCGACAAGGATCGCTACATCGATCTGGTGTGCAGGGAAATGCTGCCCGCCGTCGTAAAGGCGGGCCTTGCTGATGCCGTCGATGCCTTCATGGAGGACATCGCGTTTTCCGGAGAGCAGACGGCGCGGGTGTTCGAGACGGCGAGGGGACTGGGGCTGCCAGTCAAGCTCCACGCGGACCAACTGTCGAACCTCGGTGGTGCCGCGCTCGCTGCAAGATTCTCCGCGCTGTCTGCCGACCACCTCGAGCACACGGACGAGGCCGGCGCGGCGGCGATGGCGAGGGCCGGAACGGTGGCCGTGCTCCTCCCGGGCGCCTTCTACTTCATACGCGAGACGCAGAAGCCGCCCGTCGAAGCGTTCCGCAAGCATGGCGTCCACATGGCGCTCGCGACCGATTGCAATCCCGGCAGCTCGCCGCTGACCTCGCTCCTGCTCGCGATGAACATGGGCGCGACGCTGTTCCGGATGACGGTGGCCGAGTGTCTCGCCGGTATCACCTGTGAAGGCGCGCGCGCACTCGGTGTGCTGGACGAGACCGGCACGTTAGAGGCCGGTAAATGGTGCGACCTCGCAATCTGGGACATCGAGCGGCCCGCCGAGCTCGTCTACCGCATCGGCTTCAATCCGCTGCACCGCCGCGTGTGGAGGGGACAGTGACAGAGCAAGGCGCAGCAATCGTCGTCAAGCCCGGAGCGGTGAGCCTCGACGATCTCGTGCGCGTGCTTGCAGGACAACCCGTCGTGCTCGATTCCTCGTTCTGGCCGCGCGTCGAGGCCGCGGCGGAGATTGTCGCAAAGGCGGCGCGAGCCGATGTCCCCGTCTACGGGATCAACACCGGCTTCGGAAAGCTGGCTTCGAAGCGCATTCCGCCCGATCAGACCACGCTGCTCCAGCGCAATCTCATCGTCTCGCATTGCTGCGGCGTCGGGCCGGCGACGCCGGAGCCGATCGTCCGCCTGATGATGGCGCTGAAGGTCATCTCGCTCGGGCGCGGTGCCTCCGGCGTGCGCCGCGAGGTGATCGAGCAGTTGCAGGCCATGCTGGCGCGGCGCGTCTATCCGCTGGTGCCGCAGCAGGGCTCGGTCGGCGCCTCCGGCGATCTTGCGCCACTCGCGCATATGACGGCGGTGATGATCGGTGAAGGGCAGGCGATCGTGGGCGGCAAGATTGTGTCCGGCAGGGAGGCGCTCGCCGCGGCCGGGCTCGCGCCGCTGACGCTCGGGCCGAAGGAGGGGCTTGCGCTGATCAACGGTACGCAGTTCTCGACCGCCTATGCCATCTCCGGCGTGCTGCGTGCGTTTGGCCTGATGCGCGCCGCGCTCGTGACCGGCGCGCTGTCGGTCGATGCGGCGATGGCCTCGACGGCACCGTTCCGCCCCGAAATTCAGGCGCTGCGCGGTCATGCCGGACAGATCGCAGCGGCGGCGACGTTGACCGCGCTGCTCGACGGCAGCGACATCCGCCTGTCGCATCTCGAAGGCGATGAGCGCGTGCAGGATCCCTATTGCCTGCGCTGCCAGCCGCAGGTCGCAGGCGCCGCGCTCGATTTGATCATGCAGGCCGCGCGAACCCTGATCGTCGAGGCTAATGCCGTCACCGACAATCCGCTCGTGCTGGTCGAGACCGGCGAGATCGTCTCGGGGGGCAACTTTCACGCCGAGCCGGTGGCCTTTGCGGCCGACGCCATCGCCCTCGCACTGTCGGAGATCGGCGCGATCAGCGAACGGCGCATCGCGACGCTGGTCGATCCCGCGCTCAATTTCGGCTTGCCGCCGTTCCTGACGCCCGATCCCGGCATCAATTCCGGCTTCATGATCGCCGAGGTGACGGCGGCCGCGCTCTACGCCGAGAACAAGCAGCGTGCGCTCGCTTGCTCGATCGATTCGACGCCGACTAGCGCCAACCAGGAAGACCATGTTTCGATGGCCGCGCACGCCGCGCGGCGTCTGTCCGACATGGCCGACAATCTTGCCTCTATCCTTGGCATCGAGCTTCTCGTCGCCGCCCAAGGCATCACACTGCGCGCACCGCATGCGACCAGCCGGCCGCTCATTGCCGTCATTGCCGCCCTGCGCGAACACGTGCCGGCGCTCGGCGCCGACCGCTACATGGCTGGCGATCTCGCCAAGGCCGCAGCGCTGGTCGAAGCCGACGCGCTGCCGGCCGCGGCGATTGCCGCGGTGTCATCCGATCCGTTTCCAAGACTTGATTGAACAAGACTCGTCTGAAGAGGTTTCCGCATGAACCGCCGACTGGACAATGACCGCACCATCCGGGCCCCCCGCGGCAGCGACATCAGCGCCAAGAGCTGGCTGACGGAAGCTCCGTTGCGCATGTTGATGAACAATCTCGATCCGGAAGTGGCGGAGCGTCCGAGCGAGCTCGTGGTCTATGGCGGTATCGGCCGTGCCGCGCGCGACTGGGACAGCTTTGACCGGATCACGGCCGCCTTGCGCAAGCTCGAAGCCGACCAGACTTTGTTGGTCCAGTCCGGCAAGCCTGTCGGCGTTTTCCGCACTCATGCGGATGCGCCGCGCGTGCTGATCGCGAACTCGAATCTGGTGCCGCATTGGGCGACTCTTGATCACTTCAACGAGCTCGATCGCCAGGGCCTGATGATGTACGGGCAGATGACCGCGGGCTCGTGGATCTATATCGGCAGCCAGGGCATCGTACAGGGCACGTACGAGACCTTCGTCGAGGTCGGTCGCCGCCACTATGACGGCAGCCTCGCGGGAAAGTGGATCCTCACCGCAGGCCTTGGCGGCATGGGTGGGGCGCAGCCGCTGGCCGCGACCATGGCCGGTGCCTCGATGCTCGCGGTCGAATGCCAGCCGAGCCGCATCGAGATGCGGCTGCGCACGGGCTATCTCGATCGCCAGGCCGCAACGCTCGACGAGGCGCTCGCGATCATGGCGGAGGCGGCGAAGACGAAGAAGGCGGTCTCGGTCGGCCTGCTCGGCAATGCCGCCGAGATTTTCCCGGAGCTTGTGCGGCGCGGCGTGAAGCCCGATATCGTCACCGATCAGACCAGCGCGCATGATCCGATCAACGGTTATTTGCCGAAGGGCTGGACGCTCGCCGAGTGGGAGGCGAAACGCGCTTCCGATCCGAAGGCGGTCGAGCGTGCGTCGAAGACTTCGATGGTAGCGCATGTCCAGGCCATGCTGGATTTCCATGCGCAGGGCATTCCGACGCTCGACTACGGCAACAACATCCGCCAGATGGCGCAGGACATGGGCCTGAAGAATGCCTTCGATTTTCCGGGCTTCGTTCCCGCTTATATCCGCCCCTTGTTCTGCCGCGGCGTCGGGCCGTTCCGCTGGGCTGCGCTGTCGGGCGATCCCGAGGACATCTTCAAGACCGACGCCAAGGTCAAGGAGCTGATGCCCAACGACAAGCATCTGCACAATTGGCTCGACATGGCGAAAGAGCGCATCAAGTTCCAGGGCCTGCCGGCGCGGATTTGCTGGGTTGGCCTTGGCGACCGTCACCGGCTCGGCCTTGCCTTCAACGAGATGGTGGCGCGCGGCGAATTGAAAGCGCCAATCGTGATCGGCCGCGATCATCTCGACAGCGGTTCGGTGGCAAGCCCCAACCGCGAGACCGAGGCCATGCGTGACGGATCGGATGCGGTATCCGACTGGCCCCTGCTCAACGCACTGCTCAATTGCGCCAGCGGTGCGACCTGGGTCTCGCTGCACCACGGCGGCGGCGTCGGCATCGGCTATTCGCAGCACGCCGGCATGGTGATCGTCGCCGACGGCACGCCGGAAGCCGCAAAGCGGATCGAGCGCGTGCTCTGGAACGATCCCGCGAGCGGCGTCATGCGCCACGCGGATGCAGGCTACGAGACCGCGATCGATTGCGCCCGCACCAACAGGCTCGATCTGCCGAGCCTGGCAAAGTAGCGTTGCCTTTGGGGAGCGGTGCGGGCAGCCGTCTGACGGCCGCTATTTCTTCTCCAGCGCCGCGGTCTGCTTGGCGAGTTGCTTGTCGAAATCTTCCGACAGGCCGGTTACGTAGGTCGCGAGCTCACCCGGCTTGACGAACGGATTCGGCGCGCCGTCCTTCATCTCCGCGCGCTTGGCCTGCATACCGTAGACTTCAGGATGCGGCCCGAGCAGCACGTCGATCTTCATTGCCTTGGCTTTGGCGAAGGTCGCGCGATAGTCGTCGACGATGCCGGCATAGGTCGGCTGGCCGACCAGCCGGTTCAGCGCCACCGTGCCGCTGCAGAAGAACAGCACCTCACGGTCCTGGCTGCCGTCCTTGACGGTCATCTCCCAGCTTGTGCAGCCCGGCGAATGGCCGGGCGTTGAATGCGCCGTCAGCGTGGTGTCGCCGAGCGTGATCTTGTCGCCTTCCTTGACAGCGCGGTCGACCTTCACGGCGGGGAAGGCGAGGTCCTCGTTCTTCTCGTCGCCCGGATAGTAGCCCCCCTCGAGCAGCGGCTTGTCGCGCTCGCCGGCCGCGAGTTGCGCGCCGGTCTCCTTCTTGATCTCGGCGAAGCCGCCGGTGTGATCGAAATGCGCATGCGAGTTGAGGATGATCTTGATGTCGGCGACCTTGAGGCCGAGCTTTGCAATGTTGTCCTTGATCATCCCGGTCGACTGCGGCAGCGCCGTATCCATCAGGATCAGGCCCTGCGAGGTCTTGATGACGTAGACGGCGATGCCGTCGGTGCCGACATAGTAGATGTTGCCGATGAGCTGGAACGGCTCGAATGGCGTGGTCCATTTCTTGGTGACCGCCGCCAGGAAGTCCTTGATCGTCTGCGCCTGCGCGGCCGGTGCGAACAAAGTCAACGCACACAGTGCGACCGTGAGCTTTCTCATCGCTTTCCTCCCGAGTGATCGTGTCGTTTCGACCGCACGCAGTCATCGCGTACCGCGGCCGGTGTGCAAGCTACGTCGTGCGAAGCGCGGCAGCAACGGCCTCTTGCCCTCAAATATTCCGGGCATGCAGGGAATAACGGCCGCTGTCCGGTTGGAGCACGGCGGCTATTGCTGCAACGCGGCCGGCTGCTGTTTGACCGCGCCTGGGCGGCCCGGCATACTTTGACCCAAGACGAGCCGGCAAGACGTGTCAGCACCGGGAGCCGAAATGACCAGTTCATTGTCCGTCCTCGCGGGGACGCTGATCTCCGTCATCTCATTCACGTCGATCGCCAGTTCGATTTCCATGGCGCAGCCGGCCTGCGTCACCCAGAACATGACGGTGCCGCCCGGCGCCAACACCACCGACAAGACGGCGCCGTTCTTCATCGATACGACGGGCCTCGATTTCAAGACGGCACCGCCGACGCGCGATCCCTTGAATCCCAACTATCCGCGCGCGACCGAGCTGCCTGACGGCACGTTGCCGCCGCCAGGCGCGGAAGGCAATTTCATCATCGGGCCCACCCACAATCCCGCGCCGGAGACAATTGTGAAGGAAGGCATGCCGCGCGGCGCCACGAAGTCATTCACGCTGACGTCGAAGGACAGCACGATCTACAATCCCGGCCTGATCCGCGACGACGTCGCCGGCTGCACCAACTCGTCGATCATGACGACCGTCACGGCGCCGGATGACAAGTCGCACATGATCGTCACGACCAGCCATCCCGGCATCTGGTCGCGCACGATCGATGTCTATGTGCCGGCGCAATATGTCCGCGGCACCGAAGCGCCGTTCATCGTGGTCGGCGACGGCGGCTCTAACGCGTACAAGGATCTCGCCACGACGCTCGACAATCTGATCGCGCAGCGCCGCGTGCCGCCGATGATCGCAATCCAGATCGGCAATGGCGGACAGGATGCGCAGGGCAGCCAACGCGGGCGAGAGTACGACGCGGTGTCGGGCATCTACGCGCAGTTCGTCGAGCGCGAGGTGCTGCCGCTGGTCGAGAAGAACGCGGACGTCAAGCTCACCAAAAATCCCGACGGGCGAGCAACCATGGGGCTGAGCTCGAGTGGGGCTGCGGCCTTCACCATGGCGTGGTTCTATCCCGATCTCTATCGCCGCGTGCTGGCTTTCTCGCCGACCATGGTCAACCAGCAATGGCCGCACGATCCATCGCTGCGCGGCGGCGCCTGGGAATATCACAGTGCATGGACGGGGCCCGCCGGTCCCAACCTCATCTCCAAGGCGGGCGTGCTGACGCCGGCCGAGCCGCCCGGCGTACCGCTGATCGTTAGTGCGCCGACCAAGCCGATCCGCTTCTGGTTCTTTGGCGGCGACCAGGATCTGTTCTATCCAAATCCCACCATTCCCGACGGCATGCACGACTGGACGTTGTCGAACGCACTGATGGCGAAGGTGCTGGCGGAGAAGGGCTACCACTACCAGTTCCTGTTCGTGCGCAACGCCAAGCATGTCGATCGGCCGACGATCGCGCAGACGCTGCCGGCTGCGCTGGAGTGGGTCTGGAAGGGCTATCCGATTCCCTGAGCGCGCAAGGAGAGCTGGACGCCTAACGCCCGATCGTCACGCCGGCCGTCGAGCGCATGGCGTCCTGAGACTCGTTGCGTTCATGTCGTCGAGGACTTGCCGCGTCAGCACAGTGGTCTGTCCGGGGGTATTGAGGATCGGCTCGCCGCGTGAGGAGAGCCGGTCGGCCTTGTAGGGCGCGGCCGGATCGGCGGCAGGAGCGGCCGCGGGCGCATGGCGTGGCCGCTTGCCTGCTGCGGCGAGGGTTGGCTGCGAGATGCTGAGCGCGGCGATCACGACCAGTGGCAACGATCTTGCGCGCATATGCGATCTCCCGTCCCGGGACATCAGCCTAGCACATCGCGATGATGGTCGCGGAGGAAAGGATCAGGCCAGCGCGGCCTGGCGTTCCCGAACCGGTTCGCGGACCCGGTCGTGGTTCCGCGGTTCGGCCAGCTGGGTGAAGCTGCGATGGCCCGCCCGCACGGGCGCCTCGACGATGACGCCCTCGCAGACGATCTGCCCGCCCAGCATCTTGAATTCGAGCCTGTCATATCGCGGCATCGTCTCGCCGGGCTCGGGCGGCAGCAGCTCGATGCGTCCCTGGATATTCAGCGTTGCATCGCCGGTGCCATGAAGCCGCGGATTCCACATCCTGATTCCTGTCTCGTCCCAGCGCTGCCGGATCAGCGTAGCGCGATCAGCGGGATCAGTGGCTCTCGTCGGAGCTTTCGGTGCCCGACGGGGCTTTGGCGAAGGCGGCACGACAACCGGAGCGGGCTCGCTGCTCGCACCGGCGTCTGTAGAGGTTGCCGGAACTTCGTCCGCGGTGACAGCCGTGGCAGGCGAAGGATCGTCTGCAGGGTCCGGCGCTACATCCGCGGCAACGCTCGGAGACGGATCACTGGCGATGACGAGATCGGAGATGTCAGCCGCCGGGCTCTCGGCCTCGACGAGCGGCAGCGGAGTATCGTCGACGCTGACAGGCTCGGCGTCCGCTGCGGCTTCGGGGGACGGCTCGCTCGCGATGACGAGATCGGGGATCTCAGCCGTCGGGCATTCGGCTTCGACGAGCGTTACGGGAGCGTCGTCGAGGCTGACCGGCTCGGCCTCCGCGGTAGCTTCCGGGGACGGCTCGCTGGCGATGATGAGATCGGAGACGTCAGCCGCCGAGCTTTCGGCCTCGACGAGCGGCATGGGAGCGTCGTCGACGCTGACAGGCTCGGCGTCCGCGGCAGTTTCGGGGGACGGCGCGCCGGCGATGATGAGATCAGAAGATTCAGCCGCAGGGCTCAAGCGGTCGGCGAGCGGAACAAAGAAGTCATCTGCGCTGACCGGCTCGACGTCTGCAGCATTATCGGGGGATGCGTCGCTGATGACGATATGATCGGCGGTTTCAACCGGCTCGCTCTCGACCTCTACGGAAGGGATTGAAGACCCCTCGACCGCGACCGGATCAATGCCGGTCGGCACCTCGCGAGACGAATCCTCATCAGCGCTGATATCGGACGGTGCGGCGGAGGGGCTCTCCTCGATATCGGGAACGTCGGTCTGATCGACCGCGACTGTTGCCGTGATGTCTGAGGCGCCGTGCAATCGGGCAACGGCGATCTCTGCGCCCGGAGAAGCAGCGGCGATGTCGGCGCGGAGGGCAGGCGCCTCATCCATGGCGACCGGCGCATCGTCGATGCTGCCGCCTTGCGGCGAAAGCCGAAACCTGGTGAACGCCCATTTCACCGCGGGAATGCGGCGCAGCAACGATATCAGTCTCGCAAGCACTGGGAGTTGTCCAAGAGGTACTCGGCGTAAGGCAATCGCTGATTCGCCAGCAATATGAAAAACTGCCCCGGCCCTCACACCGATGTCAATGTGAGTGGGACCAATTGCAGAACATCCACGCATCCATCGCGCGCAAGAGCCAACGCTACTGCCGTCTTGCCTTCGGACCGCGCACGAATCGCGACGCCGATCATCTTGCATCCTTCATTCGAAATGCATCGACGCGAAGGGATCTTCCTCGCGATCGGGGAGGCGCATCGTTGGGGGGCGCTTGACGGGTGCGTGCTCAGTGTTGCGGATAGATGGATGCGCCTTGCGAACGAGCGCGATTGCGTTGGGCGGCGGCGCGAGGCCGGCGACGCCAGCCGGTCCGGCCCACGCCTGCGCCGGACCGGTCATGGCGAGCGAGAGCGAGAGGGAGAGTCGCAAGGCGGTGAAGATGGTTGTCTTTATCATGGGAGTCTCCAGTGCGATCCAGTGAAGGGATCGCACTGCGCGCCCTATATTCCCGCGCCATCCGAGAGGTCACGCGCGGTTTAAGAGGCGTGAGGCAGGCGTGAAGTCAGGTTCGTCCCTCGATCGGCCATCATCGAGAAAGCTGCGATCGTCATGAAGCCGCGGCGCTACCTGTCCGGCGCCTGTGTGACTGCGCCCACAGTGCCGCTGATCCGAACCTGGATAGGCTGTCTTCGAAAGCCAGCACTTGCTGACCGCGTCGTCGTCCGATATTGGGCCGGCTGTTGAGCCTGCGCCGAACGTCGGGGTTCCCGGCCTCATTCTCCCGAGGGTAGGTTGGAGCGTCAAGCAGCTGACGCGAGGACGATCGATGAGAAAAATTGCCGCCATCGGAGCGCTCCTGCTCTGGTCCACCATCGCCTTCGCGCAGGATCGCACCATCACCGTGGCGTCGACGACGTCGACGGAGCAGTCCGGCCTGTTCGGTCATTTGCTGCCGCTGTTCTCGAAGGCCGAGGGTATCAATGTGAAGGTGGTTGCAGTCGGCACCGGCCAAGCGCTCGACATCGGGCGACGGGGCGATGCCGACGTGGTGTTCGTCCATGACAGGGCCGCCGAGGACAAGTTCATGTCCGAAGGGCAGGGCGTGAAGCGCTTCGATGTCATGTACAACGACTTCGTCATCATCGGACCCAGAACCGATCCCGCGCATATCGCCGGCAGCAAGGACGTTGCGGAGGCGCTGCGCAAGATCGCGGCGGCGAAGGCCCCGTTCATCTCGCGCGGCGACAGATCCGGTACGCACGCCGCCGAGCTGAGATTATGGAAAGAGGCCGGGGTCGACCCCGGCACCGGCAAGGACGCTTGGTATCGTGAGATCGGCCAGGGCATGGGTCCGGCGCTGAACATGGCCTCGTCCTCGAATGCCTATCTTCTGTCGGACCGCGGCACCTGGCTGTCATTCAAGAATCGCGGCGAGCTCACGATCCTGACCGAGGGCGACAAGCGGCTCTTCAACCAGTACGGCGTCATGCTGGTGAATCCGGCAAAGCATTCGAACGTGAAGGCGCAGGACGGGCAGGCCTTTATCGACTGGCTCATCTCGCCGAGGGGCCAGGATGCGATCGCGGGCTACAAGGTCGGCGGCGAGCAGCTATTTTTCCCCAACGCGTCCCACTAGCAGGAAGGCGACGGTCGACACGGCGACGCTGAGCGCGAGCAGGATCAGCCCGAGCCCAAGCGCCAGCGACAGATCGCCCTTGCTGGTCTCCAACGCTATCGCGGTCGTCATCGTGCGCGTGAAGCCGCGGATGTTGCCGCCGACGATGATGATCGCGCCGACCTCCGCGATGGCGCGCCCGAAGGCCGCGAGAAACGCCGTCAGCAGGGAGGTCCGTCCGAGCGCGAACAGGAGTGCCATGCTGCGCAGGGCTGACAGTCCGTCGATCCGTGCCAGATCGCCATACTCCGCCCACAGCAGGCTCGCCGGCCGGTGCACCAGCGCCACCACGATCGGGGTGGCGAGTAATGTCTGCGCGATCACCATGGCCGTCGGCGTGAACAACAGTCCCGCCGCCCCGAGCGGGCCGGACCGTGACAGCAGCAGATAGAGCGCGAGGCCGACCACGACCGGCGGCAGGCCGAGCAGCGCATTGGTCAGCACGATGATGACCTGCCGTCCCCGGAAACGGGTAATCGCAAGCAGGACCCCGATCGGGGCGCCGATCAGGAGCGCGACGATGCTCGCCGTCAGGCTGACGCGCACCGACAACCCGACGATGCCCAGAAGCTCGGCGTCGGCCTCGCCGATCAGCGTGAGAGCGGCGACGATGGATCGCGCGAAATCGTTCATCCGGCCGGGCGCTTTGGCGTCGGCAGCAGGTCGAGCACCAGTTCGGAGGGGCGGCAGAGCTTTACGCCCTTCGGCGTCACCACGATCGGTCGGTTGATCAGGATCGGATGCGCCATCATCGCATCGAGCAGCTGATCGTCGGTCAGCGCCGCGTTGTCGAGCCCGAGCTCAGCATAGGGCGCCGCTTTTTCGCGAACCGTCTCGCGCGCCGAAATCCCCATGCGCGCGATGAGCTGCTGGAGCAGCGCTCGTGACGGCGGCGTCTTCAAATATTCGATCACGTGCGGTTCGATACCGGCGTTCCGGATCGTCGCAAGCGTGGTGCGCGAGGTGCCGCAATCGGGATTGTGGTAGATGATCACGTCCATTCAAAAGCCCCCATACCCGGCAGCAAATCGGCTGCTTCCCGTGGACCCTCGCGTATTCTCGCCACAGCGAGTGGGCAATAGTCCCTTCGCCGACTAGACCACGATTCACGGCGGAAGTTCCAGAAGCATGCCGCGGTTGGCCGGAGGGGGCGGCGAACCGCTCGTCGTCTCCGGTCGATCGCGTTCGATCTGATCAGGGCGGGCGGCCGCGGACCGTAGTTCAGCGTTTTGGCCTGTGACTTGTCGTTTTCGAGCGAGCGGCGGCCGAAGCCGTCAACGGGGCTGCCCGCGACGATGGTGCAGATAGCGTGGATTGGCGCCGCAAGATGCCCGCGTGCCTGAGGCGGTTGCTCGGCACTGGCTCATTGTCGAAAAGGCGCAATTGCCGGGAAATCCCCACCGATCGCCCTGGAGGCAATAGCGATCCGCTTGGGCGGAGCTCGCTCCGGTGTAGCTCAGAATGAGGAGGGTAGCGCCGATCACAAGTCTGGACATGATACCTCCTGGTGTTCACGCAACAATGGTTGGTTTCGCGAGACAGGTGGAATCATTTGTTGGCTGCCACCGCGGCGTCAAGCAGCGGCATCTCGCGATTGTATTCGTAAGCTGTGGAATTGCGGTCGAGGGCCTGGGTGTCGACGACCGGCCTGTTGGCCGTTCCTCGGCCGCGCAGCCCGGGGGGCGGGACTGGATGCAAAAATGGATCAAATCGGTCCGCCAGACTGCCAATTCGTGCCCTTTCGCGCCCGAAAGGCGGCTTTATTCCCGACATAACTGCTTTAAGGAAGCTGCAAGATCAGGTCGTACCCGCCCGCTGGCGGTGCTAGACCCTGATCACGAACAATGGGGTCGGGCCGATGCTGGCACGCCCGCAAGGATGAAGGATATGAAGCAATGATCCAAACCGTTGGCATCATCGGGGCAGGGACCATGGGGAATGGCATCGCGCAGGTCTGTGCCGCGGCCGGGCTCTCGGTCGTGATGGTCGACATTTCCGATGCGGCGGTGAACCGCGGGATTTCGACCGTCGGCGGCAGCCTGGAGCGCCTTGTCAAGAAGGAGAAGATGTCGACGGCGGATCGCGAGGCGACGCTCAAGCGCATCACCGGCACGACCGACCGGGCGAAGCTCGCCAATTGCGACCTGGTGATCGAGGCCGCGACCGAGAATGAGGAGCTCAAGATCAAGATCCTGAAGGACCTCTGCGCGACGCTGTCGCCGCGCACGCTGGTTGCGACCAACACGTCCTCGATCTCAATCACGAAGCTCGCCGCCGCAACCGATCGCCCCGATCGCTTCATCGGCATGCACTTCTTCAACCCGGTGCCGGTGATGGCGCTGCTGGAACTCATTCGCGGCCTGCAGACCTCCGACGACACCCATGCCAAGGCGCTGGATTTCGCCAAGCGCGTCGGCAAGGTGGCGATCACAGCCAAGAACAGCCCGGGCTTCGCCGTCAACCGCATCCTGTGTCCGATGATCAACGAGGCGATCTTCGCGCTCCAGGAAGGGATCGCGACGGCAGAAGAGATCGACGCCGGCATGAAACTCGGCTGCAACCACCCGATCGGGCCTCTGGCGCTAGCCGATCTCGTCGGGCTGGACACCATGCTTTCGGTCATGGAGGTCTTTTATAAAGGCTTCAATGACCCCAAATACCGTCCAGCCCCCTTGCTCAAGGAAATGGTCGATGCGGGCCATCTCGGCCGCAAGAGCGGGCAGGGCTTCTACACTTATACCGCCTGATCAAGGCGCAGGCGGCGGGCGTGCACCGTCCGCCGCCGGACCCTCGCAATTTGCGCTGCAACAAAGACGCAGCGCGCAATTGGCTCGACTGTGTCGAGGGAATGGCTTGCTGGAACAACGGAACGGATAACATAGCATATGTCGGATCGACTGAACGCCGAGCGCGAGGCGGCGACGGCGCGGCGGAACCTGCTGGCCCAGGATGCGATCGAGCGTACCGGGATCACGGAAGAGATGATCGGGGAACTCGTCACCCGTTTCTACGGACGTGTTCGCGAGGACGCGCTGCTGGGGCCGGTCTTCGCGATCGTGCAGAATTGGGACGAGCATCTCGCCAAGCTCAGGGATTTCTGGTCGTCGGTCGTGCTCATGAGCGGCCGCTACCATGGTTCGCCGATGCGGGCGCATCTGCCGTTGAGACTGGTCGGTGATCATTTCGATCGCTGGCTCGACCTGTTCGAACAGACTGCGCGCGAGGTCTGCCCGCCCGCGGCCGCGGCGCTCTTCATCGACAAGGCGCGGCGCATCGCCGACAGTTTTGAAATGGCATCGGCGACGGTCGCAGGCTTCGTCGCTTCGCCGCGTCATGTGCTCAGAGGCTGAACGCGGTAGGCGTGCCCGCAAAACGTGCAGTCACTCCTGGATTGCTTTCCTGGGTTGCTTTGCGCGATCAATAACGCGAGTACCAATTCCATCATTGTCGGTCTGGTCTGCAAAATCATCATGCCGATTGCGCGGTGCGGCGTTGAAATCGCAAAAACGCGTTTGAATGCGTTCAGTCGTTCTCAATCAAAGCGAGTGAATCCATATTGATGCACTGCGGTGCCAATTCTCCGCCTTGTTTTCGGCAGAGTTGCAGCGCCTGCTAGCAGGCATGTCACGCGCATCGTTCAACATCACTTCCTCATCCTTCGAGAACAGTGTGGAACCTGAAGCCGATAGGTGCGCGGAGCAAACGCGGCGAGCACTTCTGCTCGGCGCGCTCGCCACCACCGCATGCCTCGGCTGTTCAGCACAGGTGCACGCGGGCGAGGATCCGCCCGGCTCCGACGAACGGCCGCAGAAGGGCGATCTGCTCGTGTTCTCGGAAGGCGACCAGGAAGGAAAGCTCATCACCGCAGCCGATCTACCGGCCGGTGGACCGCCGGTTCATGCCTGGCCGAAGGATGCCAAGACGTCGGTCGTGCGCAGCGCCTCGCGGCTCAACGAGATCCTGATCATCCGGCTCGATCCCGCCGAACTCGACGAGCAGACACGCTCGCGCGCCATCGACGGCATCATCGCCTATTCGGCGATCTGCGCCCATGCCGGCTGTCCCGTCACCGCCTGGGTGAAGAGCGATGTCGGCGACAAGGAGGTATTCAAGTGTATGTGTCACAACTCCGAATACGATCCCCGCGCGGGCGCGCAGGTCGTGTTCGGGCCGGCGCCGCGGCGGCTTGCGGCGCTGCCTCTGGCGCTCGCTGACGGTTCGCTCAGCGTCGCCGGCAATTTCATCGGAAAGGTAGGTGGCGCGCAGCCAGGATGATGGACGTGCGGGTTGTGCCCGCGTCACGAGAGGCCGCATCCGCCGATGGGCGGACGACGGGACGAACGGCAAGAATTCAGAACAAGAATTCAAACGGATAAAGAAGGGGAACGTCCATGACCAGGAAGCAGTGGTTACTGTCCGGCTTCGTCGCCTTCACGTGCCTTGTCTCGACCGCCGCGGGCGCAGGCCCGATCGAGAATTATTCTCCGGTCACCGCGCAGCGGCTGGAAAATCCGGAGCCCGCCAACTGGATGCTCTATCGGCGCACCTATGACGGGCAGGGCTATAGCCCGCTCGACCAGATCAACATTTCGAACGTGAAAAATCTCACGCCGGTCTGGACGTTCGCCACCGGCGTGGTCGAAGGCCACGAGGCGCCGCCGATCGTCAACAACGGCGTGATGTTCGTGGCAACGCCGATGGGCCAGGTGATCGCGCTGAACGCGAGGACCGGCGACGTGTACTGGCGCTACAAGCGGCAGCTTCCCGATGATCTCTTCCAGCTGCATCCGACCAGCCGCGGCGTCGGCCTCTGGGAGGACAAGCTCTATCTTGCCACCACCGACGATCACGTCGTAGCCCTCGATGCCAAGACCGGCAACGTGGTGTGGGACACCAAGGTGCAGGACTATAAGAAGGGGCAGTACATGACCCTGATGCCGCTTGTTGTCGACGGCAAGGTCATCGTCGGCGGCTCCGGCGGCGAGCTCGGCGTGCGCGGCTACGTCGCCGCCTTTGATGCCAAAGACGGCAAGGAACTGTGGCGGACCTACACCATTCCCGGCGAAGGCGAGCCCGGCCATGATACCTGGCAGGGCGATGACTGGAAGACGGGTGGCGGATCGGCCTGGATGACCGGAAATTACGACAAGGACACCAAGACGATCTATTGGGGTGTCGGCAACGCCGCGCCGTGGCCCGGCGAGACGCATCCCGGCGACAACCTCTACACTTCGTCCGTGCTGGCGCTCGATCCCAGCAACGGCAAGATCAAGACCTATCACCAGTACCACCAGAACGATTCCTGGGATTGGGACGAGGTCGAGGCGCCGATCCTGGTCGACCTGCAACGCAACGGCCGCAATATCAAGAGCCTGATCCATCCCGGACGCGATGCGATCTTCTGGGTGCTCGAGCGCACCCCGACCAAGATCAACTACGTCGCCGGCTGGCCGTTTGTCGCAACTGACGTCTGGAAGGGCATCGATGAGAGCGGCAAGCCGATCGTCGATCCCGCCCACAAGCCTGGCATCGGCAAACGGGTGGAGTTCTGTCCGTCACTGTGGGGCGGCAAGGACTGGCCGTCGGCGGCCTACAGCCAGAAGACCGGCCTCGTCTATGTACCGGCCAACGAGAACTTCTGTGGCGGCTTCACGGGCGAAAAGGTTGCGCTCAAGCCCGGTGAGCTCTGGCTCGGCACCAAGCCGGAGGACATCGGCCTGAAGGCCAAGCCCGGCGCCGATCATTTTGGTGAGATACAGGCCTGGGATCCTGCGACCGGCAAGAAGGTGTGGCAGCACAACTTCCCGAAGTCTCAGATGTTCGGGTCGGTCACGGCGACCGCGGGCGATCTCGTCTTCGCCGGTGGCACCAACGACCGCAACTTCCGCGCCTTCAACGCAAAGACCGGCGAACTCTTGTGGGAGCAGAAGACCAACTCCGGCATCATGGGCATGCCGGTGTCCTATGAGATCGACGGCACCCAATACATCGCGATCCAGTCGGGATGGGGTGTGGACGCGCAGCGCATCCAGGATGCGCTCGCGACCAACAATATCGGCATCGAATCCAATGTGCCGCAGGGCGGCGTCATCTGGGTGTTCGCGTTGAAGAAATAAGCTCCGCGGCGGATCGACGAAGGCGGAGCAGTGGGGGGAGCGAAGTGCGGCGGACGGCGTCCGCCGCACTTTGCGCATCCTGTCTTCCCCTCTCCCCTTGCTAAGCTTGCGAAGGGGAGAGGGGACATCAATACGCTTCCGCGAGGACGTAGCTGCCGTCATGACAGCGCTGAAACGCTGGTGCGTGCGAGGCCTACTTGCCCTGACGGTCGACCTTGTCCTTCTCTTTCTGGTTCATCTCCTGAACCTTCGGATCGGTGCTGCTCTGCCCGGTGGTCCGGGCGGTCGAGGCGGGCGGGGCGCTGGCGTTGGGAAGCGAGTTCTGGTCCGGCGCAGTGGGGCGCGTGGCCGTGGTCGGCGGCGCGGTGTTGCTCTGGGCGAACGCGGCCGCGGTGGTCAAGGAAAAGGCGCCCGACAGCAGCGAGACTGCGAGCGCCTTTGAGATGTTGGTCATCGATCTGCTCCTGTCAGATCGATGCAAACGGCGCGAGGCCGCCTTGTGTTCCCGCTCTACGCCTCCAATTGCTTGCCGAGCGGAAGGCTGCGGATGCGTTTTCCCGTCGCCGCGAAGATCGCATTCATCAGGGCCGGCGCGAAGGGCGGCACGCCGGGCTCGCCGACGCCGCTCGGCGGCGTGTCGGGTCCGGGCGGCACGATGTAGACGTTGGTGACCAGGGGAGATTCATCCATCCTGATGACCTGGTAGCCGTCAAAGTTCTTCTGCTCCACCTTGCCGTCCTTGAAGGTGACCTCGCCATATTTGGCGAGGCTCAGCCCCATGATCGCAGCGCCCTCGATCTGTGAGGCGATGCGCTCGGGATTGACATAGGTGCCGCAATCGATCGCGGTATCGACCCGCGGAACCGTCAGCTTGCCCTTGTCGTCGACGGCTACCTCGACGATGGTCGCGATGTAGCTCACGAAGCTGCGGTGCGCGGCAATGCCGAGACCGTGGCCCTTGGGCACCTGACGGCCCCATTCGCCCTTCTCGGCGACCAACTCGACCACCTTGCGCAGGCGTGCGGTGTCGATCGGGTAGCTGTCGAAGGGCTCGCCATAGTTCCACAAGTCCTTCACTGCCGGCTTGACGATCCGGGGCGTACCGATCAGCGCGAGCAGAGTCTCCTTCTGGTCGCGGCCGGTCGCCTGCGCGATCTCGCCGACCATCGATTGCACCGCGAAGGCGCGCGGGATGTTCGAGACCGAACGGAACCAGCCTATACGTGTGTGCGCGGCCGCTTCCGGGTTCTCGCAGGAGATGTTGGCAATCTCGAACGGCATGTCGACGAGGCCCATGCCGAGCTCGAAAGGTGCCGCGTGGTTTGCGCCGGCGGCGAAGGTCGAGGCAATGGTGGGCGCCACACTGCGATGGCGCCAGGCGATTACCTTGCCGTTCTTGTCGAGCCCCGCCTCGATCCGCTCGACCGAAACGGTGTGCAGGAAATCGTGGTGGAGGTCGTCCTCACGCGTCCATTGCACCTTCACGGGCGCACCGAGTTCCTTCGACAGCAGCGCGGCCTCGAGCGCGAAATCGCATTTCGATTTGCGGCCGAAGCCGCCGCCGAGCAGCGTCACGTTGACGGTGACGTTGTCCTCGGGGATGCCAAGCGTCTTGGCGACATCCTCGCGGGTGCCGCCGGGGCTCTGCACCGGCGCCCAGATCTCCGCCTTGTCGCCCTTGACGTCCGCGACCGCCACCGGCGGCTCCATGCTGGCATGGGCAAGGTGCGGCAGGTAATATTCGCCGACGATGACCTTGTCGGCGCCCTTCAGGGCGGCGTCTGCGTCGCCCTCCTGACGCACGACCAGGCCGGGCTTGCGCGCGGCCTCCTCGAGATCCTTGCGATAGGCCGCCGAGTCGTATTTGCCGTTGGCGCCGTCATCCCAGACCAGCTTTAGCGCGTCGCGGCCCTTGATCGCCGCACCGGTGTTGCGCGCGATCACGGCAACGCCGCCGAGCGGCTGGAACTTCGACGGCCACGGCCAGCCACGCGCCTGCATCACCTTCTCGACGCCGGGCACCTTGAGCGCTGCGTCCGGATCGAATGAGACCAACTTGCCGCCGGTCACCGGCGGACGTGCGATCACGGCGTATTTCATGCCGGGCAGGCGCACGTCGGCACCGTAGCGCGCCTTGCCTGTGGTGATGTCGTGGAGATCGACGATGCTGACCTGACCCTTCGTCAGATAGCGGAAGTCCTTGGGGTCCTTCAGCTTGAGGCCTTCGATGCTCGGCACCGATTCCTTGGCGGCGTCGGCCGCGAGCTCGCCGAAACCAAGCTTGCGCCCGCTGGAGCTGTGGACCACCTCGTGATTGACGGCCTTGACCTCGGTCGCCGGCACGCCCCAGCGCTTTGCTGCGGCCTGCTCCAGCATGATGCGGGCCGAGGCGCCGATCTGGCGCATCGGGATCAGGTAATGCCGCGTGCTGCGCGAGCCGTCGGTGTCCTGGTTGCCGAACTTGACCTCGTCGCCATGGGCCTGCTGCACCTTGACCCTGGACCAGTCGGCCTCCATTTCCTCTGCCACGATCAGCGGCAGGCTGGTGCGCACGCCGGTGCCCATCTCGGAGCGGTGGGCCACAATGGTGACGATGCCGTCGGGCGCCACCGCGACGAACACGCGCGGATCGACCACGACGCCATGCGGCATCTTGCCCGCGCCGGTCTCATAGGCAAACGCCTGGCGCGACATCACGGGCGCGGCGAGCACGAAGCCGCCGGCGACGCCGAGTCCCTTCAGGATACTGCGGCGCGAGATCTTCTCGACACGGATGTTCTTTTCGAAGCCACGAAGCTTCCCGGGGTTGTCGATGAAATTCATGTCACACTCCCGTCGATGCGAGATGGACGGCGTTCTCGATGCGCTGGTAGCAGCCGCAGCGGCAGATGTTGCCGGACATCGCCTCGCGGATCTGGTCGTGCGATGGTTTCGGGTTGTCCATTAGCAGCGCAGCGGCCTGCATGATCTGGCCGGACTGGCAGAAGCCGCATTGGGGAACGTTGACCTGGCGCCAGGCCTTCTGGACAGGGTGGTCGCCGTTTGGATGCAATCCCTCGATCGTCGTGACCTCGCGCCCGGCGACGTCGTTGATCGATGTGATGCAGGAGCGCACTGCTTCCTTGTCGACGATGACGGTGCAGGAGCCGCACAAGGCCTGGCCACAGCCGAACTTGGTGCCGGTGAGCCCGGCCTCGTCACGCAGGAACCAGAGTAGCGGGAGATCCGGGTCGCCGTCCCAGCTCTGTTCCTGGCCGTTGATCTTCACCTTGATCATGATCGTCCCTCGCTCTTCATAAGCTTGCTGATTTCAGGATTTGCCGACGTCGGCCGGCGCAAAATCGTTGCGTCGTATCACCGCATCTCCGCCCGTTATCTCTGCACGGGCACATCCCGGCAGGAGGCTGGAATGCGAATCGCAATGTCCGGATGTGCTCGATACCTCCCGTCTTGTTCTTAGTTGATTGAATTTTCGCGCGGCATCGTGACCGCGCGATCGTAGCAGAGATCGCGCCAGCCCGGCGTTCACAGCCAAGTGTTCGCACCGGGAAAAGATTGCATCGATGGTTTGTCAAAAGCAGGGCGCGGCACCACACAGCGCACCTGCGAAGTAGGCGCAACAAAAAAGCTTCGTCCGCCAGGATTACTGCGCGGACGAAGCAGTATGCCCTCAGTCGAGGGAGGGAGAAACGCAGGGACGCGGACTTCAATCAGGAAGCGGGCGGCACTGCGCAGTCATTCAGAGACCAGGACTGAGGGAGCTCACGGCGCTCACATACGCAGAGTGCACAGGCGGCGGCGCATCGCCGCGCTATGATCTGGGGCCACGCCCATCCGGCTCGCTGGCGTTGGTTGGGACCAGCGAGCCGGGGGACTGGCGAACGCCTGGTGTCTTGCTCAGACGGCCTCGCTCAAGCCGCTTTAGCTTTCGCCACGTGGGTCGCGATCGCGTCCATTAGCGCCGGCGACAGGCAGTCATAGGGCTCGAGCCCGATTTCCTTCAGCCGCGAACGGATGCCGGACATCTGCTCCGGCTTCACGCCGGATTCGATCACCGAAGAGACGAAGGCGGCGAATTGCGGCGCCTGCGAGCCCTGTTCCTGGAACAGCTCGGGGTGGATGAAGTCGAGGCCGTAGAACGGATGGTTCTTGTTCTCGATACGGCCGAACATATGCGTGCCGCAGACCTTGCAGGCGTGGCGCTGGATCACCGCGGAGGGGTCGACGATCTGGAGCTTGTCGCCGTTCTCGAGCACGGTGAGGTTCTGGCGCGGCACCACGGCGACGACGGAGAACGTCGCGCCCTGCGGCTTCCAGCACTTGGTGCAGCCGCAGGCGTGATTGTGGGCGACGTCGCCCTTGATGCCGACCTTGACCTGATGGTCGCTGCATTTGCAGGCCAGCGTCCCGCCGGCAAAGCTGCCGCTGCCCTGTTTGACGCCGTTGTCGATCGAGGGATGGAGTGCAACAGTCATGGGTCGATCCTCCTTGGGGTGACGCTTTCGAGCTAGAACACGACGACTGAACGGATGGATTTGCCCTCGTGCATGAGGTCAAAACCCTTGTTGATCTCCTCAAGCTTGAGCACGTGGGTGATCATCGGATCGATCTGGATCTTTCCGTTCATGTACCAGTCGACGATCTTCGGAACATCGGTGCGGCCGCGCGCGCCGCCGAAAGCGGTGCCGCGCCAGTTGCGCCCGGTGACGAGCTGGAACGGGCGGGTGGCGATCTCCTTGCCAGCTTCGGCGACACCGATGATGATCGAGGTGCCCCAGCCGCGGTGGCAGGCTTCCAGCGCCTGGCGCATCACCGTGGTGTTGCCGGTGCAGTCGAAGGTGTAGTCGGCGCCGCCGTCGGTGAGGCCGACCAGATGCTGGACGATATCGCCGGTGACCTTCTTCGGGTTGACGAAGTGTGTCATGCCGAACCGCTTGCCCCAATCTTCCTTGGAGTCGTTGATGTCGACGCCGATGATCTTGTCGGCGCCGGCCATCTTGGCGCCCTGGATCGCGTTGAGGCCGATGCCGCCGAGGCCGAACACGACCACGTTCGAGCCCGGCTCGACTTTCGCGGTGTTGACGACGGCGCCGACGCCGGTGGTGACGCCGCAGCCGATGTAGCAGCTCTTGTCGAACGGCGCGTCCTCGCGGATCTTCGCCACCGCGATCTCCGGCAGCACGGTGAAGTTCGAGAAGGTCGAGCAGCCCATATAGTGATAGACCGGCTTGCCCTTGTAGGAGAAACGGCTGGTGCCGTCGGGCATCACGCCCTTGCCCTGCGTTGCGCGGATTGCGGTGCAGAGATTGGTCTTCCGGCTGAGACAGCTTTTGCACTGCCGGCATTCCGGCGTGTAGAGCGGGATGACGTGATCGCCCGGTTTCACCGAGGTCACGCCCGGGCCGATCTCACGGATGATGCCCGCGCCCTCATGGCCGAGGATCGAGGGGAAGATTCCCTCGCTGTCGAAGCCGTCGAGCGTGTAGGCGTCGGTATGACAGATGCCCGTCGCCTTGATCTCGACGAGGACTTCGCCGGCCTTCGGTCCTTCCAGATCGACTTCGACGATCTCGAGCGGCTTCTTGGCTTCGAAAGCAACGGCGGCACGTGTCTTCATCGTAAACTCCTCAAATTCTTCTGGAGATGCCAGGAACCAGGTCCCGGCCAAGCTCCAAACGTTCACTTCTTGCCCATGCACGAGTCTTCGTTCTTGGTATAGGCGTCGTTCTTGTCCTCATGCTTGCCAGGGCGGGCGCGACCCCAAGCCTCGTTGGAGCGGGCGCGCAGATAGACGTAGAGATCGTCCATATAGCAGGCGACGTTCGGGTTATCGCCGAAGGCCGGCATCACGTTCTCTGCGGCAGTCGAGACGTTCTTGCGGCCGGAGGCGACGACGCCGATAAAATCGGCATAGCTCATGGTCTTGAGCGAGTCCTTCAGCGCCGGCGCATAGGTCGAGCCCATTCCATCAGGGCCATGGCACACATGGCAGTCCGAGTGATAGCGGCGGTACCCGGAATAGGTGTACCAGTCGACGGACCCGTCGGTGATCTTGTATGTCGGGTTACCCTCCTTATCGAGCCATTCGCCAGTTTCGTTCTGCTTGACGGCGGTCGGGTCGCCCGAGCCATCCGCGACAGCAATTCCTCCGGACACAACAAAGATCATCGCAGCAATGACAGAGCAGATTTTATGCAAGAGGTTTTCCTCGAAGGGCGTTCGGTGGAGACGAGCCGGCGCGTGAAGTTGATCCACGCGCCGGAGCGATACTGAGCAGGGCCTAGTTCGGCAGCGAGAACACGGTCAGCGTGCCGCCGAGAGCCGTGTAATTGCTCAGAGCCGCATAGCCGCCGACTGCGCCGAGACCCGCGGTCGGATCAGTCAGGCCTGCTGCCAGACCGATGCCGGCCCAACCGCCCACGCCGGAGAGCACTGCGACATACTGCTTGCCGCCGTTCTCATAGGTGTTGACGTTGCCGATGATGCCGGACGGAGTCTTGAACCTGTAGAGCTCCTTGCCGGTCTTGGCGTCCACCGCCTTCAGGTAGCCTTCAAGCGTGCCGTAGAACACCACGCCGCCGGCGGTTGCGAGCGCACCCGACCAGACCGAGAACTGCTCCTTGTTCGACCAGACGATCTTGCCGGTCTTGCCGTCCCAGGCGATGAAGTTGCCCATGTTGCTTTCACCGGGCGGCGGATACATCGAGAGCGTCGCGCCCACATAGGGCTGGCCCGCGGTGTAGCTCACCTTGAACGGTTCGTAGTCCATGCAGACGTGGTTGGTCGGAACGTAGAACAGCTGCGTGTCCGGCGAGTAGGCCGCCGGCTGCTCGTCCTTGGAGCCGAGCGCGGCCGGGCAGATTCCCTTCACGTTGTGGTCCTCGCCCGCCTTGTCGGTCGAGGCTGCGTCGAGCACCTTCGGACGGCCATAGGTCGGCGAGTTCTTGTCCATGTCGACGCCGGAGGTCCAGTTCACCTTCGGATCGTACTTTTCAGCGACCAGCAGTTCGCCAGTGGCGCGATCGAGCGTATAGCCGAGGCCGTTACGATCGAAATGCGTCAGCAGCTTGCGCGGCTGGCCGTTGATCTGCTGATCCGAGAGGATCATCTCGTTGACGCCGTCATAGTCCCATTCGTCGTGGGGCGTCATTTGATAGACCCACTTGGCAACGCCGGTATCGGGATTGCGCGCCCAGATCGTCATCGACCATTTGTTGTCGCCGGGACGCTGCCTTGGGTTCCAGGTCGAGGGATTGCCCGATCCGTAGTAGATGAGGTTGAGTTCGGGATCGTAGGAGATCCAGCCCCAGGTGGCGCCGCCGCCGATCTTCCACTGGTCACCCTGCCAGGTCTTGAGGCTGGAATCCTTGCCGACCGGCTTGCCAAGCGCGGTGGTCTTGTCGTCGACCAGGATCTGGTCATCTGGTCCTTCCGAATATCCGCGCCAGACCTGCTTGCCGGTCTTGATGTCGTAGGCGGTCATATGGGCCTGGACGCCGAACTCGCCGCCGGAGATGCCGATGAGCACCTTGTCCTTGATCACCATGGGCGCCGAGGTGCCGGTCTCGCCCTTGCTGGGATCGCCATTCTTGGCGGTCCATACAACTTGGCCGGTCTTGGCATCGAGTGCGACCAGGGTCGTGTCGGCCTGATGCAGGAAGATCTTGCCGTCGCCGTAAGCGAGGCCGCGGTTAACCGTGTCGCAGCACATCACCGGGATGACATTCGGATCCTGCTTCGGTTCATACTTCCAGACGATCTTGTTCTCCTGGGAAAGGTCAAGGGCATAGACCTTGTTCGGGAACGGCGTGTGGACGTACATGATGTTGCCGATAACGAGCGGTCCACCTTCGTGGCCGCGCAGCACGCCAGTCGAGAAGGTCCAGGCGACCTGGAGCTTGCCGACGTTCTGCGCGTTGATCTGGTTCAGCTTCGAGTAACGGGTGTTGGCATAGTCGCCCGTCGGCATTACCCAGTCTTTCGGGTTCTGCGACATCTTGATCAGTTCGTCATTGGCTGACGCGCTACCGACGGCGAGAGCCGCCGCGGAGCCAAGAAAGGTCGCCAGTAGCACCTTGCGCATAGTCATTCCTCCGTTGGTCTCGTTTATTGTTTCCGAAGCATTGCTGAATCACCGGACTTCTCGTCCGGCGTCTGCTCGTGCAGGGCGGTCACGTTGGGGACCAGAAACGATGCTGTGCTGTTTCCTCCTCCTGATGAGAGCCACGGGTCCACGTGCAGGAGCGGCCCGTTCTTATTGTTCCTGCCGCAATTCCTAACGGGTTCGCTATTGGGAAACTTGCCCAAGAGAGAAGCCGCTTTGCTCGACAGCGCACGGACGTGACGTTTTTGATTTTGCAGTAGCGAATTCAGCGGCTTCGGTGGCGAGTGGTACGGCGCTCGATGCTCAGGTTCCGCTTGACGGCGCTACAACTAAGGCGGAGGATTAAATTTCAAGGGCGGCAATGGAATATGGCGCTTGTTCCAAAGGATCGCCCAAATTTGAGGTAAACGTCACACAATCATGGCTGAGGGCTCCGGCACCGCTGTCGCGAGTCGTGTCGAATCTCCCGATAACATCAGTGGCTGGATTAATGTCCGACACAATTCACACGCTCTCGACGACCGGACTGACTCCGAAGAGGCAGATCCAGAGCTGGATCGACGGGCTGACGAGTCTGTGCGGTCAATTCGACGTCGATCCGCTGGAGGCGTCCTCGCTCGAGGGCCGCATCGACTACACCACCGTCTCGCGCCTGAAGCTGTGCCAGATCGAGGTGAGCCAGCATCGCATCGCGCACACATTCGCGCGCGCCAAGGGCAACGAACACCCGTACATAAAAATCCACTTCCAGACCTACGGCGTGTCCTATTTCGAGCAGGAGGGGCGCCATATCGAGCTGAACCCGGGCGATATCATCGCCTATGATGTCTCATGCCCGCATTCGATCATCAGCCCCGCCTTCACGCGCCACGACGTGGTGATTGTGCCGAAGGCGCTGCTGCGCGACCGCGGGTTCCCGTCGCAGCGGATGCCGGCCTGCAAGCTGTCGGCGAAGACGGGTACGGGGCGGATCGCGCATGATTTCGTCCATGCCACCTTCGACGAGGCGGCCAAGCTGTCGGCGAACAGCGCGGTCGGCGTCGCGGATTCGCTGATCGACCTCCTGCTGCTGCCGCTGCGCGAGGCCGACACGATGTTCGATCGCGTCGGGCCCGAAGCGATGTATGTGCGTGCGCAGTTCTTCATCCGCGAGCATCTGCGCGATCCGGATCTGTGCATCGACCAGATCTCGGCAGAGCTCGGCTGCTCCAAGCGCTATCTGCACATGCTGTTCTCCGAGCGCGGCACCACTGTGAGCGACTACATCTGGCAGGCGCGCTTGCAGAACTGCCGCCAAGAGCTCGAGGCGCACGCCGGCAAGACCATCACCGACGTCGCGTTCTCCTGGGGTTTCTCCAGCTCATCGCATTTCAGCCGCGTGTTCCGGAAATACTTCGGCGTGGTGCCGTCCTCGATCCACAAGGCACAGCAGGGCGCCGTGGTCGCGGGCGAACATTAGGCGGGCGACGGGCGCAGCCCGCCCTGTGGAGGAATGGATTCCGGGTTCGCCCTGCGGGCGCCCCATAGCGCAATTGCGTAATAGGGAATGACGAGCTGCCTCACCGCTGGATGATCTTCATCCAGACATCGCCGAGGATCGCGGGCTCGCGCGGCGCCAGGTAGGTGAGGCCGGCCTGCTTGCCGAATGCGGCGATCCTGCCTTCGGCGGCAAGCTCGGTGAGCGCCTTGTCGACGGCATCGATCAGCGCGGGATCGCTCGCAAGCCCGACATAGCCGCGATTGGCGCCGATCGGATAATAATAGCCGGAGGCGGTAACCGCCGTGTCGGGATGCGCGGCGCGGTGGGCATCGAAACGGCCGAGGTCGATCAGGGTCGCGTCGTAGTCGCCGCGTTGAAGCGCGCCGAGGAGGTCATCGCGGCCGGGTACGAGATGGGTGATGTCGTCGATCAGGCGTCCCTCGCCGAACGTCATCAGGATCGCATCACCCAAGGATCCGCTCTCGATCGCGAGGCGAAGTCCTGCGAGATCGCCGATGTCGCCGATCTTGCGACCCTGCACCTTCGGTCCCAGCACGACCGTCATCGGCGAATAGACGTAAGGCTGGCTCGGCGCGAGCACGCCGAGCGTGACGCGGCGGCGCCGGTCGTCGCGCGTGGCGCCGGCGAAGTCCGGCAAGCGCGCCGTTTTCATCCCGGGAACCACAAGCGCATTCCTCGTCAGCGCGTAGCCGCCGACGAGCGAACAGCGTCCGTCGGAGAGCAAAGCATTGGCCTCGAGCTGCGGGCTTGAATCCTCATCCAGCTTGCTCTCGAACCACTGGATACTGAGCGGCCGTCCCATCCGCTCTGAGACCGCCTGCGCCAGCAGCACGTCGAAGCCTGAGTCCGGCTTGCCCTTGTGGTGCACTGAGAGTGGCGGACGGTTCTCGTCGAGACAGACCTTCAGCGGATCGTCGGCCGCGCGAGCGACCGTGGTCGCCGCTGCGAGGGTCGCGGCAACGCTAAACGCAACGAGCCAGCGCCTCATGGTTTCCTCCGGCTGGAGATGAAGGCCCAGAGATTCCCGATCTCGTCGTCGTTGAGAATGTCGCCCCAGGGTGGCATCTTGTTGTTCTTGCCGTTCTTCACTGTGGTGACGAAGCGCGTTTTGTCGTCGGGGAAGGCGCGCAGATCCGGCGTGATGGTGCCGGAGTTCATCAAGTTGGGGCCGTGGCAGTGTGAGCATCTTTCGGCATAGGTCGACTTGCCGTGGTCGATCTGCGCCTGCACGGGATTTTCGGTTGCGTCATCCGCGGCTCGGACGGTTGCCGCAAGCGCGACCGTCAGCACCGAGACGGCGGCGAGGATCGCCGCCGTCTTGTGAGATACGTCTCTCAGCATCGTGCCGTGGTTACTGCTTGACCGCAAAGACCCACAGCGAACCGCCGGGCGGCACCTTGGCAAGCCGCTCGTCGCCGGAGAACAGCGAGTAGACGCCGCCATAGCCAGAGGTGACCGCGACATACTGTACGCCGTCCTGCTGCCAGGTCACCGGCTGGCCCTCGATGCCGGAGCCAGTCTGGAACTGCCAGAGCTTCTTGCCGGTGTCGGCGTCGAAGGCCTCGAACTCACCGGTCAGCGAGCCCGAGAACACGACACCGCCGGCCGTCGACAGCACGCCCGAGAAGCGCGGAATGTCGCTCGGCGCTTCCCACTTCGACTTGCCGGTCATGGGAT
Source organism: Pseudomonadota bacterium (assembly GCA_023388935.1). Lineage (GTDB taxonomy): Bacteria > Pseudomonadota > Alphaproteobacteria > Rhizobiales > Xanthobacteraceae > Bradyrhizobium. Next base: position 31,945 of record JAEWFG010000397.1, on the reverse strand, counting down.
CGATGGCCTTGAGGTGACCGCGCGGTCCGTCGTCGAACTGCCAGGGATCGGTCAGGTCCATGCCGAGATACCATTCACCCTGCTTGAAGGTGACGGGCTCGGTCTTGTACTTGCCGCCGAAGTTCAGCGTGTTGGCGTAGGCCAGGCCGGTTTGGGGGTTGAAGGACATCGGCTCCCAGTTCTTGCCACCGAGGATCGACGGATACACCGTGACCTTCTGGCCTTCGCGCGCATCCTTGGCGACGTCGGTCTCGATCGGCTTGCCGGTCTTCATGTCGACGCCGGTTGCCCAGTTGACCTTCACGTAGGGATTGGCCGCGAGCAGCTTTCCGTTGGTGCGGTCGAGCACGTAGAAGAAGCCGTTGCGGTTAGCATCCATCAGCACCTTGGTCGGCTTGCCTTCGACGTTCATGTCGGCGAGGACCATTTCGGCCACGGAGTCGTAGTCGAACGGGTTGTTCGGCGAGAACTGGTAGTGCCAGTTGATCTTGCCGGTCTTGGGATCCATCGCGAGCACGGAGCATGTGTAGAGGTTGTCGCCGGGACGCACCGCCGAATTAAACGGACCGGGGTTGCCGATGCCCCAATAGACGGTGTTCAACTCGGGATCGTAGGAGCCGGTGATCCAGGTCGAGCCGCCGCCGAGTTTCCAGGTGTCGCCCTTCCAGGTGTCGCCGCCGGGCTCATCCGGCGAGGGGATGGAATAGGTGCGCCACAGGTGCTTGCCCGTCGCTGGATCCCAGCCGTCGATGAAGCCGCGGGTGCCGAACTCGGCGCCGGAGATGCCGGTGATGACGACGCCGTCGGCGACCAGCGGGGCCACCGTCATGGAATAGCCTTCCTTGATGTCGGCGGCCTTCTCACGCCAGAGCTCCTTGCCGGTCTTGGCATCGAGCGCGATCACGTTGGCGTCGAGGGTGGTGCGGAATACCTTGCCGTCGTAGAGCGCAGCGCCACGGTTGATGATGCCGCAGCAGACGATGCGTGGCGTTTCGGCGGGATACTCGACCTTGGATTTCCAGATCTGCTTGCCGGTCTTGGCGTCGACCGCCATGGTCGCATTGTGCGAGGTCACGTAGATCACGCCCTGGTACACCAGCGGCTGCGATTCCTCGCTGCGATCGTCGTTGAAGCTGTAGTTCCAGACCGGGACGAGATTCTTGACGGTGTCCTTGTTGATCTGATTTAGGGTCGAGAAGCGCTGAAGATTGTAGCCCATCCCGTAGTTGAGAACGTTCGAGGTATCGGTCGCCCCCTTGACCAGTTGCTCGGTGGTCTGGGCGTATGCACACGTTGATGCAAGCATGACGAGGCTCGCGGCCACCGCAAAGCGTTTCATCCGTTCCTCCCAATATGCATATGCGCGCCTTTTGACGCTGCGGGAGCAACACTCGTCCCGATTGTAAAACCCGTCAATACGAAAGTCGAAAGTGCGCTGCCGATATGTTGGACGCCAAATGCCAGGCCTCGCGCGGTAATCCTCGATGATTTTTGCTCGTCTTGCGCAAACGCGCTGCACCAATTTTCTCGACACGAAGATCGGCGACGCGGCTAGTTGATCAGAGATGGTGGGGGCAGAGGGCCGGACGCGGCCGGGTTCCACGCTTGTCGGTCGGCACGTTGCAATTGTCGATGCGTTGCTCATCGGTCCATTTGGGGCCAAGGCGTTCCTTGCCTGTCAGTGTGCTCGTGGGTTGCGCTTGCAGGGGTTTGGGATGCACTGCGCTCTCCGCCAAGACAGGCGAGACGAGACACAACGTAGCGACGCAACAGAGCGGAATCGTCATCAAACGGATCATGAGCGGCCTCGCTGGTGCAGCACGGCATGACCTGCAATAGAGCGACGGCATTGGTTGGCGGTCCATCCGAATTCCGTCAACGTTTGCCCGCGCGCGGATCAGCTCCCCCTTGAACCAGGATACAGTGCCGGACTTATGTTGTCTCGATCCCGTTCGAACCGGGCGTGTCACCAGGGAGGTTTCGATGATATCGCGTCGCTCTGTTGCGCTTGTGCTTACGATTGCAGTGCTGTCCCGTCCGGCTTGGTCGGCATCCGGCAGCGCCGTCAAGATGTTCGACACCGACAATGACGGCACGCTCGATCTCGCCGAGGTGAAGAAGGCGGCCGCTGCGCTGTTCGCAAAGCTCGATTCCGATCATGACGGCACGCTTGATGCGCGCGAGTTGCGCGGACGGTTAACGGCGAAAGAACTCGCTGCCGCCGACCCCGATCGCGACGGGACACTCACGCTCGACGAATATCTATCCGTGGTGGAGCAGCGCTTCAATGCAGCGGATCCCGACAAGGACGGAACGCTGGATGCGAAGGAGCTGAACTCGCGCGCCGGCCGCGCGCTGCTGCGATTGTTGCGGTGACCGACGCGCGGCTTGACTGAGAGCGAAGACCGTTTGCCCGAGAGCGAAATTTGCGCGCGCAATGCGACGGTTCGCTGTGTTCGCGGTTCGATTCCGGCCTTGCGCTGTCCCTGATGCGGCCCTAGGTTTTGCCCCGCGCGATGTCGCGCTCAATACCTTGGGAGACCCCGAATGGCTTGGAAAGCTCCGAAGATCGTGGAAGTGTCGGTCGGCATGGAAATCAACATGTACGCCTGCGCTTCGCGCAAGTAAGAACGTGCCTTGTGACCTGTCGCGGCTTCGATGGCAAAAGTTGTTGAGGCCCGCGACAGCGTCCGACCGCTCTTTCGATCCTGGACGCCTGTCGAATTGATCGCTCGACGTCGCCGCGCAGGGGCCGCATCCGAGCCGGCTTTGACAATCGCGCCAAAGATCTCAACCGTCCATCACCCCATTGCGCTGCGTTAAGCTTGGTCTGCGCCGCCGCGGCTTTTGAAGCTTCAGATCGTCACGCTCCTTTGCGCGCCCTCGGAGCGGCTCTTGAAGCGCGCATATCGAAGCGCCAGGGTCGGCAGCACCAGCAGACTAAGTGCCATCGATGTCATCAAACCCCCGAGGATGACGATCGCCATCGGCCCCTCGATTTCACGTCCCGGCTCTCCCGCGCCTATCGCAAGCGGAAGCAGTCCCAGGCCGGTCACGAGTGACGTCATGAGAATCGGGACGAGACGGTCGGCCGCGCCCTCGATCGCGGTGTCGAGCGCCCACACCCGGCCGTCGACCAGGACGAGGTGCTCGTAGTGCGAGATCATGAGGATGGAGTTGCGCAGCGTGATGCCGAACAGCGTGACAAAGCCGACCATCGATCCGAGCGACAGCAGGCCACCGGTCAAAGCCAATGCGAATACGCCACCGACAAAGGCGAACGGCAAGTTGATCATGACCAGCAGCAGATTTCGCCAATGGCCGGTAACCATCGCAAGCAGAACGAGGATACCCGTCCCCGCCAGCAGAGAGTTGACGATGAGATCGCGTCGCGACCGGGCCTGGGCCTCAGCTGCTCCGGCAAATTCGAGGCGGGTACCGGGCGGCAGCGTGACCTCGCGGGCCAGCTTGCGTTTGGCGGCGGCCACGAAGGATTCGAGATCGCGACCGCTGACGTTCGACGTGACGGTTTGAACGCGCTGCGCATTCTGGTGCTGGATCTGATAGCGGCCCGAGGTTTCGTAAACGTCGGCGATTTGTTTCAGCAGAATGTACGCACCGCTCGGTGTACGCACCGGCAGGTCGCCGATCTGAGTGAGCCGTGCGCGGGCATGCCCATCGAGGATCACGATGATATTGAAGACGGCATTGCCTTCATATCCCTGGCCGACGATGTCGCCCTGATAGGCGGTGCGGACCAGTTCGAGCACCTCGACCGCGTCCAACCCCCAGCGCTGCAGATCGGTCGGGCGAAGCGTCACATTGACCTGCGGCATTCCCGGCGGAGTTCGCCGCTGCACGTCCATGGCGCCCCCAACCTCGTCGAGCTCGCGCGCGACATCGCGCGCAGCGCGGTCGAGTGAGTCGAGGTCGGACCCATAGATGTTTATGACCACCGCCGCACTGAATCCGGAGACGGTTTCCTCCACGCGCTCCGTCAGGTAGGTCTTGCTCGAGAAGGAAACCCCGGGGAAGTCGGCCAGAGCGGCCCTGATGCGCGCTTCTGCTTCGGATTGTGCCCGACCCGAGAGCCCCGGCTCCAGATCGACCTCGAACTCGCTGGAATGCGGACCAACCGTGTCGATGCCGGCCTCGGCCCGGCCTGCATGCTGCGCCACCCTGCGGATGCCCGGGATTTGTCGGAGCGTATCCGTCATCAGTTTGCCGATGCGAAGGGATTCGTCGAGCGAGGTGCCGGGGATTGCGGAGACGTGCAGGATCAAATGGCCTTCCCGCAGATCGGGCAGAAAGGTCCCGCCGAAGAAAGGCAGCATCGCCGCTCCGGCGATCGTGACGGCCGCGGCTGCCGTCATCACCAGCTTCGGGTAACGGCCGATACGACGCAGCAAGGCCTGGTAGTGACGACGGGACCACCGCACCGCCGGCGGTTCATGCAGACGCTGTGCGCCTGTTCGCCCGACGAGGAGCAGCATGGAGAGCGCCGGGGTCACGGTCAGGGCGACCGCGAGGGAGGCGATCACGGCGAGGATGTAGGCGATGCCCAGGGGGGCGAACAGTCGGCCGGCAATGCCGGAAAGCGCCAGGACCGGAAGGAAGACCAGCAGCACCGCAAACGTCGCATAGGCAACGGCGGTGCGTACTTCGAGGAAAGCGTTGAGCACGACGCGGGCCTCGGGCTTCGGCGCCGTCGCCAGGCGATTTTCGCGCAATCGACGTATGACGTTCTCGACGCCGATCACGGCGTCATCGACGACTTCGCCAATCGCGATTGCAAGGCCGCCCAGCGTCATCGTGTTGAGAGTTTCCCCTATCCATTGCAGTGCAAGTACGGCCGCAATCAACGATAGGGGGATCGCGGTGCAGCTGATGATCGAGGTACGCCAGTCGAACAGAAACAGAAACAGAACGACTACGACGAGCGCTCCGCCGATCAGCAGGGCATTGAGCACGTTCTCCGTCGCCGCGTCGATGAAATTGGCGGGACGAAAGATGTCCGCATGGAGCGTGACCCCGTCGGCTTCGAGGCCGGGTCGCAACTCCTGCAGCGCGGTTTCCACGCGCGCGGTGACCTCTCGCGTATTGGCGCCGTATTGCTGGCTGACCATGAGCATAATGCCAGGCACGCCGTCGATGAGTGCCGCCCCGATTGGCGGCTCGGGGGCGGTCTCGACGGTAGCGACGTCGCCGAGAACCACGCTTGCGCCGCCTTCGTGCAGAAGAACGGTGCGGGCAAGTTGGTCGGGCGTCAAAGACTGCCCTTGAGTTTGCAGTGTGATGCGCTGATTGGCAGTATCGATGAAGCCGGCGCCTCGTACGCCCGTGGCCTTGCGCGCGGCGGCCAGCACGTCATTCAGGCCGATCCGAAACCGGATCAAATCGTCCGGGCGGACCTGAACTTGCAGTGACCTAACCTCTTTGCCGTACGTGGATACTTGTGCCACGCCCTGTACGGCCAGAAGCCGTCTTGCCACGGTCCAGTCTGCAATCGTGCGTAAATCCATCAGCGAACGCTGATCGGATGTCAGGCCGATTACCAGCACCGTGCCGGCTAGCGGGGTCAGTGGTGTCATCGACGGCGGCTGAACGCCTTGGGGCAGCCGCGCAGCCACGATCGCGAGACGCTCCGTTACCGATTGGCGCGCCCGGTGGATATCGCTCCGCGGCTGGAAGATGACGGTCACGACGGAGAGGCCCTGGATCGACGACGAGCGTAGGCTCTCGACGCCGGCGAGGCCGTTGATCGACGTTTCGATCGGTTGCGTGACCAGGATCTCGACATGCTCCGGGCTGAGGCCGGGCGCTTCAGTCTGGATCGTGACCTGTGGCGGCGCGAATTCGGGAAAGACGCCGTATTTGGCGTCGCCGAGAGCGAACAGGCCGTAGCCCAGCAGCGCGAAGGAGAGCGCGAGCACGATGCCGCGGAATCGAATGGCGAATGCGACGAGAGCAGCTTGCGGCCCTGATCCGCCGGAGCCGATGCCGTCAGTCATCATCGCCGCCCCGAAGCTCGCTTTTGGCCTCCTCGGACAACAGGACCTGCGCGCCCCGCATGACGATTTCAGACCCGGATGGGATGTCTCGGACGACGTAGTCGTCATCCGAGACCGGCTGATCCATGCTGATCGGGTGCCGTCGGAAACTATCGGGGCTCACACGCAGATAAACCCACGATCGCCCCTGCCACCGCACAATCGCGGTATCCTCGATGAACACGCCTTCGTAAGTGTTGCCTGATGGCACATAAACAGTGGTGTTCATGCCGGGCAGCAGCCCGCTGTCGCCTGGCGCCGAGAAGAAATAGCTCAATCCCTGAATCCGAGGATCGGTGCGTGTTGCCGGGGAGATGTATTGGAGGTCGATATTCGCATTCCGCGTCGGCGCCTGAGCAAGAGCTGCTCCCGGAGCCGCAGTGACAGTCACGCCGGGCGGCAACGTCACCTGAATCAGAAACTGGTCGCGTTCGATCAGCCTGATGACGGCGGGCGAGCGCTCGACGATTCCCCGGCCGATCACCGGCCCCCACTCCTGCTGCGCTGTTGCCGCGAGAGTCCTGAGCTGCGATTCCGCTGCGGTAAGCGCGGCCTTGTCGGCGCGCAACGTTCCCTCGGCGGTTTCGGCTTCCTTTTTTGGGAGGGCGGCGGAGTCGACCAGATTCTTGGTCCGGTCGAATGTGCTCTTGGCGACTTCGAGCTTGGCCTGTGCCGTCTGCAGTTGAGCCTGCGCATTGGCGTAGCTGTTGGTCAGCTCTGTAATGCGGGAGATGTCGAGCACCGCTCCATACGCGCGGAATTGCTCGGGATGGGGAGCGGCTTGCACCACTGCGGTTTCGAGTCCGACCTGCCCCTGCTGGCTGGGCGTAAGCTTGACCGCCGGCTGGTCGCTGTTTGCAGTCCGGGAAGGCTCGGTGCGGCCCGAATTTGATTTATCCGACTGCGGTTGCGCAGCTGCTTGCCGGACGTGACCCGTGAAAGCGCCGATGCCGGCGCCGCACGCCAGCAGACACGTAGCGACCACAACGTCGCGCCATGAGGTTTCTCTAAGAGCCATCAGCCTGTTAGCAGTTGTGGGGAACCCAGCTTATTGACGAAATGAATGGGCGGCAAGGCGCTGGTTTCACGTCTTTCAAACGGGTGAGGCTCGGTGCACCTGAATGCGAGGTCGTGACCGCCAAGTTCCCGCTGCATGTCGGTCGGAATTGAAACTTCCCGCTCCTTGGAGCGTAGCCATTTGTGCTAAATTCCATCGCCTAGCGAGAGGATCCCGGCATGAACCCGATCGATCTGGTGGTGACTGTGTGTGCGGTGCTCTCGCCTGCGACCTGCGAGGAGCAGCATCTGATGTTCAAATATGGCGGATCGCCGGCACAGTGTGCGATGGCGGCGCCGCCCTATATCGCGCAATGGGTCGGCGAGCATCCGAAGTGGCAGGCGGTGCGGTGGCGCTGCGAATATCCTCACCCGAACGACAAGGCGTGAAGCCGGTCTTGCTACTTGGAGCAGTCCTTCAGATCCTTGTCGGCGATCGAGAACACTGCGTCTGCCTTGATCTCGATGTCGCGGATAATGCACTGCCGTGAATTGGGATAGCTGACCTTGGCGTCGTAGCGGCCAGGCTCGACGCCGGTGATGCGCAGCCGCTCGTCATGGTCGACCTCCTTGTCCTTGTCGTTCAGGGTCTGGTTCGGCCCCCAGTCGGTCTTGCCGGCCGGCGAGAGCTGGAAGCCCGAGATCGTCTCCGACGTCAGATTCCAGAGCCGGATGCCCTTGCCCTTGCTCTGCGCGGCGGCTTCGCCGGCACACGCCAACAACGCGATCACAGCCAGAACCCAACGCATCAGCCAGTCCTCCCAAAGCAAACGCCGTCATTCCGTGATCAGGCGTTCGCGGTTCCTTGCCTTGTCGAAATTCTTGGCCCGGTCAAGGCCGACCGGAGCGATCAGCTTTGCCGAGGCGAGATCGGCGCCCTCGAAATCGGCATCGATGACGGTCGCGCCGGTTAGGTCGGCTCCGCCAAGCTGGGCGTTCTTGAGCGATGCGCCGCTCAAATCTGCCCCCTTGAGGGATGCAAATTCGAGATCGACGCGCGACAGGTCGGCGTTGCGCGCATTGATCCCAGCCAAATTGGCCGATCGTAACACCGCGCGTACCAGACCCATCGACTGGTTGCGCATGTCGGCCCCCAGATGCGCGTCCGCGATCGAGGCGCCGATCAGGCTTGCGCCAGTGAGGTCGGCGGCGATGCGTGCCCCTGTCAGATCCGCGCCGTCGAGATGGGCGCGTGCCATCTGCGAGGCGAACAGGTTGGCGCCCTTCAGGTTTGCGCCTGTGAGGTCGGCGTCCAGGAGCCATGCTTGATCGAGGACTGCATGATCGAGCAGTGTGCCGGCGAGCTTGGCCTTGTTGAGACGCGCTGCGCGGAGGATAGCGTTGGAAAGGTCCAGCCCCGAGAGGTCGAGTCCCGACAGCCGCTTGCCAGTGAAATCGGCCGGCGCGGCAGCGCTTGCCTTGGCCAGCACGGCTTCGACCTCCTGCCGGCTCAGTTCAGCCGAAACCATTGCGGGCGAGGACAGGTCGACGTCGCGCATCATATCCTGTGCGCTCGCAGTCATCGCGACAACAACGAGGCCAAGTGTCGTCAGAGCGACCGTTCGCTTCATCATCAACTCCGCTGCCGGCCTGTCTAGCACGCGCCTCTCGTTGCTGACTATGAGATATCCCGGCCGGCGCGTTCACCGCCATGTCCGCCATCTTGTCTGTTTTGGGTCCGCTGGACGAGGCTGGCCTTGATCGCGGCAATCTCGGCCTCGCCCCGCTGCGCGCGCGGGATGGCGATCGGCACCTCGTGCACTATGCGCGCGGGTCGCGGCGACAGGAAGAACAGGCGGTCGCCGAGACGAATTGCATCGTCGAGGCTGTGGGTGACGAGCAGTGTCATCACGGCCCGGCTTGCCACCAGCGTTGCGATCTCGTCGCGCAGACGGCCCGCGAGCGCGTCGTCAAGCGAGGCGAGGGGCTCGTCGAGCACGAGCAGATCGGGCTCGACCGCGAAGGCACGCGCGAGTGCGACGCGTCGGGCAAGACCCAGCGACAGTTCGCCGGGAAAGTGGCTGCGGTGCGCTTCCAGCTCCAGGATCCTGAAAAGCTCTGACAGCTTCGCGTCGGAGATCTCCGGAGCCGCAAGCCGCACATTCTGTTCGACCGAGCGCCACGGCAGCAGCCGCGGCTCCTGGAACACCATCCCGATCCGCGCTTCCGGTGGGCGCGCGATGCTTCCGTGAAAATCGCGGTCGAGCCCGAGGATGATGCGCAGCATCGTGCTCTTGCCGCAGCCGGACGGACCAAACAGCACGCCGAGCTCACCCGATTGAAGCGCGAATTTGAGCGGCGCGAGCACCTCGTGCGTTTCGCCCGCCGCGCTCCTGAACGTCTTGCCTGTGATGTCGACTTCAAGCCGCACGGGGCCGCCACCTTGTTGCGCGGGCTTCGAACGGTTGCACCAGCAAGGTTTCGATGACGAGCACGACGGCAGCGAATGTCAGCGAATAGGCCAGCAGCCGCGGCGTGTCGAATAGCTGGAAGGCGACGCCGATCTCGAAGCCGACGCCGTTCGGCCTCCCTAGCAGTTCGGCGACCAGCACGATCTTCCATACCAGCGACAATCCGGAGCGGGCTGAGGCTGCGATATAGGGCGCAAGCTGCGGCAGTACGACGTGGCGGAAGGCACGCCAGCGCGGCATCGCGAACACGGTCGCCATCTCGTCGAGCGAACGGTCGAGAGCGCGCGAGCCCTCGCGCAAGGTGACGATGGCGGTCGGCAGCTTGTTGATGGCGATCGCCGCGATCGCGGCCGCTTCAGTCAGTCCGGCCCATATATAGGCGAGCACGATCACGACCAGCGCCGGTAGGTTCAGGAGCAGGATCAGCCAGGGATCGCCGAGTCGGTCGGCGAGCTTCACCCGCCCCATCAGGTAGCCGATGGCGCTGCCGAGCGACATCGCCAGCACGAAGGCGAGCGCGACGCGCGCCAGCGTGGCGCCGAGATGCAGGAACAGGGCGCCGCTTGATGCTTCTGCAATGATGACGTTGAGCACCGCAGGCGGGGAGGGCAGCTTTGCGCCGCCGACGAACAGCGCTGCAATCCACCAGACCGCGAGAAACAGGGCGAATGAGAGCAGACGCGGCACCTCAGTCTCCAGGGACCGCGTGATAGAAGGTGCCGGGATCGAGCTCGGCCGCTGGCCCGACCAGGTCGCGGCCGCCGATTTCGGCCAGCACGCGATAGAGCACGCGCGCGTCCTTTTCCTCGTCGTCGATGCTCCGGCGCGGAATGCCTTCGCGATAGCGGTCGCGATAGGTCTTGAGCATGGCCGGATCGGTTGCGCCGGTGAGCGGCGCGATCTTGTCCCAGGCTGCGTCCGACGTTACCAGTAGCTGCTTGGCCTTGCGGGTCATCGCGATGAAGCGCGCCACCGCCTCGCGATGGCTCGCCGCCCAGCTCTCGTCGAAGACATAGCCGACCGCGGAGACCGCGCCCTTGGCACCGAGCTTCGGCAGAATATCCTCGATGCCGGCGAGGCGACGAAATCCCTTGGCCTCCAATTGAGCACAAAAATTCCAGAAGTTAAGGCTCGCATCCATCTCGCCGTCGAGCATCTTGGCGGCGATCAAAGGCGGGGCGCCATAGACGATGGTCGCCTCCGACTTCAGGTCGATGCCATCCTGCTTCATCCGGGCCTGGAGCAGAAGCCAGCTCTTGTCGATCGGTCCGCCGCCAACGGCGAGCTTGCGCCCCTTGAGGTCTGCAAGCGACTTGATCGGCGAGGCCGCCGGCACCATCACCGCGCCGAGCGCGCTGGAATAGGGATAGAAGGTGAGCTTGGCGCCGAGTGCGCGCTCGCGCGACACCCACAGCCAGTCCGATAGCATGATGTCGGCACCGCCAGCACGAAGCGCTATCTTGCCGGCCTCGGGGCTTGCAAGCTCGGTCACCTCCAGCGACAGGTCGGCCTCCTTGTCGAGCCCGGCAGCGCGGATCGTTGCCAGTTCCCAGGAGAATGTTCCTGTCTTCTGCACTGCAAGGCGGATCGTATCCGCGGCGCGGCCGGTTGCGGCGAGCGACAATGTCAGCGTCATGGCGAGCGCCAGTGTTCGTCCAAGAACTCTCATCACCTTGTGAGCCATTCCTCGAAGGGAGTGCTTTTCAGGACAATACGCATAGCATAGCTTTCGTCGCAACCAGCGGGAGGATGTTCATGAAACTGGCGGGACAGTTACGATGGATTGTCGCCGCATTGGCAGCGCTGGCGGCGACGGTGTACGCCGCGCGCGCCGAGGAGGCCAATGACTACCCGACCTCCGCGCGGGCAGAATACGTTTATGGCTGTATGAAAGCCAATGGCGAGACGCGGCAGGCGATCGAGCAATGCTCATGCTCGGTTGACGTGGTGGCCTCGATCGTCCCCTACGAGCGCTATGTCACCGCGGAGACGGCGCTGAGCATGTCCCAGGTGCGAGGCAATCTCGGCGCTCAGTTTCGCACGTCAGAGCAGGCGAATTCGGCCGTGAACGATTTGCGGCGTGCCCAGGCGGAAGCCGAAGTGAGGTGTTTCTAGTTGTTGCGGCCAGGACGCCGGTCTTCCTTCTCCCACAACAAGGGGAGAGGGGAATTCAGCGCAGCCTGACGCACTACGTCCCCGGCTTCTCCACATCCCACTCATTGCGGAAAACATGTCCGTCCGTGTCCTTGGCTTCCGCGCGGAAATGCTTGGCGCCGTTGGAAACATAGGTGAAGCGAAGATTGGGATCTTCCGAGATCGAGATGCCGCCTTCCATCGAAAGCACGGGACTGTCGTCCTGCGTCAGCTTCAGCTGGTTGATGAAGAAGGCGGGAATGTAGAGCTGCGTGACCTGGTCCATCTGCAGGCCGGAATTGTTGGGATGACCGATCATGATCTGCGCCTCGCGCACGCGGCTCGCCGGCGCCTCCTCGCGCGTGAATTGCCGGTAGCGCATCTGGCCGAGCCGGTTCTGCGCCTCCTCGGCATTCTTTCCTGCCGGCGCCGAGCAGCCGCCGGAGGCTTTCACATAGGTCTTGGAGACGTAGAGCTGTCCGTCGCTGAGCTCGGCGACCGCATGGACGTCGGTGTAATTGTTGACACGCACGCGCGTGGATATCTCGGAGACGTTGGCATCCGGCCCGAGCTCGAATTTCGCCGCCATCGGCGCCGGGTTGCGGTCGATCACCAGCGTGATCGAGCGGATGCGGCGGGTATCGGCGGGCGACAGTTTGCTGCGCAGGGTCACCGGCACGATGGCCGCGTCTTCGGCGCGATAGGGCATCTCGATGGCGATAATACCGGCGCCGTCATTCATCGGACGGTTGCTGAAGATGTCCTGTACAAGCCCCGGCCAGGGATCGTAAGTCTCCTCGGCGCGCGCCGGCATAGCGAAGGCGATGCCGGCCAGTGCTGCGATCAAGGTCAGGCGGAAAGCTTGTCCCATCATGGTCGTGGTCCGGCGCGGACGAAGCAGTGACATGCGCCACCGTAGCGCGCCCGCTACTCCCATTCAATTTCAGAAAATGCTGCGGTTGCGTTGCGGGCGTTGTAATCGTCGAACAGTTCCCAATGCGATCGTTCCGTCGCGGCCGCCTTGTCAGCGGCGCCCCGGATTGGCTCGCCCTTCTTGTTGAGCTCGCGGACGTCGGACAACAACGTTGTAAGATAACGCCGTTCATCGAATAGCGCGGCAGGCCAGTCGCTCACGGGGCCGTGACCGGGAACGACGCGGACCGCCGGAACTGCCTCCAGGTCCTTGAGCAAGGCGAGCCAGCCGCGAATGCTGCCGTCCATCACCGGAATGTGGCGAAGAAAGACCAGGTCCCCCGCGAACAGCGTCTTCGTCGTCTCGTCGAACACGGTCAGGTCATTGTCGCTATGCGCGGCGGGCCATGCCCGCAAGGTCAGGCGGCGTGACCCGAGATCGAGCGTCATCGTGTCCGCGACAAGCAGGGTAGGCGGCACGATCCTCACGGGCGAGATCAACTCGTCGCCCATGATGCGTCTAAAATTGTCGAGATAATATGGCCCGCGTGTCGCCAGCGCCTGCGGCAGCTTGCTGTGGCCGACGAAGCTGGTTCCGGCTGCAATGAAGGCCGCATTGCCGAAGACGTGATCGGGATGACCGTGGGTGTTGATGACGTAGCGGATCGGCTTGAGCGTGCGGGCTCGCACCGCTGCCAACAGCGCCTGGCCCTCGCGGAAGCTGCCGCCGGTGTCGATGACGGCCACAGCATCCTCGCCGACGATGAAGCCGACATTGGCGATGTCGCCCTCGTTCTCGCGGGTCATCAGAGCGATGGTCCCGGAGTGTACGAAGATTCCCGGCGCGACTTCGCTCACAGGCAATTCGGCCGTCCCGGCGCGTGCTAGCGTTGCGACACCCAGCAGGGACAAGGCTGCGATCATTGAAGCGATGCGAGACACTTTTTCGCCTCAGTTCAAAGGGTTTGTTGCATTGCATCGCAACAGGGCAACGCCAACGCAAAGTTTGGCAAAACATGGCGCGTCATGCGTTGCATGGCTAGCATTGAAACGAAATGAGGAGGAAGCGCGATGACGAAGGCCGGACGACATCGTCGCTGGTTGTTTGCATTATGGGTCCTGGTTGGGTCTTGCGCGTTCGGCGACGTCGTCATCGCGCAGACGAGCGACAGTGGTGACCTCTCCTTCGAACTGGTAGATCCCAAGGTGCTGCGCGTCTGCGCCGATCCGCGCAATTTGCCGTTCTCCAACGAGAAGGGCGAGGGGATTGAGAACAAGCTCGCCGAGTTGTTCGCGGACAAACTCCAGAAGAAGCTCGACTACGTCTTCTTCCCGCAGGCCACCGGTTTTGTGCGCATGACGCTGGGCGCGCATCGCTGCGACGTCATCATGGGCTTTCCGCAAGGCGACGATCTCGTGCAGGGGACCAATCCGTATTATCGCACGTCGTACGCGCTGGTCGCGAAAGCAGGCAGCGGGCTCGAGGACGTCGACACGCTCGAGGACGCGCGCCTCAAGGGCAAGCATGTCGGCATTGTCGCCGGCACGCCGCCGGCGACCAACATGGCCATTGCCGGCCTGATGGCTGACGCAAAGCCTTATCCGCTGATGATCGACACGCGCTTCGATAATTCGGCGCAGGCCATGATCGACGACCTCGCCGCCGGCAAGATCGACGCCGGCGTGCTGTGGGGGCCGATGGCCGGGTTCTATGCGAAGAAGGCCGGCGCGTCGCTTCACGTGACGCCACTGGTGAAGGAAACGACGGGACCAAAACTGGTCTATCGCATCGGCATGGGCGTGCGTCCCGCCGACCAGAACTGGAAGCGGCAGCTCAACAAGCTGATCCAGGAGAATCAGGGCGAGATCAACAAGATCCTGCTCGACTTTGGCGTTCCCCTGCTTGACGAGAGCGACCGGCCGCTCGGCGCGGAGACGGCCAAGAAGGCACCATGAGGTGGCATCTTGCCGCTGCGCTCGTCGGCGCCACCCTGGTGGTGCCGGCACTGGCGCAGCAGCAGGAGCCGTTCGAGCCAGAGGGGTTTCGCGGCGACAACTACCGCGCGCCGGTGCCGGCGACGCTCGCGGGCGCGCGCGTGCTGACGACGGCGGAGGCAGAAGCGATCTGGCGCGCGAAAACCGGTGCCTTCATCGACGTGCTGCCGCGCGCGCCAAAGCCGAAGAACCTGCCCGAAGGCACCATCTGGCGGGATGCGCCGCGCAAAGATATTCCCGGTAGCATCTGGCTGCCGGACACCGGCTACGGCACGCTGCCGCCAGCCATGGATAACTACTTCCAGCGCGGCCTCGCGCGCGCGTCGCGCGGCGACAAGGCCGCACTGCTCGTGATCTATTGCCTCGCAGACTGCTGGATGTCGTGGAATGCCGCCAAACGCGCGCTGGCGTATGGCTATTCAAATATCGCCTGGTATCCGGATGGTACCGATGGTTGGGAGCACGCGAAGCTTCCTACCGACGAGGCACAGCCGGAGCCGCGCCCTGAGCAGTAGTGATGGAGCCCGCAACTCTCCTCCTCGTGGGGAGCTACTGCTTCTCCAGCTTGGTCAGCGTGCCCGTGCCGTTGTTGTCCGTCGCAGAATAGCTCACCTTGTCGCCGGCATGGACGGCGTCGAGCATTGCGGCGTCCTTGGCTTTGTACTCCTGGAGAGCGCCGGCGCCGCCTGCGCTGCCGCCGACCGTCCCCTTCTGCATCTCCTGAATCGAGATCGTGTTGTTGAGCCGATTGATCCGTGTGACCATTCCGGTCATGTCGTCGGCAAGGGCGCTGGATGCGAGCATGTTGAGGGCCACCGCGCCCGCGAAGATGAATTTTGCTGTTCCCATCGAGGCCTCCCGACGTCTTGGAATTCACTTCCACAAGCCATCCTGGATGGATTTGGTTCCGGCAGACAGCACGGCAAAAGGTTAACGATCCCGGGGTCAATCCGGGAACTTTTCGTGAGCCGTCAGTGAGGCTGACGCTATTCCATTTCCTGCTGGATCACGCGTCCGAGCGCGAACAGGCGCTGGTCGATCGTGGTCGGAACCTCACAGACGAAGCGCACAACCTTGCGGCGGTCCTCGAAAATGCGGGTCTCCCAGATCAACTGGTTGCTCATCGCCTCGACCTTGGTGTCGTCACGCGGGGTCGAGTCCTGGAGGGCCTGGAGCTGAATGGTCTCCTCGCGGATCCTGTCGGCGGCGTCGCGCTGCTTGCGGCTGACACGTTCGAGCCCGTTCATGACCTGAGAGCGCTGGGCATTGAGCGTGTCGAACAGGCCCGCGAACAGGAGTTTGGCGTTCGCGGTCTTGTCGGCCGCGGAGCCGGCCAGAAATTCCTTCGCCGACTTCTCGGCCTCGTCCAGCGGCGTCTTGCGCGCCGCCAGTTTTGAGACCAGCGCGCTGATTTTCGCATCGTCCTTCCACTTGGTCTCTGCGTCGTCGAGCGCGGGACCGGCCCAGACGGCGGCGAGCGAGATGTCCGGCACCTTGGCCTGCGTGCAGGGCCAGTCGGGATAGCGTGGATCGGCGGCGCGCACGGCCGTGCCCGACAGCGCGAGCACAAAGGTCGATAAGAGAGCGGCCATGGTCACGATCGCTGATCTCATCCTTCGCCTCCTGCAGGCCCGCGTCGCGCCAGCCCGCGCGAGGGATCATAGGCATAGATCGCGCCGATCATGAAGACGATTGTGCAGCCAGCCACCACCGCCAGCGAAATCCAGTTTATCTGTCCGTACAGCGCGAAGCGGATCAGCTCGACCGCGTGGGTGAACGGATTGGCTTGGCAGACATAGTAGAGATAGGGGCTGCCCTCCTGCACTCGCCAGAGCGGATAGAGCGCCGATGACGCAAAGAACATCGGGAAGATCACGAAGTTCATCACGCCGGCGAAGTTTTCGAGCTGCTTGATGCCGGAGGAGATCAACATGCCGAGCGAGCCCAGCATCAACCCGGACAGGATCAGCGCCGGCAGCACGGTGAGATAGCCTGACGGCGGCGGGGTGATGTCCCAGAACCAGGCTATCAGCAGGAACGCGTAGACCTGGAGCAGCGATACCGAGGTGCCCGCGAGCAGCTTGCAGAACAGCAGGAATCCGCGTGGCAGCGGGCTCACCAGCAGCGTGCGCATATTGCCCATCTCGCGGTCATAGACCATCGAAAGCGAGGATTGCATGCCGTTGAAGAGCTGGATCATCGCCATCAGCCCCGGCGCGATGTAGACCTCGTAGAGGATGTAGGTCTCGTAGGGCGGGATGATCGAGATGCCGAGCACCTGGCGGAAGCCGGCGGCGAAAATGAACAGCCACACCAGCGGTCGCACCAGCGCCGAGACGAAACGTTCGCGCTGATGCAGGAAGCGCAAGCCCTCGCGCCAGACGATGCCGGTGAGGCACGTCATGTACTCCCGTAACGAGAAGCCGCGCGGCGCGTCACGCGTGGTGATGCTGCTCATGCGGCGCCTCCCGGCATGGTCTGCGCGCCGGTCAGGCGCATGAAGGCGGTGTTGACGTCCTGCGCGCCGGCTTCGGTGATGACGCGGCTCATCGGCCCCTGCGCCAGAACCTTGCCCTGGTGCAGGACCACGAGGTTGTCCCCGGCCATGATCTCGTCGAACAAATGCGTGGCCCAGAGCACGCCGATGCCTTGTTCGGTCACGAGCTGGCGGACATGGCTGATGATGTCGGCGCGCGCCTTGACGTCGAGGCCGACAGTCGGCTCGTCCAGTAGCAACAGGCGCGGCCGGTGCAGCAGCGCGCGCGCGATCTCCAGCCGTCGCATCTGCCCGCCGGAGAGATCGCGCACCTTGCTGCCGGCGCGCTCAGTAAGCCCGATGCGGCCGAGCAGCTCGGCGCTGCGCGCAGCCGCCTCGCGCCGGCTGATGCCGTGGAGCGCGGCGTGATAGAGCAAATTCTGCGTCAGCGACAGATCAAGATCGAGCGTGCGCGGCTGGAATACGACGCCGAGCAGCCGTAGCGCCTCGCCGGGGCTCTTGCTGATGTCGTGTCCGAAAATGCCGACGCGGCCCGACTGGATGCCGAACAGGCGCGTGACGAGCGAGAACAGCGTGCTCTTGCCGGCACCGTTGAGGCCGAGCAACGCGGTGAAGCTCGCAGGCTGCACGTTGAAGGAGACGTCGATCAGCGCCCGCCGTGAGCCGTAAGAATGGCTGACGCCGTCGATCGACAGCGCCGGCGCCCCCGCCGGATCCGGCCTCGGCGTCTCGCGTTGTTCGGCGATTTGGGAAGGGCTGGTCATGGTGCGATCGTGATGCCCCAGGGCAGTTCGCCCACCTGAATGGTCTTGATCACTTTTTGCGCGGCGACGTCGATGACGGAAACGTCGTTCGACACACCATTGGTCGTGAGCAGGTATTTCTCGTCCGGCGTGAACGCCATGTGCCAGACGCGCTGTCCGACCAGCAGATATTTCGTCACCTTGCGTGTTGCGGTATCGACCACGGCAACGCGATTGGCGGGGCCGAGCGCGACGAAGGCGGTCTTGTCGTCCTTGGTCATGCCGATGCCGACCGGCTGGATCGCCTCGCGCCGAAGGCCCGGAATCTCGAACGTGACCTTGCCGATCACCTCGTGCTTTTTGGGGTCGATGATCGAGACCGTGCCGCCGATCTCCGAGGACACCCACAATTCGGAAGCGTCGTGCTTGAACTCGGCAAAGCGCGGCCGCGCATCGACTAGCACGTTGGCGACGATCTGGCGCGAACCGGTGTCGATGAAATGCGCCATGTTGGTCGTCTCAGACGTATTGATCAGCGTCTTGCCGTCGGGGCTGATGGTCATGCCCTCGGGCTCGACGCCGACCTGGATATCGCCGAGCCGCGTGCGCTTCTCCAGGTCGATCACGGTCACCGTGTTGTCGTTCTCGTTGGCGACATAGAGCACCTTGCCGGCGGCATCCTGGGTGAACAATTCGGGGTCCGGGCCGGAGGGCAGGCTGTCCACCACGGCTTGCGTCCTGGCGTCGATCATCTGGATCGTGTCATCGTCGCCGACCGCGACCATCACGAACTTGCCATCGCGCGTGAACTCGATGCCGCGCGGCCGCTGGCCGACCTTGATGGTCTTGGTCACGGTCCAGCTCTCAGTGTCGATCACCGAGACCGTGTTACCCTTCTCGTTCGAGACATAGGCGATGAACGCATGCGCGGGCGCCGCCGCCAGCGCCAGTCCGGACAGTAACCCAACACGCCACATGCGTGACATCATCGTCCTCACTTCAGCTTGCATTTGCTCTCCGGGCGGTCATAGCCGAGCGTGTCGAGTTCCGAGACCTGGTGCAAGAATCCTTCCTGCGGCGACACCGACACCACCATGCGGCCGTCGACCAGCAGGATCGGCTGGCGCAGCTGCAGGTTCCAGTCGCGCACGGTCAGCGGCGTGCCCTTGAAGGCGGCGACCGAGAAATCCGGACCCTTGATGAAGTCGGTCACTTTCTTGACGTCGCCGGAATTGGTGCGCGAGGTGGCTTCGCCGATCATGCGCACCGCCGTCCAGGCCTGCATGTCGAGCGCGGTCATCCGCCGCGAGTTCAGCTTGATGAAGCGGTTCTGCATCTGGATCGCGCCCCACTGGTCCTGCGCCGCATCCCAGCTTCGCGGCACGAGGCCAGCCGAGCCAGCGACGGGGCGCGGATCCCAGGTGCGGTAGGGCAGGTAGGCGCCGAACACCTCGCTCTCGTCGGCGGCAACGAGCACGTCATAGGCCGGGGCGGCTTGCGTAAACACCGGCATCTGGCGCTGGATCAGCGTGACGCCGCTATCGGTGCGGCGCGCGCCGCCCTTGTCCTCGAAGGTGCGCTCCTGCACGATCTTGGCGCCGAACCGCGTGGCGGTGCGCCGGAGCGCATCGGCAAACAGCTTGTCCTCGTCATGCGAGCCGACCACGAGCAGCCAGCGCTTCCACTGCTTCCACACCAGATACTGCCCGAGCGCATCCGCCAGCATCGATCGCGTTGGGGCGGTGTGGATGACGTTGGCGCGGCAATCGGCTTCGCGCAGCCGCTCGTCGATCGCACCGGCGTTGAACAGCAGCGTGCCGCGGTCGCGCAGGGCATCGGCGACCTTCAGCAGCGCATCGGCCGGCAGGTCGGTGATGATGAAGCTGTTGTGCTCTGCGAGCGCAGTCGCAGCCTGGACCGGATCTTCACCCTCCTTGATGCGGTGGTCTTCCAGCGTGAAGCGCTGGTTGAGGAATTTGCCCGTGGTGTTGTTATCCTCGATCGCAAGCTTTGCGCCGGCAACGCCGTCATTCTGCGCGGGCTGCTCGACCAGCGACAGCGTCGATCTGGTGCCGGCGACGCCGAGATAGCCGACGCCGATCGTGACTGGGTCGGCCGCGCAGGTCTGCGTCGCAACCAGACACAAGCCGATCAGGCCGGCCAACCACCGGATCATGTTTCCTCCTGACGATCCCCCCGGCTTGACCGCCGGTGGAGAATTGTCTCTGCTAAAGCATGACCGATTTGGCCGGGCTTGCAACCCCGCATTTGGTCGTCGCAACGCGACGAGCCGGAATCACGATCATGCGAGCATTGCTATCGATTATCGTTTTGCTGTTGACGGGTTCGGCCGCGTTCGCCGACCCTCCGAAACTCGCGGTGTTTGATTTCGAACTGATCGACACCAGCCTGCCTGGCGAGTTCTATGGCTCCAAGCCAGAAGAGGCGCGGCTGGAGCACATCAGCGAGCAGTTGCGCAAGGAACTGGCCAATTCAGGCAGGTTCCAGCTGCTTGACATCGCGCCGGTCCGGGATGCCGCCCATCACAGCAATTTGCAGGCCTGCGGTGGCTGCGACCTCAAACTTGCCGGAGAGTTGGGCGCCGACCTCGAGATCACCGGCACTGTGCAGAAGGTTTCGAACCTGATCATCAATCTCAACATCTATCTGCGCGACGTGAAGACCGGCAACATGGTCACGGCCGCCAGCGCCGACATGCGCGGCAACACCGATGAATCCTGGTCGCGCACGATGAGCTATCTGATCCGCAACCGGCTGCTGGCGCCGAATTACGGGAAGCCGGAGTAGGGGTCTTTCACCCTCCAGGGGAGGGTAAGAAATCACGCTGCCAATCTCGCCGCGTGCCAGTGCAAATGGTCGCCCATGAACGTCGAGATGAAATAATAGCTGTGGTCGTAGCCCGCCTGCCGTCGCAGCGTCAGCGGAATGTTGGCCTTGTCGCAGGCGGCCTGCAGCAGCTCCGGCTTGAGCTGCTCCTTCAGGAAATTGTCGGCATCGCCGTAGTCGACGAGGAAGCCGGAAAACTTTGCGCCGTCCTCGATCAGCGCCACCGTGTCGTGGTTGCGCCAGGAATCCTTGTCCGGCCCGAGATAACCGGTCAGGGCCTTGATGCCCCAGGGCACCTGCGACGGCGCCACGATCGGAGCAAACGCGCTTGCCGCGCGATAGCGGTGCGGATTGCGCAGCGCCACCGTCAGCGCACCATGGCCGCCCATCGAATGGCCCATAACCGATTGCCGCCTGGCATCGACCGGAAAATTCTCCGCCATCAGTTTGGGCAGCTCGTCGGTGACGTAGCTCCACATGCGATAGTTGCGTGCGAACGGCTCTTGCGTCGCATCGACATAGAAGCCGGCTCCCAGGCCGAAATCATAGGCGTTGTTGGCGTCGCCCGGCACGTCGGGCCCGCGCGGGCTGGTGTCTGGCGCGACGAAGATCAGGCCGAGCTCGGCGCAGATGCGGCGGAATTCACCTTTCTCGGTGACATTGGCATGCGTGCAGGTGAGGCCGGAGAGATACCAGACCACCGGTAGCTTGGCGCCATCCGGGTGCGGCGGAACGTAGGCCGAAAACACCATGTCGGTGCCGGTTGACTGGCTCGCATGGCGATACACGCCCTGCACGCCACCATAGGATTTGTTGGTCGAGACAGTCTGGATCGTCATACCCTAATGCTCCGTGGCATCTCACCACATCAAGATTGCAGCGGTCGTGTGATCGAATTTGTGGCGGCGCGCGAGCCCCTCAGGCGACACCGCTGTCGATCGCCAGCCGCACCAGCTCGACCGAGGTCTTCACGCCGAGCTTCTGGCGCATGATGGACGAGGTGTTGGCGACCGTCTTGTAGGACGATTGCACCAGCCAGGCGATCTCGGACAGGCTCTTTCCGGCGCTCAGCAGCCGCAGGATCTCCATCTCGCGCGCGTTCAGCTTCGACAGCGGGCTTTGCGCCAAGGTCGGCCCCGCGAAGGCGATACTGCGCGCGATCGCGCTCGGCAGATAGGTTTTGCCGCCTCCGACGGTGCGGATCGCCTCGACGAGATCGTCGGGATCGCCGGTCTTGGACACATAGCCCTTGGCCCCGCACTCGATCGCGCGCGCGGCAAAGGCGGGGTCGTCGTTCATGCTGAACATGATGATGCGGGCCTCGGGCGCGCGCTCGAGGATGCGGCGTGCGAGCTCGAAGCCGGAGACGGTCGGCAGGTTGATGTCGATGATGCAGAGGTCGGGGCGCTCGACGATGAAGACGCATTCGCCGTCTTCGGCGTCGGCGGCCTCGAGGATCTCGACATCGCCCTCGTCGGCGAGCACAGCGCGGCAGCCGGAGGCGACAATGGGATGATCGTCGACGATCAGAATGCGCATGGGCGTTCCCCGTGACAGCGCCGGCCCGTTTTGCGCCGGCATGGTGCCGGACAAAGGAAAGGCGCGTGCGTGTCCCATGTCGAGTCATGCAACCCGGCCGGGATTGCTGTACGCTTTCGATTAGATATCGAGCGCTTCGGGTCTGTCAATGTCATCGGACCAGGCGCAGCAAAACCCTCGCGGGGCACGGGCGGCATCAATGTGGCAAAATCTATCCTTGCGCGCGCGCATCAACCTGTTGCTGGCGCTGCTATTGGCGCTCGGGCTCGCGGTTAATATCGGCCGCCAGGTCGCGGATGCGGGACCGCGCGTGCAGGCCGAGGACCAGAGCGTGATCCGCCTCGCGCGCGAATTCATCGAAATGATCGTGGCCGATCTGAACGAAGCGCCCGATCCGGACGCGAGGCTGAACCAGATCGCGCGTGATCTCAGCCGCCTTCGCCATGTCAGTATCGCGCTCAGGGATGCCGGCGGGAACCCGCTAACGCCACCCCGACCTGAGGCCGATGACGATACGCCGGGGCCGCCGGCCTGGTTCGTCAACCTGGTTCATCCCGAGCAGACCGCGGTGAGCGTGCCTGTTTCGATACACGGCAAGCCCGGCTCGCTCCTGATTACCTCGCATCCAAATGACGAAATCGCCGAGATCTGGCACGGCATCGTGACTCAGCTCGAGGTTGGCTCGGTGATCGCCCTCGCGCTGTTTCTGGTGATGATGACGGTGGTTGGGCGGGCGCTCGCGCCGCTCCAGTCATTGGCGCAGGCCATGGCCGAGATCGAGGGCGGGCGTTACGATGCCCGCGTCATTCCAGGCGGTGCGCCCGAGCTCGCCGCGATCTGTACCAAGCTCAATCATCTCGCGGCAACGCTCGGCGAGGCGGTTGAGGCCAAGCGGCGCCTTGCGGAGCGCGCGGTGTCGCTCCAGGACGTCGAGCGCAAGGAGATCGCGCGCGAGCTGCACGACGAGTTCGGACCCTACCTGTTCTCCCTGCGCGCGCATGCGAGTGCGCTGGCGAAGCAGGCGGACGGGCGCGCGCCCAGTGTGGAGGCCGTGCGCAAGCATGGCAGTGCCATGATGGAGCAGATCAACGCGCTCCAGCAGTTCAATCGCCGGGTGCTGGAGCGGCTCCGCCCCGTCGGCCTTGTCGAGCTCGGCCTGCGCCAGGCGCTGGAATCGCTGTCGCGGCTGTGGCGGGAGTCGCATCCCGACGTCGCGATCGACACGGTGATCTCGCCGGTGCTCGGGCCGACGGGGGAGACCGCCGACCTCACGATCTATCGCGTCGTGCAGGAAGCCCTCACCAATGCCTTCCGCCACGCCGGCGCGACCTCTATCAATGTCGTCATCGAACCGGTCGATCAGCAGGGCCACGACGGCCGCGGCTGTGCCCGCGTGCGGGTCAGCGACAATGGCCGCGGCATGGCGCCGGGCCAGAAGCTCGGCTTCGGCCTCGTCGGTATGCGCGAGCGCATTCTGGCGCTAGGCGGCACGCTCAACGTCATCTCCAGCGACGGTGGCCTGACCGTCGAGGCGCTGGTTCCGACGGCGGCCGCCTGATGACGTCACGAGCGATCGGGAAAAAATCCCGATTTGGTCGGGAAAGTGGGTGCGGATACTGCCCGATTTTTTGTGGCTGGCGCGCTGGCTGCTGCCGATTACACTCGTTTCAACCAAACGGCGAAAATCAATACAGCCGGTGGTGGCCGATCGGAAGGCTGGGATGGGCAAGCGTCGTTTGTTGATGGCGTCGGTTTCGACGGGGCTGGTCTCCGGGCTGGTCTTCGTATCAGGTGCGGGGGCCGCGCAGGACGAGGAGACCAACGTCCAGAATCTGCCGCCGGTCGAGGTGGCGGCACCGCCGCCGCCGTCGGCAAGACGGGTTGCGCCATCGCGGCCGGTTACGCGCGCGGCAGGGGCATCGTCGTCCCGCCCCACGACACGCATTTACGTCTACCCGACGGCACCCGGAGCGGGCAGCGGTATCGAAGTTGACAAGATTCCAGCCAGTATCAACGCGGTCGATGCCAACCAGATCAAGCGCACCGCCTCGCCGGATATCGCCGTTGCCCTGCAGCAGTATGTGCCCGGTCTCAGCATCAATGAGGTGACCGGCAATCCCTTCCAACCCGATGTGCAGTTTCGCGGCTTCGTCGCTTCCCCTCTGGCCGGCACGCCGCAGGGCCTTGCCGTCTACCAGAACGGCGTGCGCATTAACGAGGCGTTTTCCGACATCGTCAATTGGGATCTGATCCCGACAGCTGCGATCCGATCGGCGCTGGTCGTGACCAACAACCCCGCATTCGGCCTCAACGCGCTCGGCGGCGCCATCGATCTGCAGATGAAGAACGGCTTCAACTATCAAGGTGGAGAGATCGATATCATGGGCGGCTCATTCGGCCGCATCCAGGGCTCCGCACAATGGGGCAAGAAGGTCGACAATAACTGGGCCGTCTACGGAGCGCTCGAAGGCGTTCACGACAATGGCTTCCGCAATTTTTCGGCATCGGACGTCCGTCGCTTCTATGGCGATGTCGGGTATCGCTTTGAAGGCAACGAATTCCACCTCAACATGGGCCTGGCCAACAATTCCCTGGCAGGACCCAGCACTGTTCCGGCCGAATTGCTCCAGCAATATTGGGGCGCGACCTACACAACGCCGCAAACCACTTCCAACAAGGTCGGCTACCTCAACCTGACCGGCAAGGTGGAGGCGACGCCGACCTGGACCTTTGAGGGCACGGCGCATTGGCGGGGCTTCAAACAGGATACCGTGGACGGAAACCCGACCGGCGCCCAGCCTTGTGCCGATCCAACGCTCTTGTGCTTTGGCGATGATACGGTCCCCGCTTTTGGCCTGAATAGCGCTCAGCTCGCCAATCCCTTCGCGCCCGGCGCTATACTGGGCGAGATCGATCGCACCAGCACGAGATCGACTACGTTTGGCGTATCCGGGCAGGCGACCAACAGCGACCAACTGTTTGGTCATGAGAACCGCTTCGTGGTCGGCGCAAGCTATGATGTCAGCAGCACTCGCTTCAACGCGAGCGCTGAACTAGGAACCATAGGCACGAACTATGTGGTCACGGGCAGCGGCATATTCCTGGGGCCCTCCGGTGAGCCGACATCGATTGGCCCCGTGTCTCTTCGTACCGTCAATCAATATCAGGGGCTCTATGCGCTCGACACGTTCAACGTGGACGATCGCTTCGCGGTCACGGCAGGCGGGCGGTTCAATGCGGCCCATATCTCCCTGATGGATCAACTTGGCACCGCGCTCAATGGCGATCATCAATATGACCGGTTCAATCCGATCATCGGCGGCACCTACAAGATCACGTCCGAGATTACAGCCTATGCCGGCTATTCCGAAGCCAACCGGGTGCCAACCCCACTCGAACTCGGCTGTGCCGATCCGACGAGGCCGTGCATCATCGGGCAGTTCCTGATCGCTGACCCCTCACTGCAGCAAGTCGTATCCAAGACCTTTGAAGCGGGCTTTCGCGGTACCAAGGAATTGAATATCGGTTCGCTCGGCTGGAAGATCGGCGCCTTCCGCGCCACCAACTACAACGACATTCTCGCGGTGCCGATTCCGGATCTAACAGGATTCGGTTTCTTCCAGAATGTCGGCCGGACGCGGCGGCAGGGGATCGAAGCCGAGGTGAGCATCAAGTCGAATGCGCTTCAGTTCCAGGCGAGTTATGCATTCCTGGATGCGCGCTTTCTCGACGCACTCCAGCTTGGCTCGAACAGCCCGTTCGCGAACGCCGACGGCAACATCCAGGTCCTGCCGGGCGACCACATTCCGCGCCTGCCGAGCCACCTTATCAAGGCCAGCGTCGAATATGCGGTTACCGACGTTTGGAAGGTTGGTGGCGACGCGCTCTTTGTCTCGAGCCAATATTTCGTCGGCGACGAGTCCAACCAGTTTCCGAAGTTGCCCTCCTATACCGTGTTCAATGTCCACACCTCCTACCAGATCACCAAGAACTTCCAGATCTACGGTCGCGTCAACAACCTCTTTGACAACCGCTATTCGACAATCGGCACCTTCTTCGACACGACGGCGCTGCCGAACTTCGCTAATGGCGGCAACCCGTTCACCGACCCGCGTTCGTTCAGCCCGGCCAGGCCGCGCGCGTTCTATGCGGGGATGCGGGTGACGTTCTAGACAATTTCGAAGTACGGTCGTCCGCTATAGGCCAAGGCGGCCCTCGCAGCGGCAGTGCTTAAGCAGACTTCTGGTCGGGGCATGTTCGGGATCCCGCCTCGCGACCTCTTGAGCATCATTAACCCTGAGGCCGCAGGCTCTATCGATCCTTCGACAGAAGCGAGATGGAGTTGATCGCTTGGTATATCCCACCGCGAGCTCGATCCCTCCGGAATGATGACCATGATTCCGGGACGAAACGTACCGATCGCAGCCGATTTTCCTGACCGTCGCTCCATGCGTTGCATCGTGCATGCCATGATCACGTGATGGTTCATGGGCTCGACGACGCCGTGCAATGGATCGTGTTTCCGGTGCGCGATCCCGGCTCCGGAGGAGTCCAATGCCATGCGAGTTGGCTCGGTCCTGAGCACGCGCGCCATCTCCGCATCGGCGGCGCGCCGCTCGGAAGGCGAACTGTCGTCCGGCTGTGCGCTGGGTAGAGGCGGCAAGCCCTTTTGCGAGGGATTGCGCATGAGTGCGGTGCTCCCGATCATGGCGTGGCTCCTCCTGATCGCCTCAAGTCACAGATCAGGTGTCCGTATCTGTCCGGGTCGGCGCGCGTTCTACGCGCCGCAAGGCCTCAGCGTCTTGCCTGAAGCGGCTTTGCTTTGCCCAATCCTGCTCCAGGCAGACGCGCGTTTTCGCAAAAGTCCGACGGACGGCGCAGGGCGTTGAGTTGTCGGGGAGATTGCCCGACCCTTCCGGCGGAAGCCCCGCCGGATCGTTTCGCCAAGGTCACCGTGGAATTGCCAAATAGTCGCGCTTGGTTGGGACTCTGGGCATGCCTCGAGGTCTGTCGTGAATTCGTCCGATCAAGTTCCATTCGTCCCCCATGGCCAGTGCCCGAAGGAAGACGTGTCGTGTCGAACGGCCTTCGACAACGCTGACCGCCAACATCCGCCCTCTCGATCCAAGCCGGTGAGGTCGTCCCTTCGATGCGTCCCGCTATGCTTCGCGGCGCTGGCCATGCTTGCGTTCGGCCTGGTTGAACTACACGCCCAGGCGCCGGTGGTCCCTGCCAGGGAATTGGTGGTTGCGACCAAGGCGGCGCCGCCGTTTGCGATGAAGCATCCGGACGGGAGTTGGAGCGGTATCAGCATTGCGCTATGGAAAAAGATTGCAGATCAGGAGCATCTGCGTTTCCGCCTGGTCGAAACCCAGAGTGTTCCGGATCTGCTGGACGGCGTTGCGAACGGCACCTTCGATGCCGGTGTTGCCGCCGTGACAGTGACTGCGGCGCGCGCGCACAGCGTCGACTTTACTCAACCCTTCTACAATACCGGCCTTGGGATAGCGGTGCCGATCAATGAAAATCCGTGGGTCTCGATCGGGCGCGCGCTTCTTTCCTTCGGCTTTTTCCAGGCTGTCGGCGTGCTGCTTTGTATCGCAATGGCAGTCGGCTTTCTCATATGGATTTTCGAGCGGCGCGAGACGGAACACTTTGGTGGAGGCGCGAAAGGATTGGGCTCGAGCTTCTGGTGGTCGACGATTGCGATGACCCAGGCCGGGGCCGCCCATAATGCTCCAGCAACTCTTCCAGGCCGGATCGTCGCAATGGGATGGATGATCGCATCCGTGATCGCAATCGCCGTATTCACCGCCGGTATCACGTCCACGCTGACGCGCAGAGGCCTCGAAGGCGCCGTTCACGGCTTCAATGATCTTCGCTCTGTACGTGTCGGCGCTGTCGCGAACTCCCCGACGAGCGATTACTTCGATCGTCAACGGCTGTCCTTTCAAGCATTTCCGGATATCCAAAGCGGCCTCGCGGCGTTGGAAGCCGGCAAGATAGATGCCTTCGTCCACGACAAGCCGTTGCTGACCTGGATGGTCCGCAATGACTTTTCAAGTGCGGTCCGTGTCGTCGATACCAGCTTCAGCAGCGAGAGTTATGCAATCGTGCTGCCCAAAAACAGCGCGTTGCGGCCGATGCTCGATCTCGCTGTCCTCGATCAGGTCGAGAGCGATTGGTGGCAACAAACGCTGTTCGAGACCCTCGGGACTGCTCGATCCCCCTGACGCGGCCGTGAGTAAAGAAATTGTGCCATCAGCAAGCCTACCGGCCCGCATGCAGGCCCAACAGCGCCGCGCACCCGGTATTGATATATCGCAAGACTGTATCCGACACTGGAGCCAGCTTAACGTTCCGACGGCAGCGACAAGTCCAGATCATCGGGAGGGTGAAACATGTACCGGCATATTCTCATTCCGACAGACGGGTCGGAGCTGGCGGAGCGTGGGGTGGCACATGGCTTGGCGTTGGCGAAGTCCGTTGGAGCCAGGGTATCCATCATCTACGTTGTGGAGCCGCTTCTTGCGGTGACGGGCGATTTTGCGAGCGTGTTGGATCACGCGGCAAATGAGGCCAAGGAGACCGGTATTCCCTGCGAGACAATTCAGGTGGAGAACGTGGCACCCGATCAAGCCATCGTCGCAGCAGCCGAGGACAAAGGCTGCGATCTCATCGTCATGTCATGGCATGGGCGTAGCGGACTTTCGACGCTTCTCATCGGCAGTGTGACAAACAAGGTGATGACCTACGCGAAAACCCCCGTGCTGGTTTGTCGGTGAATGATAGGAACGCACAGGCAGGACGCCGCTGCCAGCATGCCGAGCGGTTGGAGGCATGTGACGAAAGGAGGGCTGGAGGGGTCACTTAACGAAGAGAGCAATCATCAATATTGCGACCGGCAAAAGCCCGAGACAGGTCACGCCAATGGCAAAAACCCTGTCATTTTCGAAAGTCTGTCTGATATGCCGACGCATGAGCCATGTCCCCCAACCTTAACACAGCTTCATTTGCGGCCGAAGCATGCGCCAGCTAAGCACAATCGCAAGTGAAGGCAACGGTGGCGAAAATGGCCGGAGAAATCCCAGGTAATTCAGATGCGGCATTGACGAGGCGTCAGAAGCAATCGGCGATCGTTGGCAGGTTGTTGGTCGCATGCTTCGTGGCGATGCGCAGCGGTTACGATCGCAAGCACGTCGGCGCGGTGTTTGAAGAGCTGCTGGTCGCGATGATGATCCGTGTGAGCGACGAACTCGGCACACTTCCAAGTATCTCGGGCTTCCGCGCTCGAACGTCCGGCGCTGCCTCGACATGCTGATCAGTGAGGGCGTGGTCCGCAAGGTGAATGAACACGGCCATACGGGCGAACTGGACTGGCTCGCGTCGCGGATCGATGCGGAGTACTTCCTCAAAATCCGGAGCGCAATCATCGCCGCTGCCGACGAACTGAAGGCGCTGGACGCGTCCGCCTGTTGACCGACGCTCGCTCGCGCAGGTGCCGCCGTCGCGGCGCTACCCTTCTCAAGTCACTCCCGCCCTTCAAGCCTGCCGTGCGGGCATTCTACTGCATTTTTGCATCCTCAGTCCTCGGCGTCCCCGCTTCTCAAAGTGGCCGCGACCCGCCATTGTGCCGCCGCAACAATCATCTCGGGGGCAGTTTCAATGTCGGACAAGGTCTCGCGTCGCCAGTTCGCGAAAATTGCGGGATTGTCCGCAGCCGGAATCGCAGGTCCCCTCGAGGTCGCGGAGGCCAGGCCGGCAGCGGCGCCGCGTAGTGCGGACGGGTTTCCGGCGGGCTTTGTCTGGGGCACGGCGACCTCGTCCTATCAGGTCGAAGGCGCGGTCAACGAGGACGGGCGAGGGGCCTCGATCTGGGACAAGTTCGTCCGCATCCCCGGCAAGATCGAGGACGGCAGCACCGGCGACCGCGCCAACGAGCACTATCACCGCTACAAAGAGGATATCGCGCTCATTAAGGAACTCGGCTGCAAGGCCTATCGCTTCTCTGTGGCGTGGCCGCGAGTGTTTCCGGACGGTGACGGCAAGCCGAACCCGAAGGGGCTCGACTTCTACAATCGCCTGGTCGACGAGCTCCTCAAGAACGGCATCGAGCCGTGGCTGACGCTCTATCATTGGGACCTGCCGCAATCGCTCCAGGACCGCTTCGGCGGCTGGCGTTCGACGGAAACCTGCAAGATATTTGGCGACTACGCGGCCTATGTCGCCGCGCATCTGACCGATCGCGTCAAGAACGTGTTCACGCTGAACGAGAGCGGTCGCTTCGTTCATTTCGGCTATGGCCTCGGCATCGACGCGCCGGGCGAGACGCTGCCGCAGGCCGAGGTCAACCAGATCAGGCATAACAGCGCGCTCGCGCACGGGCTCGCGGTGCAGGCGGTGCGCGCCCGCGGCCGCCGCGGCACCAGGGTGGGACCGGCCGAGAACATCGACGTCTGTGCGCCCGCGATCGACACGCCGGAAAACGTCCGCGCCGCCGAGATCGCGCTGCGCGAGATGAATGCCGGCTATCTCAACGTCATCATGACGGGCCAGTATACCGACGCTTTCCTGAAATTCGCCGGGCCCAACGCGCCGAAATTCACCGACGCGGAGTTGAAGATCATCTCTTCGCCGGTCGATTTCCTCGGCCTCAACATCTACGCGCCGCAGAACTACGTGGTGGCCTCCGACCAGGGCGCGGGCTTCATGCCGCTGCCGATCCCGAAATCCTTCCCGCACATGAACTCGGATTGGCTGCGAGTTGGTCCCGAGTCGATGTACTGGGTACCGAAGCTGGCTGCCAAGATCTGGAAGACGGATGCGATCTATATCAGCGAGAACGGCGCCTCCGGTGACGACGTGGTCACGCCCGACGGCAAGATCTACGACACCGACCGCATCATGTATCTGCGCAACTACCTCGCCCAGCTCCAACGCGCCACCGCCGAGGGCGTGCCCGTGCGCGGCTACTTCCTCTGGAGCCTGATGGACAATTTCGAATGGGTGTTCGGGCTCAATAAACGCTTCGGCCTCTACCACGTCGATTTCGACACCCAGGTCCGGACGCCGAAACTCAGCGCAAGCTTCTATCGCAACGTGATCACGAGGAACGCGGCGGGGGCGTGATTTCTTCCCGCCAGTGTAGAGCCATCACACTCGGGAGTCGGCATGCCCGGGCGTTTCGCGGGCATCGACGTTCGCGCATCGAGCGCGTTTAGCCTTATTTTTCGGGGTGAATCGCGACCGGCCTCGGGCAAAGAGGCCGGTCGTCGCTTGTCGAAAGCATCGAATCAGCTTTAGCAAGATGACGTACGGGCCTTTGAAACAGGGTAAAACCCGCTGCCCGAGGCTTCTTCCGCTCCGGAAGTAGCTAAAAAGCAGGGGTTTTTGCCACAGAGGGCCAAAAAAGCCCGTAAAACCGCGACAAAACTGTGCAGAAGGCTATAGGCCTTCGCCGGTTGGTCTAATATGCAACCGGCAACGAATCAGAGGAGACACGATGCCAACCCAAATGTCGAAATCGCAGCTGATCGAAAAGATTGCGACCGCCACCGAGCTTTCCAAGCGTGACGTCAAGAGCGTCATGGAGACGCTGACCGACGTCGGCCACAAGGAGCTCAAGAAGAACGGCTTGTTCCTGGTGCCGGGCTTCGCCAAGTTCGTGGTCATCAAGAAGCCCGCGACCAAGGCGCGCAAGGGCACCAACCCGTTCACGGGTGAAGAGATGATGTTCAAGGCCAAGCCGGCCCGGAAGATCGT
>JAEWFG010000370.1 GCA_023388935.1 Pseudomonadota bacterium | reverse complement strand
GTACAGGAAAGAAGGTAGTGTTGGCTTCTCGGTCAGACGCGTCAGCCCTTCCCATTGCGGGACGAGAAGGACCTCTGGCGCCCCTTCGCCGACCAGTGGCGCGAATGCGAGTGCGGAGTTGGTCGTGCCGAGATCAATACCAATGGCGAAGCGGGCGCGGTCTTTCGTCAAAAATTACCTCCAGAGGCGGTCCACTATTCCGTGCGGACCTGGAACTCAACCTTCCATCGGCGATCGGAGTTCGTGTGCCTCATCCAAAGCTCAAGGATGCCAAGTTCGGTGACAACGGGGCTGACGCGGACCGGCACCACCTGCCCCACCGAGACGTCCAGTGCTGGGATCGCGACTTCGAGCAGGCCAGCGTCATCAAGGTCACGCTCGGCGTCGGGGAGGATCTGTCCCGGCGTATCGCCGCTTCGTACCGAGGAGGAGAAAAACCGAAACTCCGCCGTGCGGCCGGTGACAAGGCCAAACTCGCGTCCTTCGATCAGCAGTTCCGTGCCTTCCTGCATTCCCTGCGGGACAACACACAATGCCTTCAGCGGCGGCTTGTAGCCCGGAATGGCGGGCATCGATGTTTCGAGGCCGATGTAGTAGGAGCGCGCCGCGCCGGCCTTGATGCGCATGCCCTTTCCGGTGGCGCGGAGACGTCCGTAGATCGCGCCGCCGCGTGCGACCGCGAGGTCTGGTTCGAAACCCTGCAATTCGCGGACTGGCTGGCCCCCATTCCAAGACGCCAGCAGATCAAGCACCCGGGTACGGATTGGCGCGGCCTTGAAAACGCCCCCATTGAACAAGATCGCGGTCGGCATCAGAATCTGCGTGCCAGCCGTTGCGCCCACCAGAGCGGCAAGCTTTTCGCTTGCCTTCACATTTTGCAGACTCTGAGCGAGAAACCGGGCGATATGCTTGCTGACGACCGGATCAGAAGCATAAGGCAGACCGAATTCCTGCAGCCCCGCCGCACGGCTCTCGCGCGGCAGATCGTCAACGCTGGTTCTGGCGAAAAAACCGTCAACAACAACTTGCTCCAGGGTCTCGCGATCGAGAGACGTTGAGACAGTCTTGGCAAGCAGGCTGGAGCCGCGCGAGGGGACTGCGATTGGCGCCTGCGCCAGCCCGCCATCATCAAACAGGACGATCTTGGCTTTGGAGGCAGCATGCACCAGTGCCAGGAACTGCCAGGAGTCCAGCTGTTTGCCCGCGGCCTCAAGCTTGGCGTTCAGCGCATATGCGAGCGCCAGATCCATATTGTCGCCACCTAGCAGAATGTGCTCGCCGACGCTGACACGCTCAAGTTCCAGGCGGCCTTCGACATCTGTAACCGCGATCAAGCTAAAATCGGCTGTCCCGCCACCGACATCGCAGACGAGCACGATATCGCCATCAGCAATCAGGTTTCGCCAGTCTTTGCCCGTCTGCGCCAACCAGGCATAGAATGCAGCCTGCGGCTCCTCCAGCAATGTGACGTCCCCAAGCCCTGCAGCCCTGGCGGCCTCGGCGGTGAGGCTTCTTGCGACCTCATCGAACGAGGCAGGAACGGTTACAACGATCTCACCTTCAGAGAGGTCCCAATCCCGCCCCTGCGCCTGTTCGGTATGCAGGAACGCGTCCCTGAGATGTTGGAGGTAAAGGCGTGAGCATTCGAATGGCGAGAGCTTCTCTTCCGCGATCTCGGATCGCCAGGGCAGGATCCGCTGCTTCGGGTCGATATGCGGGTTGGACAGCCAGGATTTGGCGGAGGCCACGAGGCGATCGGGTACGAGCGCCCCCCGCTCGCGCGCGAACTGGCCAATGATCGCGCGCTCCCCGGTATCGTTCCAGGGCAGAGGAAACGAGCTCTCCGGGAACTCCTCGGAGTGCGGAACATAAACGGCGGAGGGCAGTGTCGGCATCTCGCCGATCTGATTTGGCCCTAGGGTCTGCGCGATTCCGATAATCCTGGTCTCACCACTCTCGAGGTCGGCGATCGCGATTGCGCTGTTGCTGGTGCCGAGGTCGATAGCAAGACTGAAGCGAGCGCTCATGAGGGGAGTTTGTCCTGGTTGTCGTGCTGCCAATTCGCGTCAATAGCCTCGCGTGATGGAAAGCACCAGTTTTACGTGCTCCGACTCGGGCGTCCGGCAGCAGGCCGATGCCAGCCCGCTTATCTCAGTTCCACCTCCGCCGGAGCGATTGCCGGAAGTCGATCGGGCGAGCTTCGCAAGACGCGCGGTAGATTCACCGCATCCGTCTTCCAGCCGTGGTGGACAAGCACTCCCGAGAACGGCGCCGGGCCGCTGATCTTGCCCAGCAGTCGGTACTCGTCTGGCGAATAGCCAGCGGCGACCTGCACCGTCGACCCCTCGCTCTCTGCTCGCACCGGGGAGATTCGGAAGTGCTCCAGCAGAGCGCTCTTGCATCCGGCATGGACGACGCGCGCGGCTGCCCCAACTTGTGCATCATCATGCGCGTTGATGTCCTCCATCAGGAAATCGACCAGCCGGCCCCTTGCCTGCAGCATCGCCAAAAAGCTGACGATCTCGGCGTCTGCCTGGTTTGCGCGACTCGTAACCGGCATCGGTCGGGCCGCCTCAGCGACAGCACTTCGGCTATCCCGTGACGGGCCGCGCCCGACCAGGATCGCTATCAGCGCGACTAGACTCAGCGCCACCGCCCCACCCGATAGATATATTTGGAATGCGCTCGCTGTCGGCAGCAATTGCAGAGCGTTCACCACGACAAGGAGCAGGACCACTATGATGGCGATCGCTTTCATCGCATGCATGTTTAGCCGTAGCTCCCTTTTGAGACGCGTCAGCGTTGATTGACGCACGAAGAATATAGGATATCGACGGTTGTGGAAACCTAACCGGGTCCGCGCCCGCGTCTGCGTTCAACTTCACGCTCCCTACTGTGCCGCAATAGGTTACGTCCCGTCGCGCTCGCACTTCGCGGATAAGTTTCAATCCGTCGCGTACTGAGGTAAGCAAATCACGCTTTGCTGCGGTGGATGGGTCCGGAATTGGGCCCTCATGCGAAGTCCGGCGCGGGCTCCGAATCGTCTGCTTATCGGTGAACGCCGGAAGTTAACGACCGATGCCCAATTCCGGTGAAGCCCTTCACTCCACAACCTGTAAGACCTATCTACGGTTTGTCTTGACCGATACGTCTGCAGGGGTCGGTAACGTGAGGTCTTCCATCACCCTCAACCACATCATCGTCTTGGCTCACTTCAAGAGGGCCGCGGCGTAATTTTTCGCGCGCATTTTTGGCCTCCATGCCGACCCGAAAAGCGGCCATTTCGTTCCTGTACGTATCAACGACACGCTCACACCCCCTTTTTCAACGATCACGAGGAGTTCGAGAGTGGTCTCGTCATGGCCCAAATAAGTCGCCGCCGAAGTCGTACGATCGCCGACCAAAAACTGCGAAGATGACGGAGGGGCAAATCCACGGCTCGAACGGGCATGTTGGGGCGCGTTCTATATATTCGGCGACGAAATTTGGCCTCCCGCCATCATGCAAGCGCATAGCGAGGCCGCATGCCCTCGGGCTTTGAGAAACTTCGCCACACGTCTTGCCTGCCGGGCGCTAATCGGTAGCTTGTTATGGTTTAGGGCTCGTCTGATCGTATCATCCGAGCCGAGGACCTCCCCACTGACGATGTAGCTAGCGACCGAGATGGCCGCTTGGCTGATGAGCTCGACCGAGACCTGATGCTCGCGGGCTGAGAGGCGGCCTTGCTCGCTTCGCAGATCATCGATGACCCGGTCCTTCCAAATAATAGCCTCGACCAGCAGGGCTGACTCGCGCTGTCTGTGACCGCTCACAGTACCGCCCTCCGCTGCCCGTCGACTGGACTACACTTTGCGGTTTGGTTCTTCATGGGAAGATCTCAGCAATAGTGTCAGCGGGCGGCATAGATGCATAATCCCGCATTACGTCACTCTGGCCGTAGAATTAATGTTTCGAAATGAATGGGAAGCTCCGCGCAACTTTGCATAAGGAAGATCCGAGCGCGGTGGGCCGCATTTTGAGACCAACGAGTGAGGTCGATCGCGAAAGATTTGAAAAGTGCATATTTTGGAGGCTCGGTGCGTCGCTCGGACTTCTCGCGAGCATCATCACCCTCTACTCTCCAGACCACACCTTACCGCTGCCGGCCAGCTACGGTGATTGCGGCAGGACGTCACGGGCCTGAGAGAGCGCCCGGTCGAGCGATACCTTTTGACGAAGCTCCACACGCCGTCGAGACGACACTCCTAACAAATCAGCCGCTCGCCAAATGATATTCTTGTCAAAATCGTTCGCGGTGCCGTCCGCATAGACAACTTCCCACATCGCTTGAACGAGCTGACTTCGGCCGTCATCGTCCAGTATTTCGTTGAGCGGTCGGGTAAAGCGATAGAGATCGATTGCGTTGCAATTTAGGGCGATCGCTTCTTCGAGCAAGCGCCGCGTTGATTGATCGTCGAGCGCGAACTTAGACCGCAATATAGCATGGAGAGTTTCTCGTCGAAGCGCCGACATTTCACTATGGACGGTAGCAACGCGCGTAAGCAACGCCGCGGTCATGAGTCGGCGATTGTCGTCATTAATAATCCCTGTTCTTGGAACTGGGCCTCCAGCCAAATACGAGAGCAAGGTTTTTACTGCGCCGAACATTGCCGTACCGTTTTCCCGTGCACTGGAAGTGCTCTTATCAACATCCGGGTCAGAAATCGCCGCAACCAGCTTTCAAATTGGGAATTGGTTCGTTTCGGCGCGTAAAGCAACCTTGCTTACACAACTTTAATCTAAGCACGAGAACACTGGCGGGTCGCCGGGCACGCTGCCGACGACGACGACCCCGGCATTGACCCCGACGCGCACGCCGAGGCGGACGAAACTGCCATCCGACAGCAGAAATTTGTGATCCTTGACCGCCGCGGCGACCGCCAGCGAAGCGCGGACCGCGCGCTCAGGGTCATTTTCGTGGGCTTGCGGGACGCCAAAATACGCCAGCAATCCGTCGCCAATCATTCTGGCGATATGACCGCCGTAGCGGCGAATCTGCTCGTCGCAGATATCGCGGTAAGTTCTGATAACCGCGAAGAACTCCTCGGGATCGATCCGCTCGCTCAGGGGTGTCGAGCCGACGATGTCGACAAATACCACGGTGAGCTGCCGGCGTTCGGCACGCAGAGCTTCATTCTCGACATTCGGCGGCGCCTGCGTCCGCTGAAGTCCGCCCGAACGATCGGGCTTCGGCTGGCTGCTCATGACCCACCGTGTTGTATTTGCCGGGAGGCAAGGTCGACGGCGAACCGCGTCAGGTTGATGCTGCCGAGCGGCCTGTGCTCGGGCAGACAGTTCCATGGATTGAACACCATGTTCCCACGGCCGTACAGCGCATTCTGCGTCAGGCATCAAGGCCAGCTTGGTGACATCTCCACTGCGTATCGCGGGGTTAGAGTTCGACGTCGCAGGCGCGTTTGTCGGAGTCGGTCAGTGCGACGACCGCCGCCTCGATCTCGGATCGGCGCGGGCATCACAATCAGAAATGACTGATACGATCCCTCACCGAGATTCGCAGGCAGACAGTTGATCCCGTCACCGAACATCTCGACAAAATCGATACTCAGCGCCTCTTTGTGTCCGCGTGAGCTGCGCTGCCGCTGAAAGCGCGCAATATCCCAAATATGTTAAGTGGCGCGAACGCCGCCAATATTGTTGTCGGGAAAAGCCTGGAAGCGACCGCTGAGGTGAGCCGTGCCGCAAGCAAGACGTGGATGGCCGGGACGAGCCCGGCCATGACGGAAAGAGAATCGCATGTCCCACGTCATCTGGTCGAGCGACTGCGCGACCTGGACCTGATGCGGCGCATTGTTGCGCGCGTTTTCCCCGCCACAAACCTGCCCGCTTCCCGGCGATGATGATTGCGAGCGGCCGGCCAGCCGGGGGCACGCGATCATGGCGTTCGGCATCGACACGTCACAAGCGCATCTCGATCTCCTGACCGAGATCAGGGCCGCGGCGGATTTTGCCGCGACCGATCCGGCCGGAAGTTTCTTCACCTGGAACGGCGGCGCCCGCCCGGTCTTCGCCGGCCGCAATTTTCTCGGAGGGGATTTCATCTGGGGCCATTCGGAGGCCACCAATTCCTCCCGCGAGCCCGATGGCAACGGCCAGGGTGGAAGGGCCGTGTACCCGCTGCCGGCCACCGATCCCAGTCCCGACCAGCAGCAGAACCTCACGGTACTGGTCAACCGCATTGCGCCGATGCAGGCGTCGCACCCGCGCCAGCAGACCACCGGCGACATGGGGCGGGTGCTCGGCCAGATCGACGGCGATGCCCTGTGCAAGCGACTGGTCGCCGCGATCCTGAGCAACGAGTTCTCGCTCGGGCTCGTGCCCCCGAGCTTCCTGGACGTCTGGCTGTGCATCGATCCGACCGTGCCGCTGAGCGCCGACTACTGGGCGGGCTGGGCCAACACCGTCAACAACGCGACCGTGCCGGTTGGCATTCCCGGCGTTCTCAACCCCTTCCCGCAGCAGCTGTTTCGCGCCGGCGTTTTCTGCAAGTACACGGCGGGCGCCGACCAGAGACTGCGGCCCGATGCCGCCCTCACCACCGCTCTCGCCGTGCCGCATCCGGGCATGACGACCGCCGTCCACGGCTTCTGGGCGGATTTCAAGCTGTGGGACAACGCGCCGGCCGATCTCGTCGCCAACGGAAGTCCACTGCTCGACTGGACCCGGTTCGATGCCGCCACGACGCCTGCGCTGTGGCGTTTCGCCGATGGCTTCACCGATGCCACGGGCGCTACGCCCGCGGTTTCGTTTCATCTCGACGCGGCCAATCCGGCGTTCACGCCGACCAGCACCATGCTGCAGGCGCAGCAGTGGCAGCCGAGCGTCGGCACGATCCAGAATCTCGGCTTCTCCAACTCGGACCCGATCACCGACGCCAACCTGACGTGCATCCAGGGCACCGCGTGGCCGGACATGAACGACATCAATTTCGTCGCCAATGCCGGTCACTTCCATGTCCCGGGGGGCAAGGTGACGGTGATCGGCCGCTACATTCGGCCCAGCGTCGCGATCAGCATGAACTATGGGGAAGTGCAACGGGTGGCGGGAATCGGTGTCGCGCTGTTTACGATCTGGGAAGGCGTTCGCACGCTGGCCGGGATGGGATCCGCGGAGTCCAGCATGCAGGATACCAACGTCAACGTGCCGGCGGACTGGGGCGATTTCAACACCAACTTCCACAAGAACATCTTCTATTTCAATCCCGATCCCGACGGAAACCCGGCGACAAACGATGACGCCGGCACGCTGGACGGCACGGCGGCCTTTGCCTACTGCGGCGGCACGCTCAAGCAACCGCCGCAGACGCCGATTTATTTCGCCATCGATTTCGATCCGTTCGACGTGCCCGACCCGGCCAGCAACCCGGCATGGAACCCGCAGAACGGGGCGATGCCGGCCAACTGGACCCGCAACTGGCCCGCCCGCCCCGCGGTCAACGTGCGCAAGCAATGGATCCAGAGCTATTATCAAAACATCAAGACCGCGCGCGATGCCTATGCCCAGGCCACGGGCCGCTACTACCTGATCGGCGCCTACTGCAGCGGCGGAGCGCTCGAGCTGCTCTATGCCCAGGGCATCGTCAGTCACTTCTGGCAGGCCGACTCGACCGGCCACACCGGCTCGAGGCCGCCGCGATGGCCCTACTTTCATGCCAACCGCTGGCAGTACCACTCGCAGGATACCTGGAACACGACGCCGGTGTTCTGCCGGCTGGGCGGCAGCGATCCCGATGCGGACTGGGGCGCCGGCGGCACGTGGAGCTGGCTGGACAAGCCGGGCTTTGCGCTGACATCGCTGGAGAACGCCATGCAACACCAGCTGGACCAAGAGCTCGAGGATTTCCTGCATCCCCCCGCGCTTCGCCCGCCGCCGCTGCCGCCATTCTAGGGCCGTATTCGACGGAGCAAGATCGCGCCAAGCATGCTTTGTCGTCCGATTTTTTTAACGCCGTGAACCAGCAACGTTCCAAGCCCTGCTCTCCCCGATATTCAAGGCTCTGAAAACATCACGAACGCGCTTCTGACAGGCCGCATCCCCTAGAAATGGCGGGAGGGACCGTGAGTTCTTCCGGCGTGCTGCAACAGATCCTGAGCGGATTCGCCGACGCGCTGGCGCCGTTGCGCGACGCGGTGGCGTCGCCGAGCGCGTTTCAGTCCTTCCTCAAGCAATTCGGCTGGACCCTTTCCGACGCCAACCTCACCCAGCTGACCACGGAGCTCAAGGACTTGAGCACGCTGGCGGCCAACCCGTCGGCGATGGGCGTCGAACAACTCGCCGGCGACCTGGTCAAGGCGGCGACGCTCGTGCGGGGCATCGCCAACAGCGGCGCGCCCCAAGCCTTCGTCTCGACCTTTCCGGAAGAGCTGCTCGATTTCCTGGTGTACACCGCCGTCGCGAGCGGCGCCCCGGGCCTGTTCGGCGTGCTGCATTTCGCCGGCGTGTTCAGCGAGAAGCGGTTCGCGGCGGACGCTACGACCGGGCGGACCGAGCATATCCAATTCATCGTTGCGTGGAGCCAACTGGGCGGGCTCGCCGATCAACCGCTGCAGAGCATCGCGGCAACCTACGGCTGGGGCGCGGCGTTCGACGGCGATGCCCTGGTGCGCAGCATCGGCATCCTGGTGCGCGGGTTCGGCGCCCGCGCCACCCTGCTCGGCGTCGACCCAAGCCTGCGCGACCAGTACTACGCTCATGGCGCGCCGGCCGCGGCCGGGCTCAAGAACGTGATCCTGTCCGTGCCGGGGCTCGACTTCTCGGCCTCGGCCGATGCGGCCGCCGTCAACGTCAGGCTGGCGCTGTTGGCGCTGCCGATCTCCCCCAACGCCACCACCATCGCGGAAGCCGACGGCCTCGCGGTCATGCCTGTCATCACCGGCCAGGCGGCCGACACCATCAGCCTCACCGACGCGATCACGCTAAAACTGACCGGCGACTTCCTGGCGCGGCCGGTGCGCGCTGAATTCCATCCGGGCAGCGCAGTGGTGCGTGGCTCGCCGGGCGATGCCCACGTCGATGCGTCGGCGCGGATCGATGCCAAGGCACCGGCCACCGCGCCGTGGCTGGCCTTCGGCAACGCGCAGTCGAGCCGGCTGGAATTGTCGGCGGCCCATGTCGCCATGGGGCTGACCGGCACGCTCGACAGCGATATGGAGCTGACCGCGGAGATCGGGCTCGACACCGCGGCTCTCGTCATCGACTTCAGCGAAGGCGACAGCCTGATGCAGGGCACGGTGAGCCAGCAGCCGACGCGCAGCCCGCTGTCGTTCACGCTGAAATGGTCGAGCAAGACCGGGTTCTCGCTGGGCGGCCAGCCAAAACTCACGGTCACGCTGCCGGTGCAGCAGTCGCTCGCGGGCTTAGCTACGCTGCAGCAGATCGGCTTCGCGCTGGGCGTAACGGGCGGCAACCGGCTCGAGTTCGATGCGATGCTCACCGGCTCGACGTCGATCGGCCCGGTGTCGCTGGAAGTCCAGAACGTGGGGCTCGCCATCTTCGTGACGCCGTCCGCACCGACGGATCCGCCGGGCGTGCTCGGCAACATCGATTTCGGCTTCGGTTTCAAAAGTCCGTCGGGGGTCGGCGCGTCCCTCGACGTGTCGGGCCTCACCGGCGGCGGATTCCTGTCACACGACGACGCCGCAGCGCAGTACGCCGGCATGCTGCAGCTCAGCTACCAGCAACTGCAGCTGCAGGCGTTCGGCCTGATCACGACCAAACTCCCGACCGGGCCGGGCTACTCGATGGTGGCGATGATCGACGCCAATTTCCCGCCGATCGAGCTCGTCGCCGGCTTCACCCTCAACGGCGTTGGCGGGCTGTTCGGCGTCAACCGCACCATCGACACCGACGCGCTCGAGGCCGCGCTCAAGGCGCATACGCTGTCCGGCTTCCTGTTCAACAAGAACCCGGTCGCCAACGCCGCGCAGATCCTGACCGACCTGCAGACGTTTTTCCCACCGGCGCAGAGCCGCTACATTTTCGGGCCGCTGCTGCAGATCGGCTGGGGAACGCCGACCGTCATTACCATCGACCTCGCGCTGATCCTCGAACTGCCCGACCCGGTCCGGCTGCTGCTGCTCGGCGAACTCGCCGTCCTGATGCCGGTGCCGGACGCGCCGCTGCTCGAACTGCACATGGATGTGCTCGGCACCGTCGACTTCGGCACCGACGAGGGCAGCCTCGACGCCGTGCTGCACGATTCGCGGCTGATGCGATTTCCGCTGCAGGGAGCGATGGCGCTGCGCAGCTGCTGGGCCGGCGACGACAAGATCTTCCTGCTCTCGATCGGCGGCTTCCATCCAAAATTTCAGCCGCCACCCGGTTTCCCGACGCTGCAGCGGGTGTCGTTCAGCATGCCGTCGGGCCCGATCTCGAAACTCAACCTGAATGGATACTTCGCGGTTTCATCGAACACGCTGCAGATCGGCGCCCATGTCGATCTGTTCGTTGGCGTCGACGGTTTCGGGATTTCCGGCATCTTGAACTTCGACACCCTGATCGAGCGCGACCCGTTCCACTTCGACGGCGACATCTCGGGCAGCGTGACGTTGAGCGCCGGCGGCGACGACCTCATGACCCTCGATTTGTCGGCGGACCTGACCGGCCCGGCGCCCTGGCATTGCTCAGGCTCGGTGCACTTCAGCGTGCTCGGGTTCGGCGTCACCAAATCGTTTTCGTGCATCTTTGGCGACTCCGCAGCGGCCATCGCGGTCGACCTGGTCGACGTCGGCGCGGCGGTCCTCGCCGCGCTGGCGGACCCGCGTAATTTCGCCGCGGGCCTTCTCGGCGAGAGCGGACTGGTGTCGCTGCGCGCGCCTTCCGCCTCCGGTGTCGCGCTCGCCCACCCGGCCGGCAGCCTGAAGGTCCAGCAGCGCGTCGTGCCGCTCGGACTGACCATCGAGAAATTCGGCGCCGGCGCGCCGCAGGGCGATACGCTGTTCAACATCACCGCGCTGACAGTCGACGGGGTGGCGCAGATCACGACGCCGCTGACCGACGCGTTTGCGCCGGCACAGTTTCTCAACCTCAGCGACGATGAGGAACTGGCCAGTCCGTCGTTCGAGACGTTCAATGCCGGGGTGGCGCTCGGCGACGGCGCCATGACGTTCGGCCGCGCCGGCAGCACGGCCGCGATCACCCGCGAGATCGACTTCGAAACGCTGCTGGTCGACAGCCCCGGCGGGCCGACGCGAACCGATACCGGCATCACGCTGCCGTCCAACCGCCTGACCGGCATCCTGTCCATCTTCGCCGACAGTGGGCTCTTGCGCTACGCGGAGCCGTCGCAGCCGATGGTGCGCGCCGCGACCTTTGACTACGTGGTGGCGACCACCAACCAGATTGCCTTGGCCGGCGTCGGCGCGACTACAGGCCAGACTTTCGCGCAGGCACGCGCGGCGCTGGAAAGCGCCGTACTCCTGAACCCGGGCCAGCGCGCGACGCTGCAGGTCGTGCCCCACTACGAGGTGCCGTGATGGCCGACACCGCCGTTTACGGATTCGTGCCCTGGGTGCGCAGCGGACTGGCATCGCTGGCGCAGGCCGCGCCTGCGACC
Source organism: Pseudomonadota bacterium (assembly GCA_023388935.1). GTDB lineage: Bacteria > Pseudomonadota > Alphaproteobacteria > Rhizobiales > Xanthobacteraceae > Bradyrhizobium. Next base: position 87,192 of record JAEWFG010000370.1, on the reverse strand, counting down.
AATTTCGTCACCCTCAACGTGGCGCTCACCGTCAACACCACGGCTGCGCCCGCGGTGGCGGTGAGGCTGCACGGACCGGGACAGGTGACCGGCATCGACCCCCGCGCGATCAGCCGCATGGAGCCGCGGCCCGGCACGGTGTCGTTCGAACCCAACTACTTTCCCGCAATCGAGTTCGTGACACCGGATTTTCCGTGGATGTTTTCGCCGGCGCTGCCTTCGGGGGCCGCGCTAAAGCCGTGGCTCTGCCTCGTCGTGGTGAAGCAGCAGCCCGGCGTCGCGCTGGTGCCGCGCGGCAATGCGCTGCCGCTATTGCAGTTCTCTTCGCCCGCCGTTCCCGCCGACGAACTGCCAAACCTCGACGAGATCGCGATGTGGGTTCATGCGCAGGTGGCTGGAGCTGCGCCCGCCAGTGACGACGCGCTGCGCGCGGCGCTGTCGGATCCCACTGACGGGCGGTCGCGCATCATCTGTCCGCGCCAGCTCGCGCCGAACACGGCTTACATCGCCTGCCTGGTGCCGACCTATAACGCAGGCGTCCAGGCCGGCCTCTCGCCCGATCTTCCCGCCACCGACAGCGACCTCGGCCCGGCGTGGACCACAGCCACAGTGGCCCCGCTGGCGCTGCCGGTGTACGCCTCATGGAATTTCGGCACCGGCGACGCCGGCGACTTCGCCTCGCTGGCGCGCCGGCTGCGCCCGATCTCGCAGCCGCTCGACGTCGGGCAACTACCGATGGACGAGAGCGCGCCCGGTTTCGGCATGCCGGCCTTTCCGGGATTGGCGCTGAGCCTCGAGGGCGCGTTGCAGGGGCCGCAGACGGCGCCGACCGCATGGCCCGACGGCGTGCAGGCAAAGTTTTCGGCGGCGCTTGCGCCGATCCTGGCGCCACCGCCCTCGCCCGATCCCATCGTCAGTCCGCCGACTTATGGGACCTGGCCGGCCAAAGGCACGCAGCCGGCCTGGCTTAACGATTTGAACTTCGACCCGCGCATGCGCGCGGCGGCCGGCATCGGCGTCGACGCGGTGCGCGCCGACCAGGACAACCTCATCGCATCGGCATGGGACCAGTTCCAAGAACTGCGCGGGGCCAACCAGCGGCTACGGCAATTTCAGCTCGCCCGCGTGGTCGCGCAGACCACCTTGGCGCGGCACATCAACGCGCTCGAAGGGTCAGGCTCGTTTTTCCAGCTCACCCAACCGCTGCATTCAAGGGTGCGCGTGATGCTAGGGACGACGCTGGCGACACTGCAGGCTCAGCTTTCGACAAGTAGGATCGCGTCGGGCGCGGTCTCGCCCGCGTTCCGCCGGCTGGTGCGCCGCCGCGGTCCGCTGGGACGGCGGCTGGTGGCGATGGCGCCGGCGCCGCTGCAGATCGTAGAGCGGCTCAACCAGCCGGCAGGCACGCCGCAGGCGCTCGCGGTGGTGGCGCAGCTGATCGCGCCGGCCGGTACGGTGTTTCTCGACAGCGTGTCGTCGGCGACCCCGCTGACGTCGTTGACCGCGGCCGCCGTTGCCGCGGCGCCGGGATGGACTGCGGCTGTGACGGTCGTGGCGGCGCCGCCCGTCGTTGCGGCACCGCCCGTCGCAGCGGCGCCGCCCGCCTCGGCCACGGCACACCTTGCCACCATTCCACCGGTTCTGACCGTGACGACCACGGCCTGGAAGAACGACCCGCAATCGCCGGGATGGCTCAGGACCGGGGTGCTGAGCTTTCCGGCGATCCCGGAATTTCCGACAGTGCAGGCACAGTTCGCGCAGATGGAGGCGCAGTTTCGCACCGCCGCGAGCGCATTGACGAGCTACATCGCGCAGCGCACGGCGCTGATCGACGACGCCGTCGAAAAACCGCCGCTGGTCGGCACCATGCAAGCGGCCCAGGCGCTGATGGTGGCTGCGCTGGATCCGACCGTGACGCTTTTGGCCCGGGCTTCGGTCCAGGTCGCGGTGCCGACGTCAGGCGATCCGCTGCGGCCACGGCTCGGGGCGCCGCAATTCACCAGGCCGATGTCGCTTTCGCTGACGCCGCAGCAGCTGTTGCCCGGCGTCGACCAGGTGCCGGACGAGACCGCGGCGCTGCTCCTCACCAATCCGCGGTTCGTCGAGGCCTTCATGTTGGGACTGAACGACGAGATGCGTCGCGAATTGGCGTGGCGGCAGTATCCGGTCGACTCCACCGCGACGTTCTTTGCCAATTTCTGGGGAGCGTCGCCGGACATTCCGCCGATTGCCGGCTGGGCCACAGGCAGCCCGCTCGGCACCAATGCCGATACGCACGGCGCGCAGCTGGTGCTGCTGGTGCGTGGCGAGGTGCTGCGCCGCTTCCCCAACGCGGTGATCAGCGCGGTGCCGGCAGTCATGGGGTCCGACAACCAGCGGCATCTCGGGCCCAACGAGGTGCTGCCCGTGTTCCGCGGCGCGATCGCGCCGGACATGACGTTCTTCGGGTTTGCGCTGACGGAGGCGCAGGCGACGGCCGGGCTCGGCTATTACTTCGTGCTGTCCGAACATCCGAGCGAGCCGCGTTTCGGCCTCGAGCCGGTTGCCTCCGGCACCTCGATCACAACCTGGAACGACCTCGCCTGGCCGCAGGTCAGCGTCGTGCACAACCACTTGAGCATCGCGACACCGCCCACCGTCTCAGCGCCGGGCGCGAGCTGGGGGGCCAATTCGGCGCAGCAGGCCTACATCACCTATCGTCAGCCGGTGCGCCTGGCGCTGTCGGCCACCGCACTGTTGGGGTAACGCGCATGGCAGACACGTCCCAGCCAGGGTTCGCCGTTGCTCCGCAAGGGCAAGTGCCGATTGCGTTCCTGCCGGTGCGGATCGAGACCCGCTTCGGAAAGGCCACCGACGGCAGCGCGCAGCTCTGGGTGCGCGTGTTTCCGGACGACGTGCATGTCAACAGTTTCGAGCCCGCGCTGACCGCGGCAGAAACGGCCGCGCGCGCCGCCTTTCTGGCCAACCCGACAGCAACCGCCTGGACGGCGCTGGCCGCGCAGTTCGGCCCGCGCCGCGCTGCGTGGATTGCGTCGGCGGCTGCGGCGGCAAGCGGCAGCAAGGCATCGGACTGGACGGCGGCAGCCACCACTGCGCTGTTGCCCGAGCGCTTCATCGTCTGCGCCTACGACGACAAGGGCAATGTGACTCGACAGGCCGGCGCCGCCATCGCCGGCGGCCTGCTGCTGGGGCCGTCGCCGGCTGGCGGAAATCCGGCCACTGATCCGGGCCTGAAGTGGATGCGCGACTTCGACACCGCCGTCACCGCGGGCCTCGGCATCCGCATGCCGATCACGGCGGATGCGGCGACGAGCGGATTTGCGCGGATCCTGGTGTACGGCATCAACTCACAAGCCGATCCTGCCGCGGCGGCTGCGACGCTCGGCGCTGCGCTCGATGCCCATCACTATACGGACGGCCTCGAACTGCTGCCAATCGGCACGCCCACCAACAACAGCGACGGCACCAAGTCGGGCTTTTCGACCAGCGACCCGGCCTACGCGGCGAGCTTTGCCATCGAACGCGGGCCCGCCCTGACGCCCAGTCCCGACGGACGCGGCGACGGCGACCGGCTGGCGCGCGCGCTGGGCGTCGACGCGGCGCATTTTGCCCATGTCGGCGGCGCCGATGGTCGGCATGATGATGCGGCGCTCGCCATGAACACGTTGCTGTGGCCGGCCACCATCGAGTATTACCTGTCGAACCTCGTCAATGGCGCGGTGCCCAATCCCGCCGTCACCGTGCCCGCGGCGCGCGATTTCTTCCTGGCATGGGTGCGCGCGCGCGGGCCGTGGCCGACGCTACGGATCGGGCGGCAGCCGTATGGCGTCGTGCCGGTGGTGTGGAGCGGCGGCTACCAGGCGCGCGCCGGCGACGTGATGACGGCGCAGCTGCTTTCCTTGCTGCAGTCGTTGCGGCCGAACTGGGAGGTGGCATCCACAACGGTGGCCCGCACCGGCTCCGGCACCGATCCCGACGCCACGCTGGCCAGCGTGCTGGGCATGAGCCCGCGCTCGGAGACTTTCGTCGGGCGGACCGTGCTCGGTCCCCAGTACAACGAATATTACTGGCGCTTTCTCGCCAGGCCGATCGACGCGGCGTGGTGGACGCGGCTGGGGCAACTCGGGACAGTGGGCCTTGGCACGCTCGCGACGAGCGCTCAGGCGACGCGGCTGGGCAACTCGACCTACCTCGGCAAGCATTTCCAATTGTCGGGAACCATCGTGCAGTCGCCGCTGACAACGGCGCCGCTCTCCAACAACTACCTGACGGCTTTCGCAGGGATGTCGCTGGCGCAACTGCGCACCGCGACATTCCCGTCGCGTCCGACGCCGCTGCTCTGGCTATTGGTCCGCCATGCGGCGCTTCGCCAGTACGCCAGCAGCGCCTACGCGTTGCTGGGTGCGGCGGTGAGCGCCAGCGACCAGCTCGAGCCGGAGCTGATCGACATCGCGCCGGCCCATACGCCTCGCGTCTGGGACCATCTTGCGATGACCGTGCCCGGCGGCAGCGCCGGCACCGGCCCGGTCAGCGCGTACCTCGACGCCCACAAGACGGATGGCCCGGCACCTTTCGTCGCGTTCTGGAAGGCGATCGGCAGCTTGGCTGCGATGTCCACGTCCGATCTCGACCAGGTGCTGCGCGAGACCCTCGACCTGCATTCGCATCGGCTCGACGGCTGGTACACCGCGCTGGCGGCGGCCCGCCTCGATGCGTTGCGACAGGTCCAGGACAACCAGGCGACTCTCTATATCGGCGCCTATGGCTGGGTGGACGACGTCCGGCCGCAATTGGCGGCGGTGTCGTGGGGCTATGTGCATGCGCCGTCGATTGCACATGCGGCGTCGGCCGCGGTGCTGCGCAGCGGCTATCTCACCCATCAGCAGAGCGGCAGCGGCGCCGCCGCGATCGACCTGTCGTCCACGCGGGTGCGGCTGGCGCAAAACCTGCTCGACGGCCTGCGTTCCGGCCAGGCGCTGGGCGCGCTGCTCGGCTATCAGCTGGAGCGGGCGCTGCATGCCGCCACCCTCGATGCCTTCATCGCGCCCTTGCGGACGTTCGCGCCGATCGAGGGGGTGACGGGCGACCATACCGTCGACGGACTGTCGCTGCTCGACCGGCGATCGGCGATTCCCTGGGGGACCGAAACCTTGCCGGCGGCCGGCAGTACCCTGCAGGTGGCGATCGATGCGCAGCTGTCGCAGCTCGCCGACACGGTGGACGCGGTGTCCGACCTGATGCTGGCGGAGAGCGTGCACCAGCTGGTGGGAGGCAATGCGTTGCGGGCGGGAGCGACCGTCGACGCCATCGGCCGCGGCGACACCCCGCCCCCGGTTCTCGACATCACGCGGACGCCGCGGCGCGGCGCCGTCATCACGCACCGGTTGTTCGCGATGCTGGGGAACGGGACGCCATCGGGCTGGGCCACGACACCGCGAAGCGCCGCGGAGCCCTGGCTCGCCTTGCTGGCCGCCAACCTGCTCGGGCCGCCCGCGAGGGTGAAGGCGGTGGGCCGCATCGTCGCCCCGTCGGGCGCCACCGTCACGACCATCGCCATCACCCTGGCCGACCTGGCGCTCGGACCGCTGGACATGCTGGCGGTGGCGCAGACGCCGTCCGAACTGGCGGCGCGGCTGGCGCGCGTGGTGTGGGCAAAGCGGCCCGCGACGACGCCGGCCTCTTCCACCGTCGCGGTCTCGACGGCGCGCGACCCATCGTGGACCCCCGACCAGCTTTCCGTCGACGAGCTCGTCACCGCCGCGCGGTCGTGCGCGGCGCTGATGAACGGCGCGCGCGCCTCGACCGCCGCCGATTTCGCCACGCCGGATCTCGTGGTCGATCCGGCGCTCGACACCGCTGAGCTGAAGAACCGCGCCGACCAGGCGCTCACCGCGCTCAACGCCGCGCGCGGGCAATTTGCTTCCGCCTCGACCACCGACGAGGCGCTGATGGGCGCAGCCGCCTTCGGCGTCGCCAATGCCGTGCCCGCCCTCGGCGCCACGTCGTGGCCGATGCAGGCAACGGCCGCCAAGGCCGAACTCGATGCGCGCGCCGCGCGGGCCGCGGCGCTGGAAGCGGGCTTTTCGCGCACCGGGGCCTCGGCTGCTGCGTTGCGGGACCATGACGTCGAGCGGCTACAGACGATCTTCGGCGCCGGATTTTCCGTGGTGTGCGGCCTGACACAGGCGTTCACCGCGTCGCTGCCGCCGCTGTTCGCGGCAAGCGCCGCTCTCCTCGGCCAGAAAACGCTGGAGCCGCTGACGTGGCTGACACGGTCGGCGCGGGTGCGCGCGCCGACGGCGCGACTGGCGGAGGCGATGATGTACGCCGAGGCGCTGTCGTCGGCTGCCGCCCTGACGCCCGTCGTGGCCCAGCTCCCCGCCGTCGCCGGCGACGTGTGGGCCGGATTGCCGCCAAAGCAAGGCGCGGCGCGGTCGGACAAGCTGTCGCTGGTCGCGGTCGGCTCACTGCAGGGCGCCAGCGCCGCGCTTCTGATCGACGAATGGACCGAGACGATCCCCAACATGGCCGAGACGACAGGGCTGTCGTTTCATGTCGAGGATCCGGGCGCGCGGGCGCCGCAGGCCATCTTGCTGGGGGTGCAACCCGACACCTCCGCGTCCTGGACACCAGCCAGCGTCGAAGGAACGCTGCTCGATGCGATCGACCTGACGCACCTGCGCACCGTCGATCCGGATTCGCTCGGCAATGTCGGACACTTCCTGCCCGCGCTCTTGTTCGCGATCAACATCGGCGCCACGGCGCCGGATGCCATATCGACCGACCTGACGCTGGCGACGCCCCGACCCATCATCATAATCCGCCCACCGCCGATCGGGCCGGTGGGCCCTCCTTTGGCGCCGGAAAGGACCTGACGTGCCGTCGCTGACCATTTGGACCCGGCTCGAACCGCGCTGCCGCAACGCCGACCTGTCGACGGCGCTCGAGGCGCGTACCCACGATCCCTTCTGGTTCCTCGCCAGGCAATGGCAACTCGGCGAATTGAGCGGCGACGATGCCGGATCCCCAATCCTGGCTGCGGTCACCTCGTCGGAGGTGGCGCTCAATCGCCTCGCCACCACGGCCGGCGTCACGGTGTCGATGCCGGCGGGAACGCCGCTCGAAACATTCATCGAGCGCGAAGCCGTGCGACCGAGCGCTGCATCGCCGGACTATCGACAGGCGACCGACGCGGGCCTGTACTTTGTTCGCTTGCTGGGCACGCACAACGTCGGCCAGTACGCGGCCACGTACGTCACGCAATACGGCATCGCCGCGTCGTCGGCGGCACAACAGGCCTCGCTCGACCCAAAGGCGCTTGCGCTGCTGGCCATCGTCGCGCGGCGGGTGCCGGATGGCACCAGCCTCGCCGCCGACCTGCGCGCGGCCCAGCCTGCCCTGCCTTCGACACCCGCGATCCCGACCGGCGATCAAGCCGCGGTGCAGGCCGCCGCGAACGAATTTTTGGTCTGGTATGATGCGCTCTACGACACCCCACCAGCGAACGCCGCTTCGCCTTGGGTGGACGAACGGATGGAGTATCGCTTCTCGATCGATGCCGGCGCGACCGACGTGCCCTGCGCTTTTGTCGCCGACCAGTACACCGGCGATGGCATCGACTGGCCCTCGTTCGACCGTGTCGCTGCGCCGCTGGACACTGTCACCGCGGCGCCCAGTGCCGTGACACGCACCCTGGTGCCGGCGCCGGTGAGCTTCAAAGGCATGCCGGCGCGCCGGTACTGGCAGCTCGAGGACGGCGCTGTGGATATCGGGGCGATCGACGCGGGACCTGCGGACACCGCGCGGCTGATGCTGCGGGAGTTTGCGCTGATCTACGGCAATGACTGGTTCGTGGTGCCGCTGCCGGTGACCGTGGGTTCTGTCGTGCGCATCGCTTCCCTAGTCGTCACCGACACGTTCGGGATTGCACAGACGATTCCGCACTATGCGGCCACCAATGACGGCGGACGCTGGCGCATGTTCGCGATCGCCGGCGACACCATCGACCACCGCCTGATGCTGCCGCCGGTTCTGGCGCAAGCGTCGACCAGCGAACCCCAGGAGCAGGTGCTGCTGGTCCGCGACGACGCCGCCAGCATCGCCTGGGCGGTGGAGAAAATCGTGGTGGGCGCGAGCGGGGCGGTGATCGACCGGGTCAGCGCAAGCGCGGCGGCGGCGCCGCCTCCTCCCGCCCCGGTGCCGGGCGGTGTCCTGCAGTATCGGCTCGGCACGTCAGTGCCGGATTACTACATCCCGTTTGTCGCCGGAACGGTCGACGCCGACCAGCGGCGCATGCAGCGCGCGGCACTGTTGCGCACGGACGGGTCGCGGACACCGATCACGCCGCTGGGCCGGCTGTTGGCGGTGGACGTGCCGTTGTTCGAGGAGGAGTTCATTCGCGAGGGCGTGCGGGTGGAGCGGATGTACCGGCTGGCGCGATGGACCGACGGCTCGACTCACCTTTGGCTGGCGCGCCGCAAGACCACCGGCGCGGTTGCGGGCTCCAGCGGGCTGCGTTTCGACCAGGTGACCCCGGGATAGCGAAACGTTCCGGGGGCTGTCCTCATCCTGAGAGCCTTCGAAGCAAGCTTCTCGAAGGATGGCCGCGAGTCCGTGCCGTGCGGCCATCCTTCGAGACGCATCGCTTCGCGATGCTCCTCAAAGGAAACGCCTACTTCGAAAGGCAATGCAGCGTTTGAATCGAGTAGCTCGATACCCGCTGCAGAATCTCGAGCCAATCGGAGGAACGTGAGCTTGATCGGACGCTTATTCGTCACGTCCTTCGCCAACCACGTATAGACGCGCCACCCCTCGCGCCCCGGGGCGGGAGCGGCCGCGCGGCGCTCCGATCCCAAGGCGCGCATGTTGACGAGGGCCGTTGAACGTTGCGGGATGATCCAGGCCACCTGAAGCGCGCCGAGAACGGCGTCATTAGTGTCCCGCCTACCGCCCGCACCTCCTCGAGCAGCGCGATCAACATCCCGATCTGATCGGGCGTCAAATAAAGGCCGCTGCGGTCGCCCATTTCGTACTCGTGCGACAGAGCCTTCCAAAGCCGCCACGAAGAGCCTTGGTCCGAAATTAGGCTTGGGTGTCAAGATTTGAAGGGAGTTGGCTTAACGTATCGAAAGCGCGATTTCACTTCTGCACTTGTAAATATCGAAGATGTAGCTGCATACCAGGCGCTATCGTCGTCCGCGATTGATCCATTTGCGCAAGCCGTCCTCCTTGGAGGACCGCCGCAAACTTATGCTCATTTCACGCCCGCAGCTTCGAACTAAATCAACCTGTACGTGTGTGACGCCTAACGAGTTACATTGTTTTGGAGTGCAATTCGCTGCCCTCAACGCCAAATTGAGGTGTAAACGGAACTCTTATGGGATGCGATGTGGCGGTTTTGTTGGGCTTTTCTCGCATGCCAACGGTGGGTTTTGCGATGCGTAACATCTGGATGGCAGGAAAGTCGAGTTAGCTTCCCATCTCTCTCGACGCGTTACGCTCGAGCGGTGTCGTCCGGTGAACGCTCGATAAATCTTCAGCAGATTCGAATTTCAAATTTTTGGCTTTTCGGATTGTCGTGTTGAATTGCGCTTGGCTTTGATTGCCGGTCAGTGCTGGCGGGCGACGACTTTCTGGTTCGCGAGCTTTGCAGGGTGCCGATCACGTCATCGAGCACCTTGAGCTCGTCCGTCGCCCCTAACGTTGAAGCAACGGCGTGCGCGCGCCACCGAATCGCGCGAAGTACGTCTTCGTGCTCGGTCTTAAGCAGCCTCTCCAACTCGCGGTCAACACCTTCGCGCCCGACTAACGCCGCGGCCCATTGCGCTCGCGAGACGGACTTCAGGTTTTCCAGAAGCTTGCGCGCTTCGCTCGGAATGTCTGTGCCCAGGTAAGCAACATCGCCCTCAAGTGGACCCGAATTCGGCTATCCCGATCTCAACACTCCGTCCGTCCAGCCGCCGCCGGCGGTGAGCCGCTCTGAATCTGTGGACACGCGAGCCACGCTTGAATCCTGCCGACCGTGTCTAGTTGGATGTCACGATGCTCGCGGCAGGCATTTAGGAGCGGATCGCCGCCCTATTTGTTCAACTGGGTCAAGCCGGTCGGCGGCCCGTCAACAGCCGTCCAGCCGCCGTCAACGAACAGCGTGCTCCCGCTGACATAGCTTGCGGCATCCGAGGCGAGATAGGCCACGGCGGTTGCGACCTCGTCGGCGCTGCTCCAGCGGTTGAACACGGTGTGGCCGGCGTAGAGATTGTAGATGTCGGGACGCTGCTTGAACGGGCCGGTCAGCGCGGTCTCGGCAATGCTCGGGGCGATCGCATTGACGCGGACGCCGGAGCGGCCGACCTCCGAGGCAAAGCCCTTCACGAGAAGGCCGATGGCGGCCTTGGTCGATCCGTAGACGGCAAGGCCCGGCTCGATCGTGACGGCGCGCACCGACGAGCAGGCGATGATGCTGCCACCCTTCTGCTCGACCATGATCCGGCCGAAGGCCTGGAAGAACCAGACCGTGCCCTTGACGTTGAGCGTGACGACGCGGTCGAGATCCTCCTCGGTGTAATCGAGGATGGTCTTGCGGATGTTGAGCCCGGGCGTGGTCACGGCGATGTCGAGCCGCGGGAATGTCTGCATCACGGTTTTGGCGAGCGCATTGACATCGGCCGCGTTCGCGGCGTCGCACGCGGCGGCCTCGGCCCAGCCGCCCTTGTCGCGAATGCCAGCGGCGGTCGCTGCCGCTGCGTCAAGCGCGCGATCGGCGCAGACGACGCGGGCGCCGAGCCCGGCCAGCGCCTCCGCCGACGACCTGCCGATGCCCGAGGCGGCGCCGAGCACGACGGCCGTCTTGCCGGTGAGATCGAAGAGCTTGCGATAGTCGGTCACGGACAACGTCTTCCTGTTGCTGCTATCCCTTGTAGCCCATCAGCAGGCGGGGCAGCCAAAGCGAGAAGGCGGGGACGTAAGTCACGAACATCAGAGCTGCGATCAGGGCGGCGTAGAACGGCAGGATGGTGCGCATCACCGCGCCCACCGAGATGCCGCCGATGGCGCAGCCCACGAACTGCGTCGTTCCGACCGGCGGGGTGTTCAGCCCCAGCGCGCAGTTGATCAGCATCAGCATGCCGAACTGCACCGGATCCATGCCCGCCTTCATCGCTATCGGCAAGAAGATTGGGGTGCAGATCAGGATGGTCGCCGCCATGTCCATGAAGGTGCCGAGCAGGAACAGGATGACGTTGATGAGCAGAAAGATGACCCAGGGTTGTGTGGATACCTTGCTCATCATGTCGCCGGCGAGGTCGGCCACCTCGTAGAGTCCCATCAGATACTGGAACATGGTGGAGACGCCGATCAGCAACAGCACCACGCCCGTCGTCTTCACGGCCTTCGCAGCGGCCCGCAGGAAGTTCGTCAACGTCATGGTTCGGTAGATGAAGAACGTCAGCAGCATTGTGTAGGTGACCGCGATGGCTGCAGATTCAGTTGCAGTGAAGACACCGGACAGGATGCCCGCCAGGATGATGCCGACGATCAGAAGGCCGGGCAGAGCGGCCGCGAACGAGCGGAAGACCTCGGCCCAGCCCGGGAACTTGCCGGCCGGATAGCCTCGTTTCACCGCGACCGCGTAAGCGGCGACCAGCATACACGCCATCAGCACGAGTGCCGGCAAGATGCCGGCGCCGATCAGCGCGCCGATCGATACCTTGCCGCCGGCGGCCAGGGCATAGATGATCATATTGTGGCTGGTCGGCATCAGCGCTCCGACCAGCGAGGCGTGGGTTGTGACGTTGACGGCGTAGTCGGTGTCGAAACCTTCCTTCTTCATCATCGGGATCATCACCGCTCCCATCGCCGACACGTCGGCCACCGGCGAGCCGGATACGCCGCCGAACAGCGTGCAAGCGACCACATTCGACATGCCGAGCCCGCCGCGGATGTGCCCGACGAGATTCTTGGCGAGCTGCACGATCTTGTCGGCGACGCCGCCATGCAGCATCAGCTGACCGCTGAAGACGAAGAACGGAATGGCAAGAAAGGAGAAGATGTTCATCCCCGACATCATCTGCTGGAAGAGGACGGCGACCGGCAGGCCTTCGTAGAGGATGGTACAAATCGCCGAGAGGCCGATCGCGAAGGCGACTGGTACGCCGAGGACCAGGAAGCCGAAGAAGGAGGCGCCGAGAATGATCAGTTCCATGAGGGGACGACCTCTTCGCCGCGCAGGAGAGCAATGATGTGCTCGATTGAAAAGGAGACGATCAAGACGCCGGAGGCGATCAGCGGCACGTAGCGGACGACCTCAGGCAGGTCGAGATTGGGGATCTTCACGGTTCCGACCGACGCGCCGAGTATCCAGCCGTTGTAGACCATCGCAATGCCGAACGCGGCCACCAGAACGTGGATCACAAGCTCGATTTTCTCTCGCAAATTATCCGGAAGCATCACCAGCAGACTGTCCATGCCGATGTGTCCGGCATCGCGCACGCCGACGGCGGCGCCTATCAGCGTCACATACAGGATCAGGACCAGCGCAAGGTTCTCCGTCCAGGTCGGGCTCGAATTGAGCACGTATCGTCCGAACACCTGGTAGAACACAATCGTGACGATGACGAGCAGGCCGCTCACGGACAGGTACATGCCCCAGCGAGCGACGACGGCATTGATCCGCGACAGCAAGCCGGTAGACGGGCGCGCCGCTCCGGCCTCCGGCTCGTGACTAGCGACGTGTGGGTCTGACATCCGGGCCTCCCTGCGAGGGCCCGGTGTCGCCGGTCGGCGACGCCGGACCCGACGCCGCTATGTTTACTTCGTGGCCTGGATGCGCTTGACGAGGCTCTGCCGCTTTTCGTCACCGGCGAACTTCGTGTAGACCGGCTTCATCGCGTCGACGAATTCCTGCTTGTTGGCGATCGGAATAACCTGAACGCCGGCGGCCTCGACGGTCTTGCGGGAAGCCTGCTCACGCTCGTCCCACAGCTTGCGCATAGCGGGCACCGATTCCTTGGCCGCCTTGCGGATCATCGCCTGATCCTCCTTGCTCAGCGTGTCCCAGACCTTCTTGGACATCACGAGAACTTCGGGCGCCAGGGAGTGCTCTGTGACGTTGTAGAACTTGGCTGCCTCGAAATGGCGCGACGACTCGTAGGAGGGCCAGTTGTTCTCGGCAGCGTCCACCAGACCGGTCTTGAGAGCGGTGTAGACCTCGCCATAGGGCATCGGCGTCGGGTTGGCTCCGAGGCTCTCGATCATACCGACCCACAGGTCGGACTGCTGGACGCGAATCTTCAAGCCCTTGAGATCCGCAAGCGATTTGATCGGCGCCTTGACGGTGTAGATGGACCGGGCACCGCTGTCGTAATAGGCAAGGCCGACCAATCCTGCGGGCTCCATCGCGGCGAGGATCTCATCGCCGATCGGCCCGTCGAGGACCGTGCGCATATGCTGCGTGTCCCGGAAGACGAAGGGCAGACACAAGGCGATGGTTTCCGGCACGAAGTTGTTCAACGGCGATGCGTTGATCCGCATCATGTCGAGTGCGCCGATCTTGAGTTGCTCGATGGTGTCCTTCTCGGAGCCCAGGGCGCCATTGGGAAACACCTTCACGCCGAGCTTGCCGCCGCTCGCCGTCGCGAGCTGTTTGCCCATGAACTTGACGGCCTCGACGGTCGGATAATCGGCGGGATGGACGTCGGCGGAGCGGAAATCGCGTGCGGTCGCCAGGGGCGCTGAGACCGCCAGCACAGCAGCTGCAATGATACCTGTTAGTGTCTTCATCTGGGCTTTCCTCCTGAGTTGATTATGTTGTCGTTGGGCAGGTGCTGCCAGCCGCCTTGGGTCGCTCCACTTCAGATGCGAAGTCAAGCGCCACAACTGCACCACCTTCGTAGGATTGTGCGACCGTGTCGAGTGGGTTTGGTTGCTTCGAAGGCTTCCGGCCGGCGGAGCACAGCTCGATGCCATGCCTGGGCAATTGACCGCGCAGCAGGCTGCCAATATTTCTGACCGCCCCGGAAGGTGCGACCTTCATCGCGCCCTCTCCGGCGGGGTCTTGCGCGGCCAGCGCCGGCCGCCCTTCAATCGCGCCTCGCCAGCGGCCAATGCCGGATGCGAGTTAACGATGCTCGTCGTATCCATGGACGCTCCTCTCGCTTTGTGCTCGACCGCTATTGGTTGCGGCTTGGAGGTTCGGACGAGACGGTCGCCCATCCCTGTGCGGACGCGCTGCATAAGCGCAACACCGCCAATCTCGTCCCTAGGGCGGGCGGCATTCTGTGTCCAAGCCAAATCCGGCATCGATCAATGCAAGAGTTGCATCGATGGATCTGTCGCGACCCGCATTGTGGCGAGGCACGGCCGGCTGGCTTGACCTCGCTGGCGCGTCACTTGACGTTGCCAATGGAGGCCCCTCAAGATGTCCGAAACATCGGTCCATCTCGAGGGAATGCACATGCCGCGGAAACTGATCGATATTTCCGTGCCGCTCAGAAACGACGTGACCGCCGATCCGCCTGGCAACCACCCGGCGATCCAGTACATAGATCACCAACAGGGCCTGCCGCGCATGCTGCAGTTCTTCGACGGGCTAAAGGCGGAAGACCTGCCGGACGGCCAGGGCTGGGCCGTCGAGCAGGTCTCGCTGTCGACCCATAACGGCACGCATCTCGACGCGCCCTGGCATTTCCATCCGACCATGAATCGCGGCGAGCGATCATGGACCATCGACGAGGTGCCGCTGGAATGGTGTTTTCAGCCGGGCGTGAAGCTCGATTTCCGGCATCTGCCCGATGGCTATGTGGCGACCGCCGACGACATCAAGAAGGAGCTGAAGCGGATCGGACACACCCTGTCGCCGCTGGAAATCGTCGTCGTCAATACCAGCGCCGGCGCGAAGTTCGGTCAGACCGACTACGTCAACTCCGGCTGTGGCATGGGCTATGAGGCCACCATGTATCTGCTCGAACGTGGCGTGCGGCTAACTGGCACCGACGGCTGGAGCTGGGATGCACCGTTTGTCTACACCGCCAAGAAATATGCGGAAACAAAAGATGCCAGTCTGATCTGGGAAGGCCACAAGGCGGGACGGCACATCGGCTATTGCCATCTCGAGAAGCTGCACAACCTCGACAAGCTGCCCTCAACCGGATTTGCGGTCTCGTGCTTTCCGGTGAAGATCGAACGCGCCTCGGCGGGCTGGACCCGCGCGGTCGCCATCATCGACAATCAGTTGTGAGGCTTCACTCGCCGACGAGACCGCTCTCGGCGAGTACGCGCAGCGCATCGGTATCCAGCACGACGATGGCGCCATGCTCCAGGCGGACCCAGTTGCGTCCGGCCCAGGCGCGCAATTGCTTGTTGATACTCTCGCGCGTCATCCCGACCATCTCGCTGATCTCTTGTTGCGTGATGGCGAGCATGCCGCTGCCGGAGTCGAGCTTGCGCTCTTCGGTGAGACCGAGCAGCGCGCTTGCAAGCCGGCCAGGAAGATTTTGCAGGATCACCTGCTCGACCTGCTGGCTGGTCCAGCGCAGTCGCGCGCAGAGAAGTTCGATGAACTTCATCGCGAGCGCCGGCTGGCTTTTCACGAACGGCAGGAAGTCCCGGCGATCGATGATGTAGAGCTCGCAATTGGTGTTGGCGGTCGCGTCGGCCGAACGCGGCGCACCGTCGAGAACCGCGATCTCGCCAAATATTTCTCCGGGACCGATGAGATTGAGAATGGCGCTGCGGCCATCGGGCGACGAAGAGGAAATCTTCACCGTCCCCGCGATCACCGCGAACAGGTTGTTGCCCGGATCGCCCTTGGCGGCGATCGTCACTCCGCGCTTCACCGTGGTGTGCTTGGCGTAGCGGCAGAGCTGATCGAGCGCCTCCGGCTCCAGATCCGCGAAGATCGGGTGCTTGCGCAGGACCGATAATTTGTTACCCGCCGACTGTCGGGGGTCGCCGGTCTTGTCCTGAGGCACGCCACGGGGCTCCTAAGACTGCGAGACACAGTTCCTGCGTAGTCAACGTTAGCAGGCTTTTCAACCGGAAAGCATGCCCGGCGGCGTTTTAGGCAAATGCGGCGAAAATGCCCCGGATAGGCTCGAAATCCGCATCCGAAGGATGCAGCAATAGGCCCCAGTCGATGCAGAGTTGCAGCTGTCGGATTGCGTCGAGGCGACGCCGAACCGTCACGAGCCGACCTGGCAAGCACCCCGGTTGGATCTCAAAATGCGACTGTGATCTCAGGAGCCTCGACGCTTGGCGTCCGATTCGAGCCGGCCTGCGCTGGTTTGCCGGTCCGCCCAGGCCAGAGCGCCGGCGAATACGACGAAGATTGTAACGACAGCAATGGTCACCAGCAGCGCGTCAATCGGCATGATGTCCCTCCCGGATTGTTTTGGACATTGTTCGCGGCGCGTGACCGGCGTCATTGATCGGGATCAAAAATTGCAGAACGTCGCAGAAAGTCTGTCAGGCCGCGGCAAGTGCCTCGACACGTGCAGGGTCGAGCAGGCTGATACCGCCATGAATGATCTCGATCGCGCCGTGACGCTCCAGCTTGGTGAAGGTACGACTGACGGTTTCGATGGTCAGGCCGAGATAGTCGGCAATGTCCTGGCGGCTCATTGGGAGGGGGACCGTGTCGGGCAGACCCTTGAGCGCGAACAGCCGTTCGCGCCAGCCGAGCAGAAAGGTCGCAACCTTCTCATCTGCCGAGCGGCGGCCGAGCAGGACCATGTGGTCGCGCGCCTGGCTCAACTCGCGAATCGCGAGCTGGTTGATCCGTCGGAGCAGATGCGGCCGGTCTTCAATGAAACGGCCGAAGGGGGCCTTTGCAAACTGGCACACGGCCACCGCGCCGACCGCATCGGCCGAGAAATTGTGGCGGCCGGAAATATTCATCCCCAGGAAATCGCCGGGCAACGCGAACCCTACGATCTGCCGCCGGCCGTCGGGCAGCAGCTTGTAAAGCCGCATGACACCCTCGAGGAGATTGTAGAACGAGGTCGTGATATCCTCCTCGGAGAAGACGGTCTCGCCCGCACCAAAATGGACTCGACGCCCCAGATGCTCGATTTCCCTGAGCTCGGCCGGGTCCAGCGACGAACACACGGCCAAGTCGCGCACCGCACACTCACTGCAGAAATGCCCGTTCGCCTCAATCGTCACTACGGACGGCTTCATCAACCGCTCCAAGCGCCGGCTGCCTCCGCATCAGGCCGAGTTCACCGCGCGGGCTGCATTTTACTGCACTGCGCCAAAGCCGATTGACTCAAATCAAATTTGGCGGGCATCACCGCCCTATTCTGCTTCCAGAGTTCAACGGGATCACATTCGATGCTGCAAGGCGCGCTCCGCCACGGTCTGATTCAAGGCCTGATTGCGCTGCTTCTGGTCACCCCTGCGCTCGCAGGGCCAACCGCCCCACAGCGGGGCAAGGCCTTCGCGCGAGCCAATTGCGCACGCTGCCACGCGATCGACCGCGCTTCGGATAGCCCCCTCAAGATCGCGCCGCCGCTGCGGACCCTGCACCAGCGTTATCCGATCGAGACCCTCGGGGAGGCGCTGGCCGAAGGCATCTACACCGGCCACGCCGACATGCCCGCCTTTGAGCTCAACCCGGACCAGATCCACGACCTCCTATCCTATTTGAAGACGCTGGAATAGTCGCCTCACACCGCCTGCACCGTCCAGCCGATCAATTCCTTCGCGATGCGAGCGAAGGCCGCATCGAACGCTGCGACTGCTGCAGCCGGCTCGACCTTGTCAAGCTTTTCGCTGGTCTCGACGAGGCGCGATGCGATCACCTTGCCGCTCTTGTCGACGATCCGCGCCGATAGTCCGATCTCCACCCGCGCCTCACCGTCGGTGGCGATCCGGAAGCGCCTGATGTCGATCAGGAGCTGATAGTCCGCCTGCCCGAGATCGGTGGTGCGCAACGGCGCGTGGGCGATGTCGTAGTTTTCGAAGCTGTCGATCAGCCGCGCTTGCACCAGTTTTGGAATGCTGTCGGCCCAGAGGAAATTGGCAAAGTCCGGATTGTCCCCAACCGGCGAGAACAGCATGCGCTGCGTCTGGAGCATCGCGACCGCGGTCGGCTCGGGAATGGCCAGTGACGCCGAGAGTGTTTTGCCGGCCGGCCCCAGATTCTGCGGCGTGCGCAGGTCGTAGGTGATCTTCTGTGCGGGCGCGCCGCCGCCGGTCATCTTCTCGAGGCCCGCCAGGATGCCGTCGAGCTTGCCGGTGTTGCGCGCGAGCCCGTCGGAGAACGTCTTGAAATTGGCGATGGTGTCCTTCAGCGGCCCGGAATTGTCCTCCAGCACGGTATCGACCCGCCGCAGCGCGTCGCGCGCCGCCTGCGTCATGTTCTGGCCGGCGTCGGCCTCGGCGATCAAGGTCGGGATCTCGCCGGATTTGGCGACGATCATACCGCCCTCCAGCGTTACCACTGGCACGCCGGTCAGCCCCTGGAAATCGAGCCCGACCTTGGTGTCAGCGCGCACCGGTGTCGTCGAGGTAACCGAGATCGTCGCATTGACGAAACGCGGATTGTCCGGCGCAAGGCCAAGCTGCGTCACCTCACCGACACGGATGCCATTGAACAGCACGCCGGCGCCGACCACGAGCCCTGGCACGGGTCCCTGGAATTGCACGTGGTAGTTCGTGCGCGGCCCGATGCCGCCGGTGTTGTTCAGCCAATAAACGAAGCCGAACACCGCCACGATCGCGGCCAGCACGAAACTGCCGATCAGCACATAGGGAGCGCGGGTTTCCATGTCTCATCTCATCTCGTGTTGCAGCATCTGCGAGCGCTTGCCGTGGAAATAGGCACGCACCCAGGGATGCTCAGATAGCAGCAGTTCGCGCATCGGGCCGATTGCCACGATCTTGCCGTCGGCGAGCGCGGCGACGCGATCGCAAACCGTGGTGAGGCTGGCCAGATCATGGGTGACCATGAACACGGTCAGCCCCAGGGTCTTTTGTAGAGTCCTGATCAGCGCGTCGAAGTCGCCGGCCGCGATCGGATCGAGGCCTGAGGTCGGTTCGTCGAGGAACAGGATCGGCGGATCGAGCGCGAGCGCGCGCGCCAGCGCCACGCGCTTGGTCATGCCGCCGGACAGTTCCGCTGGATATTTGTCGGCATCCTGCGCTCGCAGCCCGACCATCTCGAGCTTGGCGATCGCGATCTCGTCCATCAGCTCCTGCGACAACACGAGATTCTCGCGCAGCGGAAACTGGACGTTCTGCCGGACCGTCAGCGAGGAGAACAGCGCACCCTGCTGGAACAGGATGCCCCATGTCGTGGCCGCTCCTTGCGTGCTGCGATCATGCGTCCCCCCAATGGCGTGCCCCATGACTTCGATCGTCCCACTCCGGCGCGGGATGAGGCCGATGATGGTGCGCATCAGCACTGACTTGCCTCCGCCGGACGCGCCGACGAGACCGAGAATCTCACCGCGGCGGACGTCGAGCGACAGATGGTCGAGCACGGTCTGGCGGCCGAAGCCGACCACGAGGTCGCGGACGCGGATCGCGAACTCTTCCTGCGTTCCGGCCATGGTCACATTCCGATCGAGGCAAAGAAGATCGCGAACAGGCCGTCGAGCACGATCACCAGGAAGATCGACTTGACCACCGACGTCGTCGTCTGCAGGCCGAGCGACTCCGCGCTGCCCTTCACGCGCAGTCCCTCGCTGCAGGCGACGATCCCGATCACCAGAGCCATGAACGGCGCCTTCAGGATGCCCACTTCGAAATGGGTGACGGAAACGGCCTCATGCAGGCGCGCGATGTAGATCGCCGGCCCCATGTCGCCGTAGAACTGCGCGACAAGGCCACCGCCATAGAGCGCCGCGATCGATCCGATGAAGGCGAGGATCGGCAGCGCAATGACCAGGGCCGCAACGCGAGGCAGGATCAGGACATGGACAGGGTCGAGCCCCATGGTCGAGAGCGCATCGATCTCCTCGCGCATCTTCATCGAGCCGAGCTCGGCCGTATAGGCGCTTCCCGAACGGCCGGCGACCATGATGGCGACGATCAGTACCCCGAGCTCACGAAGCACCAGGATGCCGACCATGTCGACGGTGTAGGACTCGGCACCGAACCTGCGAAAATGGAAAAAGCCCTGCTGGGCGATGATCGCCCCGATCAGGAAAGTGATCAGCACGACGATGGGAATCGCCTGCCATCCGATCCGGTAGAGCTGGTAGACCAGCGATGTCAGCCGCAGCGATCGTGGCCGACGCAGCACGCCGATCACGGCCGTGAACAGTGCGCCGAGCATTTGAAGAAAGGCCGCGATGTCTTCTCGCGCGCCGATCGTGGACTTGCCGAAATCGTTCAGCCAGAGCAGAATCGGGTTCGGCGCGGCCACTGGCGCTGGCGTATGGCGATTGACCTGACGCACCTCGGCCATCAGCCCGCTGAAATGGTCGGCGACACCGACGAGTTCGGCCGATCTGCCGGAGGATGCGGCCCTGCGCGACAGTTTTTCCAGGACCCAGGCGCCGAGCGTGTCGAGCGCGCTGACGCCTGACATGTCCAGCGTCACGGCACTGGATCGATCGACATCCGCCCCGACCGATCGGGACAGCGTTTCGAGCGTCGTCACATTCGCTGCGGTCCACGGCCCTTCCGGGCGCAAGTTCAGTGCATCGCCGGACGGCGTCGCCAGCAACAGCGGTTCGGAATTCACACTTCCACCTCATCGGGACGATCGGTCCCCATTCAGCCGGCATTTCTAGGCCAGCATGTGGCGATCGGTTTGACCTGTCTCAAGACCAGGACCACGCACCGCCCCTTGACGCAAGTCAAGCGCGACCGCTCCCGCAGGTCTTAAGTTTATTTCGATTCATTGGAGACAACAAATCCATGTTCGATAGCGACAGGATGAGCGAAGAACTGCGGGCGCTGAAGGTCGACGTCACGCGTCTGCTGAGCACCGCCGGCGAGGAGATGTTCGACAGCTCGAAAGACCGGGCCGAGGCCCTGGCCGATCAGATCAAGGCCGCGCTTGCCGAGCTCGGAGAGACCGTCAGCGAAGAGCAGGAGCAGCTTCAGGGCCTCATTGCGGAGCGCCCTATCACGTCGCTCGCTTCCGCCTTCGCACTCGGCGTGGTCGTCGGCTTCATGCTGAGGAGGCATTAGGTGAATACGGAGAATGTCGTCAAACATTTGCGCGTGCTATGGCGCACCGACAGGATCATCGCAGACATCAGGTTGCGCCACCTGCTGATGGGCCTCGGCCTGCGTGCTTTTGCTGCGCTGATCGCAGCATTCGGGCTCCTTATGCTAGAGCTGTCAGCCTATTTCGCGCTGGTGCAGATCTGGAGCGCGATTGCAGCGGCCGCCATTCTCGGTGCCGTCAATTTCGCCATCGCGGCGGTTCTCTTCGTCATCGCCGGCCGTCGTCCGTCCGGTCGCGACATTGAGCTCGCCAACGAAATTCACAGCACATCCGTCGAGGCCCTGCAGCTCGAGGCGCGCGCGCTCCAGGCCCAGCTGTCAGGTGCGGCGCATCATCCGCTGAGCACGGTTGTGCCGGTGCTGGTGCCGCTGATCACCATCATCGTCAAGAGCCTGCGGAAGACGGCCAAGGAATCCGCCGCAACAGCATCACGTCAAGCTCACTCATAGTCCAGATGCTCAGAGCTTCAGCCGAACGTCACAGATGTCCGGCTCGGTCGGATCCGGCTTCACCTCGAAGCCGAGCTGGCGGCACATCTCCAGCATCGCGGTGTTCTCCTGGAGCACGTCGCCCGATATGGCCTTCAGCCCTTCCGACTTCGCATAGTCGATGATCAACTGCATCAGGGTCCATCCCAGCCCCCTGCCCTTGAGATCGGACCGCAGCAGGATCGCGTATTCGCCGCTCTCGTAGATCGAGTCAGAATGGAGCCGGACCACGCCGACCATCTCGTTGGTGGCCTCGTCGAATGCGATGAAAGCCATCGCGCGCGCATAGTCGAGCTGGGTCAGGCGCGCTATGAACTCATGGGTGAACTCCTTCATCGGCGCGAAGAAGCGCAGGCGGAGATCTTGCGGCGTGACGTGACGCAGGAATTCATGGATGGTCGGCTCGTCCTCGGGGCGCAGAGGCCGCACGAAGATGCGCCAGTCGTCCTTCGACGTCAGCCGGCGCTCCCATTGCGACGGATAGGCGCGAACGGCGAAATTGGCGGGGCCGGAACCTGCGAATTTCCGCTCCGGCGGTCCCACCGCGACGCGGGCATCGACCGCCGTCACGCCGTTTTCGTCCGCGAGCAACGGGTTGATTTCGAATTCGCGGATCTCCGGGATGTCGGCCGCCATCTGCGCGAGCTTGACCAGCACCAGCGCGACGGCATCCGGCTTCACCGCCGGCACGTCCCGATAGGCCCGAAGCAGGCGCGACACGCGCGTGCGGTCGATCAGGTCGCGGGCGAGCCGCAGATCGAGCGGCGGCAGCGCAAGTGCCTTGTCGTTGATGATCTCCACTGCTGTTCCGCCTCGGCCAAAGACGACGACGGTGCCGAAGGTGGGGTCGTCGGCAAGACCGAGGATCAGTTCGCGGGCCTTCGCCTTGACAACCATCGCCTGGACGATGACGCCGCCGACGCGGGCCTCGGGCCGCAATTTCTTCGCCCGGGCAAGAATGTCGGAAGCGGCGGCACGCACGGCCTCGGGAGTCGTCAGATTGAGCACGACGCCGCCGACATCGGATTTGTGCACGATGTCGCGCGACATGATCTTCAGCACGACGGTGGCGCCTTGCGCGAATATCTCGTTCGCGCAGATCACCGCCCGCTCGACGTCAGTCGCGACATAGGTCGGGACCATCGCGATGTCGTAGGCTTCGAGCAGGTGCTTGATCTCTACGGGCTCGAGCCATTTGCGGCCATCGGCGATCGCAGCAGCCACGATCTGTCTGGCAACCCGGGTGTCAGGCACGAACGTGTCGGGCATAGCGGGGGGAACCTGGCTCAACTCCTCCACCACTTCGCGATGCCGGACCAGATGCATGAAGCCGCGCACGGCGTCATCCTCGGTCGGATAGTTCGGGATGCCGGCACTCGAGAGCCCTTGAACGATCTTCTGATCGGCTCCAACCCAGGCGGCGAGCACCGGCTTTGCCCATCGACGGTGCTGTTCGCGATATTTGCCGACGAGCTCCGTCACAGTCGCCGCGATGTCGGCAGCCGAGGCGATCGCCGTCTGCACGTTGAGGACAAGGACTGCGTCGTTATCGGAATCGGCGAGCAGCACCTCCAGCGCCGCCGCGTAGCGCGATGCATCGGCATCCCCCACGATGTCCACGGGATTTGCGCCGGACCAGGTGGTCGGCAGCACTTCATCGAGTTTCTTGCGGGCGTCCGCCGAAATAGACGCTGGAATTCCACCAAGCTCGACCAATCGATCGACGGCGAGGACGCCGATGCCGCCGCCATTGGTCAGGATGGCGAGGCGCTTTCCCGTCGGCGATTCGACGCGGCCGAGCGTCTCGGCGCAGTCGAACAGCTCGCGCAGATCGGAGACCCGCAGGACGCCGGCGCGGCGGAACGCGGCGTCATAGACGGCGTCGGCACCAGCGAGCGCGCCCGTATGGGTCACAGCCTTCGCTCCCTGCGCCGCGCGGCCGGACTTCACCACGACGACCGGCTTCACGCGGGCCGCGGCGCGCGCCGCCGACATGAACTTGCGCGCGTCCTTGATGGCCTCGATATAGAGCAGGATCGCGCGGGTCTTCTGATCCATCGCGAAGTAGTCGAGCAGGTCGGCAATATCGACGTCGATCTGATCGCCGATCGAGACGATGCCGGAGAAGCCGACGCCGCGCTGCGCGGCCCAATCCACCATGCCGGCGGCGATCGCACCCGATTGCGAAATCAGCGCAAGATTTCCTGGCCCCGGCATGTGCGCAGCAAAACCGGCATTGAGACTCACGCCGGGCATCATGATGCCGAGGCAGTTCGGCCCGATCAGCCGCATGCCAAATTTACGGGCCGCAGCGGTTGCCGCCTCCTCCAGGGATGCGGGTCCCTGCCCCAGTCCGGCTGAAACGATCAGCGCCCCTGCCGAGCCACGCCGCCCGGCCTGTTCGATGATGCCGGGAACCGCCCGCGCCGGCGCGGTGATGACCACGAGCTCGGGCACGAAGTCCAGCCTGTCCAGGCTGGCCACCGCGGCGACGCCGCCGATCTCGGCATGACGCGGGTTCACCAGACCGAACTGTCCCTTGAATTCGGCCTTGTGGATGTTCTCCAGAATGGCTCGTCCGACGGAGGCCGGACGGGCGCTCGCCCCGACGAGCGCGACTGAACGCGGCGACAGCAGATTCTTGAGCCGATAGGTGGACATGACAGCAAACTCGCCCGGTCGGTGGCGGTTCCGAAGGTTGAAGGTCAGGCCAAAAAGCCAGCGGCGAACCTAGTGCGAGATCATAACCCAGCACGGTGGCTGGCCAATGACGGTCTTGGTCACGCCGCCCCATACGACCTCGTTCAGGCGCGAATGATGGTAGGCTCCCATCACAATCGCATCGATG
Organism: Pseudomonadota bacterium; assembly: GCA_023388935.1. GTDB lineage: Bacteria > Pseudomonadota > Alphaproteobacteria > Rhizobiales > Xanthobacteraceae > Bradyrhizobium. Next base: position 62,678 of record JAEWFG010000370.1, on the reverse strand, counting down.
GCATGGGAGTTCGCCCAGCTTCCGAGCACCTTGCCGATCGAGCTGCCGCTCTCCTTCGCCGTTTCGAACGAGGGGTAGACCCCGTGTTCCCTCAGATGGTGGACGAGGGCAGTTCCGGATTGCGCGATCGCGTCGGTGTCGTCGTCCGCCACGGTCACCACCCGAACAGACGCGGCCGCCTGTAGGATCGGCAGCGCATCTCCGACCGCCCGCGCCGCACGTGCGGAGTGATCCCACGCGATCATGACGTTCTCGAACTCCGGTCGTAGCTCGTCCACATTCTGTTCCGGGCAGAGCAGGAGCGGCCGGCCGGATTCGAACAGCAACGCTTCGATGATGTGCTCCGTTCGACTGTCATGCGACTTGACAGGGACCAGCGTGAGATCGCTGAAACGCGCATGCTCGGCCAGGGTCAACGCGATCTGGTCGGCCGGCACCTTGCCGGAGCGGCTTTGGGCGCGAATGCCGGTACGGGACGCTGCATTGACGAACGCATCCAGGAGTTGCTGCATGTCGCTCGCCTCGCGCGCGCCCACGGCTTCGGCGGTTTCCGGAACGGCCGGAACCACTGTCGGGCGCACGAAAACATCGTCTTCCAGCGCGAGCGCGGTGATCCTGGCGCCGAGGTTGGCGGCCACAGCCACGCATTTCTCGATCGCAGCGAGAGCGGGCCCACGCGGCTGGCCGACAAGCGGCAAAAAGACGTCCTTCATAGCCATCGGGATTCTCCTTGCCGGTCAAGATAGGCCGGCTTTCGTCAGGACCCTTGATCCTCCTCAAGGCGGGAATACCGCTCAGTCAGCCGACGGCGGGCCTTGATGGACGTCAACGACTGGCCCCGGTGGCGGCTCTAAGGATTAACCCTTGACCGCCTGTCGACGCGCAACTGGATATGCCCGCAGAGATGACGGACGATTCTGCAACCCAGGAACCGGTCTTCCAAGCACTAAGCGCGCGTCCCTGCGTGGAACGGATCGACACCCACGCAGCTTCGGTGTTTCTCGACGGGACACGCGCGCTGAAGATCAAGCGGGCCGTCAAGTTTCCCTTCCTCGACTATTCGACACTCGAAAAGCGCAAGGCGGCTTGCGAGGAGGAGCTCAGGGTCAACCGGCGGCTGGCGCCACAGATCTATCACCGCGTCGCGGCGATCACGGAAGAGCCGGACGGATCGCTGAAGGTCGACGGTCGCGGCCGGCCGGTCGAATATGCGGTCGACATGTCTCGCTTTGACGAAAGTCGGACGCTGGACCATCTGGCAAAGGCCGGCCCGCTGGATGCGAACCTTGCCTCGGCTATCGCCGATGCGATCGTGGCTTCGCACGTGGCAGCGACCCACGCCGACGGCGAGGCATGGGTTTCCGCCATCCCCGGCCTGATCGATGGAAACAATAACGGCCTGCAGAGGGGCCATCATCTCGAGGCCGGGGAGATCGAGCAGCTCGGCAAAGCCTCGCATGAGGCATTTTTGCGCGTCCGTCCCCTACTCGAAGAGCGTGGCCGGGAGGGTTTCGTGCGGCGTTGCCACGGTGACCTGCATCTTGCGAATATCGTGTCGATCGGCGAGCAGCCAGTCCTGTTCGACGCCATCGAGTTCGACGCGCAGATGGCAACTGTCGACGTGCTCTACGATCTCGCATTCACGCTGATGGACCTGTTGCACCACGATCAACCCCTCGCGGCCAATATCGTCCTGAACCGATATCTCGCCGCGACGCCGCCCGAAAATCTCGACGCGCTCTCCGCCCTGCCACTGTTCATGTCCATCCGGGCGGCGATCCGGGCCCAGGTGGCGCTGGCACGGCTGAAGCGGTCGCATTCCGATGGCATTCTTGACGACGCACGGCGCTATCTTAGCCTCGCCCGAACGTTGATCCAGCCTCCTGCCCCGCGCCTGATTGCGGTGGGCGGACTGTCAGGCACGGGAAAGTCGGTTTTGGCACGTGCGCTGGCGCCGGTCGTTGCGCCACAGCCGGGAGCCGTCATGCTCCGCAGCGACCTCGTCCGCAAGCAGATGTTCGGGGTGGAGGACACGTACCGGCTGCCGCCATCCGCATACACACGAGAGGTTGCGGCTCGCGTTTACGAAACGTTGGTCCAACACGCCGGGCGGGTGCTGGCGCAAGGCCATTCGGCGATCATCGACGGCGTATTCGCCCAAGAGGGCGAGCGAGACGCAGTCGCCGCACTGGCGCGCCAGCGCAACGTGCCGCTGAGGGGCCTGTTCCTGGTCGCGGACCTCGCGACGCGGCAGGCGCGAATTCGAAGTCGTCAAGGAGACGCCTCCGACGCCACGCAAGAGGTTGCAGCGCAGCAAGAGCACTATAATGTCGGCCATGTCGGCTGGGCGACCATCGATGCATCCGGGACAGAAGAGCAGACGCTCCAGAGCTGCCGGGACGCGATCGCTGAGGTCAAATAAGGCAATCGGACTGGCGCGGGCTAGGATGGCGCGACCCACCACGACCTCGACAACGACTGCTCGCGACAAGCCGGCGGCGAGGCGTAATGCCCTGCCCGGCCGCCTGAGCCCCAGCATGGCCTGTGACACGGCCTTTCGGATCATCGCCCGCCGTCACCTCAACGCCGTCCTCGCCCAGCACGACGGCACTTGCGGCGGCGATCCCGACGCTCTGCACCAGATCCGGATCGCGCTGACGCATCTGCGCGCTGCTATCCGCTTCTTTTCGCCCATGGTCGATGACGCGCTACGGCCGCAGGTGTGGGCCGAACTGAAATGGCTGAACAGCCAGCTCGGCATGGTTCGAGACCTCGACGTGGCGATCGAACGCGTCGTCGCCGAGAGCGGCAACGAGCTTGCCGTGATTGCCGAGTTCCAGCGCTGGGACGAGAAACGCGCCGAAAGCCACCGCCTGCTGGCACGCGCGCTGCAATCCGCGCGCTATCGGCGCCTGGTCGAGCAGACCTCAGTCTGGATCGAGAGTGGGCCATGGTCGACCCGCCGAGGCAGGGATGCCATCAGATTGCGCCACTGTGCGCTTGCTGACCACGCGACGGCCCAACTGACCGAATGGGAAAGGACACTGCTCAAGAAGGCCCGGAAGCTGCACAAGCTCGACGTCGAGAAGCGGCACAAGCTGCGAATTCTCAACAAGCGGCTGACCTATTCGATCGAGTCGCTTCAGGACCTGTTCGCCGACAACTCACTGACAAAGCAGAAGTCCGTCCTCAGGCAATTGCGCAAGGCGCAGAAGTCCCTCGGACAATTGAACGACGATGCACGGGCGCAGACATTGGCTGCGTCATTGGACGGCGCCGCCCCCGAAACAGGCATTCGCCTCCTCAACCGCAAGAGGGAAAAGAAGCTGTTGCGAACCGCCTCGGCAGCCTACCGGAAACTGGACAAGGCCAAACCCTTCCGCTCCTCGGATCTCGCACCGAATGCGGAGCCGAAAGACTAGGCGTCCACCCGTGCCGCTTGACTTGGGTCAAATCCAGCCTGTACCGCTGACCTAAGCTTCAGCACATCGAATTTTGTGTGAACCTGCGGAGCTCTCCCATGCGCGCCCACCAGATCATGACCCGATCGGTCATCTCCGTTACCCCCGACACCAGCATCGTCGAGGCTGCGAACATCATGCTGAAGCGGCACGTCAGCGGCCTCACCGTGATCGACGATGCCGGAAAGCTCGTTGGCGTGGTCTCGGAAGGCGACTTTATTCGCCGCAGCGAAATCGGCACCGGGCGCAAGCGCGGCCGCTGGCTGGGGTTCATCCTCGGCCCGGGTAAATCGGCCAGCGACTTCGTCCACGAGCACGGCCGCAAGGTTTCGGAAGTGATGACCGCCTCGCCCGTAACCATCACCGAGGATACGGCGCTCGCCGAGATCGTCGACCTCATGGAACGGAACAACGTCAAGCGCTTGCCGGTGGTGCGCGGCGACAAGATCGTTGGCATCGTCTCGCGCGCCAATCTGTTGCAGGCGGTCGCGGGCCTTGCCCGCGAGGTACCGGATCCGACGGCCGACGACGATCACATTCGCGCCCGCATCATCGACACCATGGAGAAGAACGACTGGTGCCCGTTCGGACTGAACGTCATCGTCCGCGACGGCATCGTTCATCTCAGCGGCGTTATCACCGAGGAACGCGCGCGGCAGGCCGCGGTCGTCGCAGCGGAGAATGTCGAGGGCGTGAAGAAGGTGCACGACCATCTGTGCTGGGTCGACACCATGTCGGGCGTCTATCTGAACTCGCCCGAGGACGACGATCTTGCCAAGGCGAGCTGAGCGCGAGCCGAACGCGGTTCAGCGGGGAATGACGGCGGTGGCCTCGATTTCGACGCGCGCCGCCTTCTCCACGAGGCGGACGACCTGAACCAGCGCCATCGCAGGATAGTGCGCGCCGAAGATTGCACGGTAAATCTTGCTCAGCTCTTTCAGGTTCGCCAGGTATTCGTCCATGTCGACAACGTACCAGGTCAGGCGCACGAGGTGCTCGGGCCCGGCGCCGGCCTCGGCCAGTATCGCGGCGATGTTGCTCAGGGTCTGGCGTACCTGCGCGATAAAGGTGTCCGCGAGACGCTCTTCGGTATCCCAGCCGATCACACCGCCCGTGACGACGATGCGGCCGTCTGCGGCCATGCCGTTCGCATAGCCCTTCGGCATCGGCCAGCCCGACGGCTGGAGGACCTGCGCCCTGGGACGGGTGTCATCCTCAGCTGCGGTCGGCAGCACCGCAAGCTGCGGGCCTTTCGGCGTCGTCACGGTCAATTCTCTATCCTTCTCTCATTCTGCCGCGACGCCCGAGGACGTCGCCGCGGCCTGCGCCAGTTGCCGCAAGGCAAAGCGCTTCAACTTGCCGGTCTCGGTCTTCGGCAACTGCGTCACAAACTCGATCGCGCGCGGATATTTGTACGGCGCGATCTCGCGCTTGACATGCTCCTGCAGTTCGGCCGCGAGCTGAGCGTCCGGCTTTGCGCCGGGAGCGGCAATGATATAGGCCTTCACGATCATCCCGCGCGCCTCGTCCGGGGCGCCGACGACACCGCACTCGGCGACGGCCGCATGTGTCAGCAGCGCCGCCTCGACATCCGTGCAGGCAATGTTGTACCCGGATGACACGATCATGTCGTCGGAGCGCGACTGATACCAGAAATAGCCGTCGCTATCCATCAGATAGATGTCGCCGGTGATGTTCCAGCCGTTCTGGACATATTTGCGCTGTCGTTCGTCGGCTAGATAGCGGCAGCCAGTCGGCCCGCGCACAGCGAGCCGCCCCATCGTGCCCGGTGGCACGTCATTGCCGGCGTCGTCGACGATCTTCGCCTCATAGCCAGGTACGGGCTTTCCTGTCGCGCCGGGGCGGATCTCGTCCTCGGTTGCGCTGATGAAGATGTGCAGCATCTCGGTCGAGCCGATGCCGTCCATCAGCTTGATGCCGGTGGCCTTGAGCCAGGCGTCGAATGTGGGTTTGGGAAGGGTCTCGCCGGCAGAGACGCATTTGCGTAGCGAGGAAATGTCACGCCCCGGAAGCTTGCCGACCATGGCGCGATACGCCGTCGGCGCCGTGAAGCAAACAGTCGTCTTGTATTGCTCGATCGCCGACAGGATGTCGTCCGGCGTCGTTTTCTCCAGAACGACGAAGGAGGCGCCGATATGCATGGGAAACAGCACGCCGCCGAAACCGAAGGTGAAGGCAAGCGGTGCCGAGCCCACGAAGCGATCCTTCTGCTCGGCGCGCAAGACGTTGCGCGCATAGCTGTCGCAGACCGCCAGCATATCCTTGTGGAAATGCATGGTGCCCTTGGGATCGCCGGTCGTGCCCGACGTGAAAGCGATCAGGCAGATGTCGTCGGAGGCGGTATCGACCGCTTTGAACTCCGGGCTCGCATCCGCGATGAGCGCCTCGAGCGCATCGCCCGCACCATTGCCCCAATATACCACGCGCGTGACACCGGGCGCCGAGGCTTTCGCCTTCTCCATTTCCTCGGAGAGTTTTCCGTCGCAGAGCGCCAGCGTGATCTCCGCTTTCTGAATTGGATAGGACAGCTCCTTGGCGCGCAGCAACGGCATGGTCGCAACGACGATGCCGCCGGCCTTGATCACTGCGAGATAGATCGCGACCATCATCGGGTTGTTGGCCGAGCGCAGCAGCACGCGTTCGCCGGTGACGAGACCGAACTTGCCGACCAGCACATTGGCGATGCGGTTCACGAGCGCCTGCAACTCGCGATAGGTGTAGCTCACGGCGGGACTGATGACGCAAGGCGCGTCGCCGTGCCCCTGATCGACCCAGCGATCGAGAAAATAGCTGACGCAATTCAATCGCGGCGGATAGTGCAGCTCCGGCCGCGTGAAGATGAACTCGGGCCAGAGCTCCGGTGGCGGCAAATGCTGCCGCGCGAACGTATCGACATGGGCCGTCGCAGTATTGCCGTCACCCGAGCTCGACACTTGAACCTTGGCGGCGTCGGCCATCGCACGCTCCTTTCAGCATGGAAAGCACCCGGCAGCTCTATCTGGAAAACATTTTAGGCTTAAAACAATTCGGCGCAATAGCGGATTTTGAGCATCCCGTGCTTTTTTCCTGCGGCAAAGTGGGACTGAGCGGCGACCCCGCCGGCGGACTTAAGGCCGGCGGCGCGCAGCCGATTTCTGCGCCGACGCCTTGGTCTTGGCGAGGAGCCGCATCAGCTCGCGCACATCCTTCGGCGTCAGGTCGGCGAAGAGATCGGCGATCCAGGTCTCGTGTTCCGCGGCCATTCTGCGAAACTCGGCGCGCCCGAGTTTTGTGAGGCGGATGACCTGGACGCGACGGTCCGTCTCCGAAGTGCGCCGGTCGAGATGGCCGGATTCCACCAGCCGCTCGACGAGGCCCGTGACGTTGCCGTTAGACACCATCATGCGTTTGGAGACGTCGGACAGAGTCATGCCGTCAGGCGCCTTGTCGAGCTGCGCCATCAGATCGAAGCGGGGCAGCGTGACGTCGAACCGCTGCCGCAGCCGGCCGCGGACCTCACCTTCGATCAGCGTCGTGCAGGTCAAGAGGCGCAGCCACAGCCGAAGCTCTTCGGCATGGTCTTCCGGAGTTTCGACGGCCTTGGTCTCGGAATCGAGCATCTTGATGCAGTCACTGACGGCCGGCATCAGCGCCGGCCCGGATTCCCTAACATTTTGAGCTTCAAATAAATTCGCGTCGGCCGCAAGTCCAAAGCTGCATCAATGGACCCCCGGTAGTTTCTTTAGGCTTCAAATAATTGGCGTGCCGCTTGCATGCGCAGCCGCCCGCGGGATGACGACGCCTCGAGCTTTGCTTGCCGCGGCAGCCATCATCGGCATAAGCTTGGACTGGTGTACGCGGCTTGCAGCGCAAGCCCGATCGTCAGGGGGACGGATCATGAAGACGCAATGGACCTTCGCTGTCGCCGCCCTGCTGCTCGGCACCGCGGTGAACCCTGCTCTCTCCCAGGAGAAGATCAAGCTGGGTGTGATCGTGACCCTGTCTGGTCCCGCCGCGGCGCTCGGCCAACAGGTCCGCGACGGCTTTGCGCTCGCGGTCAAGGACCTCGGCGGCAAGATGGGCGGCCGCGACGTCGAGGTGATCGTTGCCGATGACGAGCTGAAGCCGGACGCGGCGGTGACGAAGGTCAAAGGCTTCCTTGAGCGCGACAAGGTCGACTTCGTCGTCGGCCCGATCTTCTCCAACATTCTGCAGGCGATCCATCGGCCCGTCACGGAATCGAAGGTGTTCCTGATCAGCCCCAATGCCGGCCCGTCGACTTTTGCCGGCAAGGACTGCAACCCGTTCTTCTACGTGACGTCGTATCAGAACGATCAGGTGCACGAGATCCTCGGCAAGGTCGCGCAGGATCGCGGCTACAAGCGCATGTACCTGATGGTGCCGAACTATCAGGCCGGCAAGGATTCGGTGGTGGGCTTCAAGCTCGACTACAAGGGCGAGATTGTCGAAGAGTCCTACATGCCGCTGAATACGCTGGATTTCCAGCCGGAGCTTTCCAAGATTTCGTCCCAGAAGCCCGATGCGCTCTTCACGTTCATGCCGGGCGGCCTCGGCGTCAATCTCGTCAAGCAATATAAGCAGGCCGGCCTCGCCGACACCATTCCGGTGCTCTCGGCTTTCACGGTGGATGAATCGACCCTGCCGGCACAGCAGGACGCCGCGGTCGGCATGTTCGGCGGCGCGAACTGGGCGCCCAATCTCGACAATCCCCAGAACAAGAAGTTCGTTGCCGCCTACGAGGCCGCCTACAACAGCGTGCCCGGCACCTACGCCTTCCAGGCGTATGACGCCGCAATGCTGATCGACAGCGCCGTCAAGGCCGTGAAGGGCGATCTCTCCAACAAGGATGCGGTCGCGGCTGCCCTGAAGAAGGCCGACTTCACTTCGCTGCGCGGCGCCTTCAAGTTCAACGCCAACGGCTATCCAATCCAGGACTTTTACCTGACCAAGGTCGCCAAGCGTCCTGACGGCAAATTCCAGACCGAGATCGTCCAGAAAGTTTTTGAGAACTACGGCGACCGCTATGCCAAGGACTGCAAGGCAAACTAAGCCGCATCGCGTTACGGGAGGACTGCAATGAAGAGCGAAATCACCGGCATCACCCGGGCCAATGAGGGGATCCAGGGTATTTCCTGGAATATCCTCGGCCAGACCTATGTGCCGAAGAGCTACGCCGAAAACAGCTTCTCCTGGCACGCGACATTGCCGCCGGGCACGTTCGTGCCGCCGCACATCCATCCCGACCAGGATGAGTATCTCTACATGTTGGAAGGCAAGCTCGATTTCATGCTCGGCAATTCCGAGTCGCAGGCAACCGCAGGCGATTTGATCAGGCTCGGCATGGGCGTGCCGCACGGCATCTTCAACAAATCGGAGCAGACCGCGAAAGTGCTGTTCTGGGTCGCGCCGAGCCGCAAGCTGTTCGACCTGTTCTGGGGCCTTCACAACATGAAGGAACAGAAGCCGGAGGACGTGGTGGCATTGGCCGCCGAGTTCAACATCCACTTCCTGCCGCCGCCTCCCGGCGGCTAGCAGCTGTTTTAGGCGCGCACCGCCGCGAGTCCCGGCACTGCGGCGAAGCCGGCCTTGGTCGCATAGCCACGCACGATCGCCTCGCGCTGGGAATAGCTCAGGACATTGTCGACGTTGTCGAAGCCATCGGGCGCAAGCTGCTCGACGGCATCAATAACGCCCTCGGGGCCGCCACGGCGGTTGGAGCGGACGATATCTGCCGTCATCGGCAGGCGCTTCTTCTCATATTCGACCAAGGCTTGGCGCGGATGCTCGGCGCGCACCAGCGTGTCCGCAAGGCAGCGGGCATCGAGGATCGCCTGCGAAGCTCCGTTCGAGCCGACCGGATACATGGGATGCGCGGCATCGCCGAGCAGCGTGACGCGCCCGGACGACCAATAGGGCAAGGGATCGCGGTCGCAGGTCGGATATTCGTAGAATTCAGGCGTCGCGGCGATCAGGCTTTTTACGTCGACATAGGGCACCGAGAAGCGCGCAACATGTGGCATCAGCTCCTCGCGACGGCCGGGCCGCGACCAATCCTCCTTCCGCGGCGGCGGCGCATTGCCCTCGCCGACCTTCACAAGCACCGCCCAGTTGGTAAGACGGCTTGCCGGGCTCGATCCCTCCCCGATCGGATAAATCACCACCTTGGCATTGAGGCCGCCGGCCACGATCATCGACCTGCCGGTGAGGAACAACGGCCAGTCGCGCGCACCGCGCCATAACATCAGGCCGTTCCAGCAAGGCGGCCCCTCGTTCGGGAACAGGGTCTCGCGCACGCGTGAATGAATGCCGTCGGCGCCGATCAGAATATCGCCGCGCGCGGTATGGTTGTGCGCGCCCGAACGATCGAAGAAGTAGGCCGTGACGCCACCCTCGTCCTGCGTGAACGCACCGAGCCGGCAGCCGGTGTGAATTGCTTCCGGCCCGAGCCGCTCCTCGACGGCGTGATGGATGACGCCTTGAAGCCGTCCGCGATGGATCGAGAATTGCGGCACGTCGTGACCGGCGTCGATGCCGCGAGCTTCGCGCCAGACCTCCTGGCCGTGGCGGTTGAGGTAATAGAGCTGGTCGGTGCGGATCGCGACGTCATCGAGCTTCTGCAACAGACCGAGGCCTGCGAGCTCACGCATGGCATGCGGCAGCGTGTTGATGCCGACGCCGAGCTCGCGGATAGTATCGGACTGCTCGAATATCTCGCAAGCCAGGCCGCGGGCCCGCAGCATCAATGCCGTGGTGAGACCACCGATGCCGCCACCGATGATAATCGCCTTCATCGCCCCTACTCCACTCGAAATACGCCAGGCAATGGGGTTAACGTCGCACGGGCGGTCACTCCGCCGCAAGCGGCTTTGTCGCCTCCGCCTTGAGCTCGGCCCGGGTCTTGGGCTTAGCCTTAATTCGCAGCTCCTCGAGATCCTGCCGGTCGCGCACGCTGTTGCGGAAAATCTGATCCTTGCCGGGCAGATATTGCGGCGGGCAGAAAGCGCCGTTTGCGCCGTACCAGGCCGCCGCCTTCATGGTGAAGAAGGGGTCGACCAGATGCGGGCGGCCGAGTGCGACGAGGTCCGCCCGGCCTGCCGCCAGGATGGTGTTGGCCTGGTCCGCCGTCGTGATGTTGCCGACACACATGGTAGCCACGCGCGCCTCGTTGCGGACCTGGTCCGAGAACGGCGTCTGGAACATACGACCATAGACCGGCTGCGCATCACGCACGGTCTGCCCGGTCGAAACGTCGACGAGATCGACACCGGCCTCGGCGAAGGCGCGCGCAATGGCGACGGCGTCGTCGCCGGTGACGCCGCCATCGGCCCAGTCGGTCGCAGATATTCGCACCGACATCGGCTTGTGCGACGGCCACACGGCCCGCAGCGCCTCGAAGACCTCGAGCGGGAAACGCAGGCGGTTTTCAAGTGAGCCGCCATAGTCGTCCGTGCGGGAGTTCGTCAGCGGCGAGATGAAGCTCGCGAGCAGATAACCGTGAGCACAGTGCAGCTCCAGCATATCGAAGCCGCAGCGCTCGCCGCGCTCGGCCGCCGCGACGAATGCATCCCTCACCGCATTCATGCCGGCGCGGTCGAGCTCGCGCGGCACCTGGCTGTCGGGAAAATAGGGCAGCGGTGATGCCGAGAACACTTCCCAGCCGCCCTCCTCGAGCGGTCTGTCCATGCCGTCCCACATCCGCCTGGTCGCGCCCTTACGGCCGGCGTGGCCCAATTGCAGGCAGATCTTTGCGGCCGAATTGCCGTGGACGAAATCCACGATACGGTGCCACGCGGCTTCCTGCTCGTCGTTCCACAGCCCGGTGCAGCCAGGCGTGATCCGTGCATCACGGCTGACGCAGGTCATTTCCGTGAAGATCAGGCCGGCACCACCGATCGCACGCGATCCGTAATGCACCAGATGGAAATCGGTCGGCACCCCCTCCTTCGCCGAGTACATACACATCGGCGACATCACGGCGCGATTGGCGATCTCCATCTCGCGCAGCCGGAACGGCTGGAACAGCGGCACCATGGGCTTGCCGGTGTCGACTTCAAAACCGCTCTCTCGAACGCGCTTCGCAAATGATTTCTCGACCTCCGCAACGAAGTCCGGAGCGCGCAGTTTCAGATTGTCATAGGTGATCGCCTTCGAACGCGTCATCACGCCGAAGGCAAACTGCACCGGATCGAAGTCCCAGAAGCGGTCGACGTGCTCGAACCAGACCAGCGAGACGTCAGCGGCATGCTGTGTCTTCTCGACCTCCTCGCGGCGGCCATGCTCGTAGAGATCGAGCGCAGCCTTGATGCTGGCCGCGCTCCCCATGGCATCGGCCAGCGCGATCGCGTCTTCCATCGCAAGCTTCGTACCGGAGCCGATCGAGAAATGTGCGCTCGCCTTGGCATCACCGAGCAGGACCATGTTGTCCTTGACCCAGCGCTTGCTGCGGATCATCGGGAAATTGCGCCACATCGAGCGGTTGGTGAGCAGCTTGTGCCCGTCGAGAAACCAGCCAAAAATTTCGGCCATGCGCGCGGCGGACTGGGTCTCATTCAGCCCCGTCAACCCTGCCCGCTCGAACGTCTCCGGATCGGTCTCGAAAATCCAGGTCGAGTGCCCCGCCTCATACTGATAGGCGTGCGCGATGAACGGCCCCCACTCCGTCTCCTGGAAGATGAAGGTGAAGGCATCGAGCGGCCTGGTCGATCCCATCCAGGCGAACTTGTTGGAACGGACGTCGACTTCCGGCTGGAAGTGCTCGAGATGTTTCTCCCGGAAGCGGCTGTTGATGCCGTCCGCAATCAGGATGAGATCGGCGTCGGCAAAGCGGGACTCATCAACGATGTCCACTTCGAAATGCAGATTGACACCGAGTTCGCGCGCTCGCTCCTGGAGGATGAGCAGAAGCTTTCGCCGCGAGCAGCCGCAAAAGCCGTTGCCGCCGACCCGGTGCACCGTACCGCGGAAATGCACGGCGATGTCGTCCCAGTAAGCGAACTCCTGGGTGATGCGGCGATAGCTCGGAAGATCGTATTTTTCAAAGTTGTCCAGCGTGGCGTCCGAGAACACCACGCCGAAGCCGAACGTGTCGTCGGCCCGATTGCGCTCATAAACCGCGATGTCGGCGCCGGGGCGTTGCTTCTTGAGCAGGATCGCAGCGTAGAGACCCGCAGGTCCGCCACCAATGATCGCGACTTTCATGGGAGCCTCGCCATTCTGCCCGGCAATGAAATTATTTTAATCCTAAAATAATTTCACGCAAGTCCCCCTTGCAGAGGGATCCCGGGCAAGACGACCGCCTCAGTCACCCCTGAAGACGGGCTTGACCTTGTTGGCGAAAGCCTCGAAAGCGCGCTCGAAATCCGCCGTCGTCATGCACAGCGCTCGAGCAACGGCCTCTGCCTCGATCGCCTCATCGATCGACATCGCCCATTCCATCGCCAGCATTCGCTTGGTCATGGTGTTGGCGAAGGTGGGACCTTCTGCGACCTGCTTGGCCAGAACTTGCGCCTGGGGCAGCACCTGCTCCGGCGTGACGAGGCGGCTAAAGAAACCCCAGCGCTCGCCCTCCTCTGCGGTCATGAACCGGCCAGTGTAGAGCAATTCGGAGGCACGGGACTGTCCGATAATGCGCGGCAGGATCGCGCAGGCGCCCATATCGCAGCCGGCAAGGCCGACCTTGTTGAACAGGAACGCGACCTTGGCTCCGCTCGCGGCGAGCCGCATGTCGGATGCCATAGCGATGATCGCACCGGCGCCGGCGCAGATACCCTCGACCGCAGCCACGATCGGCTGCGGGCACGCCCGCATCGCCTTGACGAGGTCACCGGTCATCCGCGTAAAGGCGGTCAGCCCCTTGGTGTCCATTTTCACCAGCGGGCCGATGATCTCGAACACATCGCCACCGGACGAGAAATTGCCGCCGGCGCCGGTGACGACGATCACCTTGACCGCGTCATCGAAAGCGCAGGCGCGGAAGAAATCCGTCAGCTCCCGATAGCTCTCGAAGGTCAGCGGATTCTTCCGCTCCGGACGATTGAGCGTCACCGTGGCAACACCGTTGACCACGGCCAGCAGGAAATGCTGCGGCGAATAGTCCGCGAGCGGCACTGTGACGGGATTGGCTGGTCTGCTCATGCGATCTCCTTAGCTTCCTTGTTCCGGGCCCGTGCCGCGCACGCTAGATCTCACCACCGGCAACCGCGATCGCCTGCCCTGTGATCGCACCGGCGCCCTCGCCGCACAACCAGAGCACGGCATCCGCCACCTCTTGAGGCGTGATCAGCCGTCCCTGCGGATTGTGCTTCGCGAGCTCGGCGATCGCCTGCTCGCGGGTTCGCCCCGTCTTCTTCATGATGTTTTCGATGCTGCCGGCGACGAGATCGGTATCGGTGAAGCCCGGACAGACCGCATTCACGGTCACGTTGGTGCCGGCCATCTCGAGCGCGAGCGAACGCACGAGACCGACCACGGCGTGCTTCGCCGCAGTGTACGCGCTGACATAGGCATAGCCCTTGAGCCCGGCCGTCGACGCGATCGCGACGATGCGTCCGTAGGGGCGCCCCTTCATCCCCGGCAGCACTGCGCTGATAGCGTGAACCACACCCATGAAATTGACGTCCATCATGCGCGCAAAAAGAGCGCTGTCCGATTTCGCGAATGGCGCGGATTCAGCACTGCCCGCGTTGGCGACGAGGATGTCGATCGGCTTGCGCGCACTCGCCTCCGTGATGGCGGCCTTCAGCGCAGCTTCATCTGAAACGTCGGCGACAGCCGCAAAATTCGCAGCTCCTGCACTGACCGCCTCTTCGATAGTTGCTGCATTTCTGCCAAGCACCGTTACGGTGGCACCCGCACCGACGAGGGACGCCGCAATCGCGCGACCGATGCCGCGACCACCACCGGTCACCAGCGCGTGCGGCGAATGCGGCAATGCGGACATCCACGGGCTCCCTTAGATCAGCAGATCGCCTTGATATATTTTAACCTTCAAATTTTTGCAACGAAAGCGCCGGTCTGCGCTGCGAATGCCGGCGCGCGAAAGACCGGCCCGAAAATTGCTTTAAGTATAAAATTATCCCTTCCCATCCCTCACAGGCCTGTTAGCATCGACGGGCAAAGCAAAAGGATGTCGCGTGTCGCAGCCTGCGCCAATGATAACAAGTGACGGACGCTTCGCCTATGAAGCCGCGGGTGATCCAGGCGCGATACCCCTGATTTTTCTGCATGGCATTGGCGGCGCGGCACGGGCCTGGCGGCAACAGCTAGCCACATTCAGCAGCCGATTCCACGCAATCGCATGGGACATGCCGGGCTACGGCGGATCGGCGCCGCTTGCCAGCGTCAGCATCGCTGCCCTGGCGGATGCGCTCCAGCAATTCATCGAACAGATCGGTGCAAGCAGGCCCATCCTGGTCGGCCATTCCATCGGCGGCATGATCGTTCAGAAGTGGCTAGTGCAATCGCCGAAACTCGCCCGCGCGGTCGTCCTGGCGCAGACCAGCCCCGCCTTCGGCAAGGCCGACGGCGATTGGCAGAAGTCGTTCATCGCGGCGCGGCTTGGACCGCTCGATCGCGGCGAGACGATGAAGTCGTTGGCACCCTCACTGGTGAAGGAGCTTGTCGGCGACGATCCCGATCCCAGGGGAATGGAGATTGCGCGCGAGTGCATGGGAAGCGTGCCCGAGGCGAGCTATCGCGCCATGATGCTGGCCTTGATCGGCTTCGATCAACGCAGCACGCTCAAGGATATTTCCGTCCCGACGCTGCTGTTGTCCGGCTCCAGGGACAACAACGCGCCGGCGCCGATGATGGCGAAGACGGCGACCTATATTCCTGCGGCTGAATATGTCGAGCTGGCCGGCGTCGGGCATCTTGCCAACCTTGAACGACCTGATGCCTTCGATAAGGCTCTCGGCGGCTTCATCGATTCCGTCGCGGCAAAACACAGGTGACTGCGCAATGACCATGCAAGTCAGCAAGACCATCGGCGCGACTGACAAGGTCGCGCTGGATGCGCCGATCTTCGATCCCGTCGCTTTCCACCTGAGTGACGAGCAGGCCGGCATCATCACGCGCGCTCGTGAGATCGGCCAGACCGTATTCGCCGCTCGCGCCGCGACTTACGATCGCGAGGCGATCTTCCCGACCGAGAATTATCGCGACCTGCATCGCGTCGGCCTGCTCGGCATCGCCATTCCCAGGAAACACGGCGGGCTCGGTGCAAACTATCAGACCTACGCCTTGGCGGCAGCCGAGATCGGCCGCTATTGCGGCGCGACCGCGCTCACCTGGAACATGCATGTCTGCTCGACGCTGTGGTCGGGCCCACTGGCTGACGATCTCGACATGGACGCGGAGACCCGCGCGGAACACGAGAAGCGGCGCGCAATCCACTACAAGCGCATCATCGAGGACGGCGCGATCTACTCGCAGCCCTTCTCCGAGGGTGGTGCGGCGGCGGCAGGTGGCGTTGCCTTCAGCACGGAGGCAAAGCCCGTGGAGGGTGGCTGGATCGTCAACGGCAAGAAGATATTTGCATCGCTCTCTGGCCACGCCGACTATTACGGCGTGCTCTGCACCGAGATCGAGGAAGGCGAGAAGGCTTCACGCCGCAACACCCTCTACCTGGCGATCCCCGCGACATCCGACGGCGTCTCGGTCGTCGGCGACTGGGATCCGCTCGGCATGCGCGGGACGGTCTCGCGGACGCTCCTGTTCAAGGACGTGTTCGTGCCGGAGGATTCTGCGCTAATGCCGCGCGGCGTCTACTTCCAGGCCGCGATGCGCTGGCCGCACATGTTCCTGACGCTGTCGCCGACTTATATGGGCCTCGCGCAAGCCGCTTACGATTTCACCGTGCGTTACTTGCGCGGCGAGGTGCCGGGCATGCCGCCGGTCAAGCGCCGGATGTATCCGACCAAGCAGATCGCGGTCGCGCAGATGCAGATCAAGCTCGAGCAGATCAAGGCGATCTGGTTCCAGGCTGTCACGGAGGCGCGCGCCAACCCGAGCAAGGAGCAGGTGCTACGGGCCTATGCCGCGCAATATTCGGTGATGGAAGGCGCCAATGAGCTCGCCGCGCTCGCGATCCGTACCTGCGGCGGTCAGGCCATGCTCCGGTCGCTGCCGCTCGAGCGTATCTATCGCGACAGCCGCTGCGGCTCGCTGATGCTGCCCTGGACAGCCGAACTCTGCCTCGACCGCATCGGGCGCGAGGCGCTGTACGAGGCCGGCGAAACGGACGATTGACGGTGGATCTCTGTAGTCTGATCGATCGCAACGCGGCGTTCGCGCCAGACAAGACGGCCATCGCCTTCGAGGGGCAGCGGCTGAGCTACGCCGCATTCGCGGCACGAATCGAGCAGACCGCCACTGCCTTGAAGCAAGAATTTCGCGTAGGCCGCGGCGACCGCGTCGCGATCCTTAGTCTCAATCGGCCGGACTATCTGGTTCTGCTCTATGCATGCGCGCGGCTTGGCGCGATGCTGGTGCCGCTGAACTGGCGACTGGCCGTCGCCGAGCAACTCTTCATTCTCACCGATGCGGGCGCCAGGTTGCTGGTGCTCGAGCAGGCGTCTGAGGCAGTTCTTCCAGAGCTTGCGCGGATCGCGCCGGGGACTGCCGTCGTCGGCCTTGATTTCGAACCGCCCGGTGGCACCGCATTCGAGACCTTGCTGGCGCGCGGCGACGGCAGCAGCCAAAATCCGCACACAGACCTCTCCTGCCCACTCCTCATTGTCTACACGTCGGGAACGACGGGACGGCCAAAGGGTGCGGTGCTCCGCCAGGAGGCGCTGTTCTGGAACGGCGTCATGAGCCAGCACATGCACAACATGACGTCCGACGATCATGTGCTGACGGTGCTTCCGTTCTTCCATGTCGGCGGCCTCAACATCCAGACCACACCAGCGCTCCAGCTTGGCGCGACTGTCACGATCCACGCCCGGTTCGTGCCAGACACCGCCCTCGCAGCCATCGAGCAGGAGCGGCCGACCCTGACCGTGATGGTTCCGGCGATCATCCAGGCCGTGAGCGAGCACCCCGCCTGGGCCACGACCGACCTCTCGTCGCTGAAGTCCGTCGCCACCGGTTCGACCATCGTGCCACCGCACCTGATCGACCGCTTCGTCGCACGCGGCGTTCCAGTGCTCCAGGTCTACGGCTCGACGGAAACCTGCCCCATTGCCGTTTACACCCGCCTCGGGGGCGATCTTTCGCGGGCGGGATCGACCGGACTTGCAGGCCTGTGCTGCGAAGCAAAGGTGATCGATCAAGCCGGCACGGAAGTACCCGCAGGCACGTCGGGCGAGATCGCGGTGCGCGGCCCCAACGTGTTCTGCGAATATTGGGGCAACGCGGATGCCACACGCGATGCGCTGCACGACGGCTGGTATCGCACCGGCGATATCGGCCTGTGCGACGCCGACGGCTATTTCTGGGTCCGCGACCGCAAGAAGAACATGATCATTTCCGGGGGAGAGAACATCTATCCGGCCGAGGTCGAACGGGTCCTGCTCGAACATCCCGACGTCAGCGAATGCGCCGTGATCGGCCGACCGGACCCGCGCTGGGACGAGGTGCCGGTTGCCTATGTCATCCAGCGATCCGGATGCCGGCTCGAAGCAGACGAACTGAGAGCGCACCTTCAGGCACAACTCGCGCGATTCAAGGTTCCGCGCGACGTTGTCTTTGTCACCGACCTGCCGCGAACGGCATTGGGCAAGGTCCAGCACTTCCTGCTGAAGCAGCTCGATGCGCAGTCGCGCGCGCAAGGAGAAGCAACTTGAAGATTGCGGTTCTTGGTGGGGGAAACGGCTCTTTCGCGGCCGCAGGCGATTTTGCGCTGTCGGGGCATGAGGTCCGGCTCTGGCGCCGCGACGCTGATCAGGTCTCAGCCCACCGTGCCGCCGGCTCCCGTATCCTGGTGAAGGATCATAACGGCCGCCACGACACGCAATTGGCACTGGTCACGAGCGACATCTCCGAGGCCGTCAGCGGCACCGAACTGGTCTTGTGCCCTGCCCCCGCCTTCGCGCAGCCAGACATTGCGCGCTCGCTTGCTCCGCATCTGCGGGATGGCCAGGTCGTCTTTCTGCCGCCGGCCACATTCGGTTCGATGATCTTCGCCCGAGCCGCACGCGATGCCGGCAACCACGCCAAGGCGAGCTTTGCCGAGACGGGGACGTTGCCCTGGCTGACCCGCAAACACGGGCCGTTCGAAGTCGCGATCACGATCCGCGCCAAGCGGCTTCCGGTTGGCGTGTTCCCGTTCGACCAGGCGCCGCACGCGCTCGAAGTCATCGGACACGCTTTCCCTGATGCGATCGAGCCCTGTGGGGACGCGTTGTCCGGCGCGCTGATGAACGCAGGCCCGATCATCCATCCGCCGCTGATCGTGATGAATGCGGGTCCGATTGAGCATTTCGAAAAGTGGGACATCCATAAGGAGGGCACTCAGGGCGCGATCCGCCGGGCGACCGACGCGCTCGACGCCGAGCGGATCGCGGTGCGCGAGGCGCTCGGATACGGCGCGCCGCATTTCCCGCTTGCTCACCACTACGCCAAAGAGGGCGAGATCTGGATGTATGGCCGCGGCTCGCATGACCGCCTGACCGACTCCGGCGACTGGCGTGAACGCATCGTTCTGACCGAGCACCGCTACATGCGCGAGGATTTGCGGCTTGGACTGTCGCTGCTGATCTCCGTCGCCGGGCTGGCGGGCGTGGACACGCCGCTTGCGAAGGCTTTCCTGGCCATCGGTGGCGCAATCTGCGGCGAGGATTTTGCGCAAGGCGGCCGAACGCTCGAGGCGCTCGGACTCGGCAATCTTGGCAGGGCCGAACTGCAGACGCTCCTTCGCACGGGATTTTGACCGATGACCAGCCGCGCGAACATCGCCTGTCTCGGGGTCGGCCGCATGGGCCGCGGCATTGCCGTCGCTTTCGCGTACGCGGGACACACGGTCACGATGATAGACGTCAAGGTGCGTTCAACGGAGGATTTCGCCAAGCTGGAAACGGAAGCGCTCGGCGAGGTCAAAAAGACATTCACCAGCCTGTCAAACCTGGGGCTGCTGACCGAGGCAGACGTCGACCCGCTCATCGCGCGGGTCTCGGTGGTGTCGGCCAGCCAAAGCGGCGCAGCGCTATCCGATGCGGGAATTGTTTTCGAAGGCGTTCCCGAGGTCGTCGAACTCAAACGCGAAGTGCTGGGGTCCGCATCAAGGCAAGTCGGCCCGGATACGATCATTGCCTCGACCACGTCGACCATCCTCGTCGACGATCTGTCGGACGCGGTCGTGAACCCTCACCGCTTTCTTAACGTGCACTGGCTCAATCCAGCCTATCTGATCCCGCTGGTGGAGGTTTCACCGGGTAAAACCACCGATCCCGCCATCACCGGCGAGGTCAAGGCGTTGCTCGAAGGCATCGGCAAGGTGCCGGTGGTCTGTGCGGCAACACCAGGGTTTATCGTCCCCCGCATCCAGGCACTGGCGATGAATGAAGCCGCGCGCATGGTCGAGGAAGGCGTCGCCAGCGCGGAAGAGATCGACAAGGCAATCCGCTACGGTTTCGGCTTCCGCTATGCGGTGCTTGGGTTGCTCGAATTCATCGACTGGGGCGGCGGCGATATCCTGTACTATGCCAGCCGCTACCTCGAAGGCGCGCTTGGCAGCGAGCGCTATCGCGCGCCTGACGTGATTTCAAGAAACATGCACGAAGGCCGGATCGGCCTGCGAACAGGCGCAGGCTTCCTCGACTATTCCGGCCTTGACGTCGATGCTTATCGTGTAAAGCGGCTACAGGCCATGGTCGATCTGCTCCGGCACTTTGACCTGGCCCGACCGCCGGTGCTCGACCGCAACTAGCCGAAGACGTCCTGCAGCACACCTTCCCGCACCACCGCAACACCATCGAGCTCGATGGTCGTTCCCATCATCGGCAAGTCGAAATGGCCCGCGGTGTAGCGGCCGGCGAATTCGTTCGCGCCGGTCGAAAACAGGAAGTTGCCGGAGACGGCGCGAATCTCCGTGCCGTTGGTGTCCCGCTGATCATACATCGAGAGCGCTTCGTAGCGCGCGCCTGGATTCATGCCGAAGCCGACATGCGACACCGCATAGGCTTCCCGATCGCCCCAGGCGGCGAGATAGGCGCGCATCATTGCCGCATCCGTACCCTCGCCTTCCAGCTTGACGACATAATCGTCCTTCAGCGTCATCTTCACCGGCGACGCCAGGTACCGCTTGAAGGTGAGGTTGATGTCGCCCGGCGCCATCACCAGCGTGCCGTTGATCGTTCCGCTCTTGGGAAAACTGACGACGATGCCGCCCGGCCAGTGCGCCAGCGTGCCCGGCTTGTCGGTCCAACCCCATACGCCGACCGTTGAAGCTCCAACCATATCCACATCGAGCGCCGTACCGGCCTTCGATGTCACGCGCATCCGCTTGGTCCCACGCAGCATCTTTGCGGCGGCACGAACACGCTTCTCGAGCGCCGTGTCCGGCACCATCCGCTCCAGCGCTTCGGGATGCTCGTTGGAAATTACCAGAATTCGTGCGCCGGCCTTGAGGATCTCCGGCGTCTCTACCGCATGCATCAGGCCCTCGATGGTGCAGTCCACCACAAAGCCAGCCTGCTGAAGCGCAGTGATGACTGGACCAAGCCGCTGGATCGCCTCGCTCGCCCCCGTCGAGCGAACCGGCACGACGTGACGGTTGCGCGGGGTCGGCATCACCACATGAAATGGCCGCGCACCCATGCGCAACAAGGCGAGTTCTGCCAGATGCACATTCAGCGCGCGCGATTGCGTTTCCGAAAGGATCGCCGCGGTATCGCCGGCCTTGACGGCGCATCGCTCAAAAATCTCGCAAAACGCGTCGATCCATTTTGCTTCGATGCGATCAGCCAGCATGGTTCACTCCCGGTATCGTCGTTTTCTGTTCAGTTCGTTACGCCTCTGGGAAGCCCCGGAGCAGATAGGATCGCACGGCTCCCAACAGGCCATTCAGGATCAAGCCCAGCAGCGAGATCGTGATCAGCGGCACAAACATGTCGACGGCCTGAAAGGTCCGGGCCGCCGTGATCAGGGCATGCCCCAGTCCATCCGTCGACGTGATCATCTCGGCCAGAAACACCACGATACAGGAAATGACAAGGCCGATCCGACAGCCGGTCAGGATTGACGGCATCGCCGCCGGCAACACCACCTTGAAGAGGATTTCGTAGCGCGGGGTTCCCGCCGCCATGGCCGACCAAATCAGCTTTTGCTCGACGGTCGACGCTCCGTAGTAAGTGGACAGCAGAATGGGAAAGAGTGCGTCCGCCGCCACCAGCGTGATCTTGGATCCATGGCCGAAACCGAGCAGCAGCAGGAGTGCCGGATAGAGCGCAACCTTTGGCAACGGCGCCAGGACGCGCACGATCGGCCGAACCACGGCATTGATCGCAGGGCTGGCGGCGGCCGCGATGCCAATGCCGACCCCGAGCACAACCGCGATCGCGAAGCCAGCAAACAGCCGGATCAGGGTCGCCGCGATCTCCTGCTGAAACGTCCACGTCACGAGTTGCTGGAGCAACCGGCCGAAGACGGATCCGGGCGGCGGCAACAGGACGGCAGGTGCAAAGCCTGACGAGACGAGGCCCTGCCACACCGCGATCACCAGCACGATCGGCGCGAGCCCAAGGATGACGTTTGCTGAGAGAAGTCGCGATATCATGAGAAGCTCAGCGGAATGTCGAACTGAGGCTCGGACCAGCGCACGAGCCTGGCACGAACCCGCTCGAAGATCGCATCGAGGCAGATTCCCATGGCTCCCACGATGATGATCATCGCAAAGACGGTGTCGTATTGGCCCATGTCGAGCGCATTAAACAGGATGTTCCCGGCCCCGGACTGGCGGGCGATCATTTCGCTGGTGATCATCGTGATCAGCGCCAGCACCAGCCCGGTACGGCACCCGGTCAGGATTTCCGGAAGCGCCGCGGGCAATACGATCCGCACCAGGCGCTGCGCAGCCGAGAGGCCCATCGCCGCGCCGGACCACAGGATCTTCTCTTCGACCGCCTTGGCGCCCTCGAAGCTGTGATAGATCACCGGCAAGCTGACGCCGAGGAAGATCACCAGTGTCTTCGTGATGTCGCCGACGCCCAGCCACAGCATGATGATGGGCATCAGGGCCGCTTTTGGCACCGGATAGATCACCATCAGGAGCGGGTTGAAGAAGGCCGCGACCGCCCGGCTGCGCCCCATCAAAAGGCCGAGTGGAATCGAAACGAGCACGGCTATGCCGAACCCGATCGCCATGCGGCGGAGCGAGGCCAGGATGTTGATCAGCGATTCCTTGTCACCAAGGATGTCCGGGATCGCGCGGATCGCCTCGATCGCCGTTGGAAAGCTGTCATTCTTCAGCACGATCGATGCGACCTGCCACCCCGCCAGCAATCCGATGCAAGCCAGCACCGGGGCAGCCCGTCTGGTCAAGACAGCCGCGGACATCATGAAGGAGATCCGGCTTCGTCGCTCTCATCAAACATGCGTTCGATATCGACGACATAATTTTGGTAGCCCGGATCGAGCAAAAGTTCGTTGCGCCGGCGCGGCCGCGGCAGATCGATGTCGATGACCTGCCGGATGCGACCGGGAGATTTCGACATCATCACGACCTTGTCCGACAGGAAGACCGCCTCGTCGACCGAATGGGTGACGAACAGCACCGTCTTGCGGTCACGCTCCCAGATGTTCAATAGGTCGTTCTGCAAGCGTGTCCGCGTGTGGGCGTCGAGCGCGCCGAACGGCTCATCCATCAACAGGACCTCGGGGTGGTAGGCAAGCGTTCGGGCCAGAGCCACACGCTGCTTCATGCCGCCCGACAGCTCCTTGGGATAGAAGTTCTCATAGCCCTTGAGGCCGACCATCTCGATCAAGGCCCGACTCTGCGCTTCGGCCTCGGTGGCGTGCACACCTTGCTGGCGCGGGCCATACATCACATTGCCCAGCACGGTCTTCCACGGAAACAGCGCAAATTCCTGGAACACCGGTCCGCGATCCGGCCCGGGCCCCGTGATTGCCTGTCCCTTTATCTTGGCCGCACCGCTGGTTGGGCTGACGAAGCCACCGACGATGTAAAGCAATGTCGACTTGCCGCAACCGGATGGACCGAGGATGGAGACGAAGGCCCCTTCTTCGATCGTCAGCGAGATGTCCGATAACGCCAAATGATCCTTGCGCGCCGAGGTCTGAAAAACCTGCGACACGCGGTCGATCTCGATAATCGCGGAAGCCGGTTTCTGCGATGCCACCGGTCTCACCCATTCACTCGATCTCGAAGGCACGACCCTCATCCCGTCTCTAGCTTCACTCGCGCGCGCACGTTGCGTCGTTAACTTGCTGACAGTCCTCCTTCAGCGGCACGAGCTTAGCAAGAAACTTGCCAGACGACTGGCTGCTTCCACACTGGTTCGGCGCGTCATTCGAACCAGGGCCATTCCGCCGGGCCCTCATGCGTAACAGCTCCGCCCGGCGCCTGGCCAACCAGTCGCGCATATTTCGCGAGCGCACCTGCGCGGTGACGAGGCGGCCGTGGCTTCCAATCGCGCCGGCGAGCAACGAGTTCCTGCTCGTCGACCAGCACATCCATCCGCCGGTTTGCGGCATCAATCCGGATCTTGTCCCCGTCGCGAACAAACGCTAGCGGACCGCCAACAAATGCTTCGGGGGACACGTAACCAATGCACATGCCGCGGGTCGCGCCGGAGAACCTGCCATCGGTGATCAAGGCCACTTTCTCGCCCATGCCCTGCCCATAAATCAGCGCGGTCACGCCGAGCATCTCGCGCATGCCGGGGCCACCGACCGGCCCCTCGTTGCGGATCACCAGCACCTCGCCCGCCTTGTAGCTGCGATCGCGCACCGCTGCGACGCAAGCCTCCTCGTCCTCAAAAACGCGTGCGACGCCTTCGAAGAACTGGCTCTTCAGGCCTGCGACCTTGATCACCGCACCATCGGGACAGAGGTTTCCCTTCAGCACGGCCACGCCACCGTCGGGCATGATCGGTGCGCGAACCGCGTAAACAACCTCGCCATCGGGCGCATTGGCCGCGCCATATTCTTCCGTAAGCGTGCGGCCCGTGACGGACAAACAACTGCCATCGATATGCCCGCTCTGAATCAGCTCGCGGATCACAACGGCCGCGCCGCCGATGTCGTAGACATCCTTTGCCGTGTATTTGCCGCCTGGCCGCAGGTTTCCGATCAGCGGTGTCCTGGTAAAGACCTCGCCGACATCATCGATCGTGAACGCGATGCCGGCCTCGTTCGCTATCGCCGGCAGATGTAGGGCGGCATTGGTCGAGCCGCCCGTGGCGGCAACTATCGCTGCGCCGTTCTCCAGGGATTTCCGCGTGACGATGTCGCGTGGCAGTGGCCCGCCACGTTCCAGCATCTCCATGATCAGCCGCCCGGCGCGTCGCGATATCTGGGCGCGTTCGGCATAGACACCTGGCACCATCGAGACATTGGGAATGGTGAGGCCCATCGCCTCCGACACCATCCCCATGGTGTTCGCGGTGAACTGGCCGGCGCACGCGCCGATGGTCGGCAGACAGGCGCGCTCGATCCGCTCGAGCGTGGCGCCGTCGATCTCTCCAGTCATGAAGCTGCCGACGGCCTCGTAGGAGTCGAGCACCGTCAGGGTCCGCCCGTCAACGCGGCCTGGCAGCGAACTGCCGCCGTAGATGAAAATGGACGGCACGTTGCAGCGAACCATGCCCATCATCACGCCGGGAAGCGTCTTGTCGCATCCGCCGTATCCGATCAACGCATCGTAGGCTAGACCGTGGACCACGGCTTCGATCGAGTCGGCGATCAGTTCGCGCGAAAACAGGGAGAACTTCATTCCCTCGTGATTCATGCTGATGCCGTCGGAGACCGACACGGTCGAGAATTCCCGCGGCGTGCCGCCGGCCTCCTCGATTCCCGTCTTGGCCGCGGCCACCTGGAAGTCGTGAGTCATGTTACAGGGCGTCTGTTCGCCCTTCATGCTGACGACGCCCACCATCGGCTTAGCAATAGCAGCATCGTCGAGCCCCATTGCGCGCATGAACGCGCGGTGCGGGGCCCGGTCGAGGCCATCTGTCGTGACCCGTGATCGCAACTTCTTCATACGCACATCTTTTTCATGCAACGTCCCGGACCAGCCGGGACGCCGCGATCTCCTCGTTGTGACAATTCGCTCGGTCGTCTATTGCAGCGGCGCGACGATCGTCGGGTGCTTGAACTGCGTAGCGTCCAGCTTAGGCAGCATCCCCGTCTCCGCATAGATGTCGAGCATCTTCTGGATCGCCGGGAAGTTCGGGGCCGCGCCGGGATCGCGGCCGAAATCGTTGTCCTTGAGCAGGTAAGTATCGAGCACCGGAATGGGGGCTTTCAGCACTTCGGACACGACCTTCAAGGTCTCTTCGCGGTTTGCCAGCGCCTTTTTCATGCCTGACGTGATGTCGCGGACATAAGCCTTGACCAACTCCGGGTTCTTGTCGACGAAATCGGCACGGCAGGCTTCCAGGATGTGCACGATGTTCGGCATGGCCTGCGATAGCGAGAACAGTTTCCTTGTGCCGCCCTTAGCCTCCGCACGCGCGGCAAACGGCTGGTTCATGTTGACCGCATCAACGCGCCCCTGACGCAGCGCATCTTCGGAGACGGCAAAGCCGACTTCGACCAGCTTGATGTCCCTGGCCGGATCGACGCCATTCTGCTTGAGCAGCAGGTCGAAGGGGCCTTGCGTGCCGCCACCGATCACGGAAATGCCGACCGTCTTGCCCTTGAGATCGGCAATCGTCTTGATCGGCGAATCGTCCTTCACTGCCCAATAGACCGAAAAGCCGCCGGGCTTCTCGAAGACGTGCTGCGCCACGATGTAGGCCTTGAGATTGCCGCCGACCACGCCGTTGGCAAGCGACAGCGGCGCTTGTGTCGCGCAATCCAGTGCACCTGCCGCCAGCGCCTGCGTCATCGGCGCAGTGCCCTGGAATTGGGTCCATTCGATGTTGTAGGTCTTGCCGATATCCGGAAATTCAGCCGGACGGCGCATCATCCAGTATTTGGATTCCTCGGCCGGGATCGTCCAGCCGACGCGGATCGTTTGCTGCGCCCATGATGGGGCTGCGCCCGCGCTCACGGCCGCCGCCGCCCCCATAGCCAGGATCCACTTCGAAACGGTTCGCATCGTGCCCACTCCGCTGCTCCGGCGCCGACCGGCGCCCCCAATCCGACCGCCTCAAATGTTTCATGGTTCAAACAGTCAGGCAAGCCATGCGAGCCAGGCGGTTTCGCCGTTCGGTCTGCAAAGTATGATAAAGCGGCGTTGCGCCGCGACAGAAGGAGGCAACCTATGGCTGATATGAGCAAGGCAAACCCGCAAGGCCTCGATAGGCTCGGCTATCTCGGCCTTGGACTCATGGGGGGCCCCATGACCCGGCGCCTGCTCAAGGCTGGCCATCAAGTTTCTGTCTGGAACCGTTCGGAGGGTAAGGTGTCTCCGCTCGTCGAGGCTGGCGCCAAGCGCGCAGCCACGCCTCGTGACCTGTTGGCGAACGCGGAGATCGTCTTCATGTGCGTGACGGATGCCGCTGCCGTCGAAGAGGTGATCTTCGGGCCTGAGGGTCTTGCAGCGGCTCCCGGCGCAGGCAAGCTTGTCGTCGACTTCTCGTCCATCCATCCCGACGCCGCGCGAGATCTTGCAACGCGACTGAAGGCTGCGAACGGTGCAGGCTGGATCGATGCGCCGGTTTCCGGCGGGACGAAGGGCGCCGAGGAAGGCACGCTCGCGATCATGGCCGGCGGAGACGCAGCCGACATCGAGAGGGCGCGGCCTTATGTGCTGGCCATGGCGCGCAGGTTCACCCATATGGGCCCTACCGGCGCCGGCCAGACCACAAAACTCTGCAACCAGGTGATCGTCGGATGTGCGATGGCCGTGCTTGCGGAAGCAACGCGACTCGCCGTGAATGCCGGGATTGACGCCAGCCGATTGCCCGAAGCGCTGGCCGGCGGCTTCGCGGATTCCATTCCGCTTCAGCTCTTCGTGCCGCGGATGGTCCAGGGCATTCACTCGCCGCCGCTCGGTCACATCGCCACGATGCTCAAGGACCTCGATACGGTCGCCGATGTCGCGCGGACGACATCGACGCCCGTACCAATGGCATCGTTGGCCGGGCAGCTCTTCAGGCTGGCCAAGGCCGCGCGAGGCGCGGAAGCGGATGCGCTGGAGATCTACAAGCTTTCAGCGAAAGGGCGTTGAGCTGTCGAGCGCGAGCTGAAGCGCGTTACGGCGACTTCTTGGGTTCATCATCAGCAAGCAACCGGCCATACTTTCCCCGCGCAAACAGCAGCGGTTCCGTTGAGTTGTAGGCATAGGCTTCGACCGCGCCGAGAAAGATCACGTGATCGCCGCCATAATAGCGATTGACGGATCGGCATTGAAAATTGGCGACGCTGTCGGCGAACACCGGAGCGTTACCGAGGCCCGGCGTCCAGTCGATCCCAGCGAACTTGTCCTCGGACGAATTTGCGAACCTATTCGCGAGCGCCTGTTGCGACTTGCCGAGGACGTGGACGGCGAAATGGCTGGCGTTCTGAAACACAGTCAGGCTCGAGGAATAAACTCCGAGGCTCCAGAGAACCAGAGGGGGGTTCAAGGAGACCGATGCAAAGGAATTGCAGGTGATGCCAAACGGCTTCCCGTCAGCAGCCGCGGCTGTGATGATCGTCACGCCGGTCGCATATGTTCCGAGCGCGTTGCGAAAATCGCGGGGATCGATCGGTGAGCTGTCGCTCGCAAGTTCGTTGGCTGGATCAGGAACGGCCGCCTGCTTCGGCAGATCATTCATCGGCCGGCCTCACAGCGTGAGATTTTCGGACGGCAGGCCCAGCGCCACGCGTCCATAATTGGTTCCGGCCGCATCAAAGTTGAACGCAAGATGCGAATTGATCGCGTGCGCATCGCGGAATTGCCGCTGCAACACACCCGTCGTAAACAGGCCGCGCGCGCCGCTCGCCGCAAACAGCATCGAGACAGCCTCGGTGCACAGATTGACTGAGAAAGCCCCGTCGCGCCGATACCTGGTCTTGCCGGCCATGTCTGGAACATGGCCACGTCGCGCGTCTCCCATGGCATCAATGCAGGTTGAACGCATGATCAGGCGAGCAGCATCGATCTTGGCCGAAGCCTCTGCGATCTTGATCTGCGTGCTTTGAAAATCGCTGAGCTTGGCTCGATTGTAGGTCGATATTCGATGACGCGCGACCTCCGTATAGTCGTCGAGGCACGCTTGCGCATTCCCGAGCGCAACACCCGACAGGACGTAGGGAAACAGCGAAAACACGGGCAGCGCATACAACGGATTGGGATTAACTCTGCTTCCAGGCGTCGGGCCGCCGGCAAGATCGCCGACGGCAACCGTCATGTGGTCGGGCACGAAGGCGTCCCTGACCTCGACGTCACAGGAACCGGTACCGCGCAGTCCCGCGACATTCCAGGTATCGAGCACTTTGTAGTCGCCTTTCGGCAGCAGAAAGATTCGATATTCGATGCCGTCTGCCTCGTCGTCAGAGGAGACCACACTTGCAAGCATGTTCCATTCGCACGAGGCAACGCCCGAGGAGAACGGCCAGCTACCATGCAGCCGGTATCCACCCTCGACCCTCGTGGCCCGGCCGGCCGGAAAGATGAACGAGGACGCAATCAGGGCATCCGGATCACGGCCCCAGACCATATCCTGCGCCTTCTGCTCGAACATGCCGAGCATCCAGTGATGGCTCGCCAGATTGGCGAGATTCCAGGCTACCGACGCGTCTGCCTGCCCGAGCAGGTCTGCGCAATCAATCAACGCGACATAGTCGAGCTCGGCGCCGCCAATACGCTTGGGCTGGAGTATCCGGAACAGGCCAGCGTCGTGCAGGTCTCGTTCCGTTTCGGGCGGAGGATGCCGCAGCTCTTCGGTCCGCGCCGCCCGCTCTCGCAACCGCGGTATCAGCGCCCGGGTCTTCGCGAGCATTGCCGCATAGGCGCGTTCGCCGGATTCCGGCCCGGTGGGCTGGCCCATGCTCGGCTCTTGACCCGGCGCCATTCGTGTCCCTCGCTTTCACACATTTATGCGGCGGGAGCCTCGCCAAATCAAGTTGGAGCAGTGTTAACGGGCGTTGGTCGCCGTGTGCCCCGGTTGCTCGAAAGGGTGCCATGTCGCGAACGGCGGCACCGCAAAGCGGCGATCCGCGAACCGCACGATCGCGCGGAATCAGCCTCTCCAGTTCAAGCCGGCTTGGCCGATCCGAAGACTCCCTTTTGGGCGAGCTCCGTGAGCTGACGCTCGTCGTAACCAAGTGTATCGCGCAAGACGGTCTCCGTGTGCTCACCGAGCAGAGGTGCGGCAACAGGATCAATCGCGCCAGTCAGGCTCATGGTGATCGGCGTCTCGATATTGGGGACCCACTCCGCCGTAGGATGCGGAATCCTGCTCAGCCGGTGGCGCTGACGCGCCTCCGGCGCATTGAAACCCTCTTCGACCGTCCGGAGATAGCCGACCGGGATATTGGCCAGCTTCATCTTTGCCATCCAGTTTTCGAGCGTATCGCCGGCAAAGACCTCCGCGATGGCTGCCCGCAAAAGCTCCTTGTTCTCGGAGCGCGCCTTTCGCGTGGCAAACTTCGGACCGGTGATCAGATCGGGCCGGTTCAACACCTCGACCACCAGCCGGCGAAAGAGCCGATCGTTGGCGCAGGCCATGTAGAGCGGCCCATCGGATGCCTCGTAGACGCCAACGGTGGGAGACCCGCTCGGCGAATTGCCAAACCGGCCAGGATTCTCGCCGTTAATCAGATAGGCCATGCCGTAGAAGCCGGTCATCCCCATCGCGATGTCGAACAGCGCGACCTCGACGTGTTGCCCGCGGCCGAGCCGATCTCGCGCCAATAGCGCCATTAGGATGGCGTTGCAGGCAGACATCCCCGTCGCCATGTCCACGATGGGCGGGCCGGTGCGAACCGCCGGGCCATCGGCAAACCCATTCAGCGACATGAAGCCGCTTTCCGCCTGTGTGATGGGATCGAAGCCGGGCCGCGAGGCGAATGGGCCGGTCCGTCCATAAGCGGAGATCGAGCAATAGACCAGCCGCGGATTGAGAGGCGCCACCGCCTCATAGTCGAGGCCGAATTTCTTCATGACCCCGCTCGAAAAATTCTCCACGACCACGTCCGCCTTGCGGATCAGATCCAGCGCGATCTCGCGTGCCTCCGGCACGGCGAGGTCGAGCACAATGCCTCGCTTGTTGCGGTTTAAGCTGAGATAGGCGGCGCTTTCGCCGCCGGTTTCGGCATGCTCATAGGCGCGTGTGTCGTCGCCACCCTCCGGATTCTCAATCTTGATGACGCGCGCACCGAAATCAGCGAGTGTTTGCGTGCAGGCCGGGCCAGCCACCACACGCGTAAAATCGACCACCAGAAGACCCTCGAGCGCAGTTGGTCCTCCAGTCGCCCGAGAGGGACGTTCCGGCAGTTGCGGCTTGGTGGACATCGACAGCGCTCCCATACATCGGCTTATGGCCGCCGAATTTCCTGCGAGCCCAAACTTAAAGCCCGGCGCCGCCGACTTCGCAAGTGCCTCGCCCGTATCGCCGGAAAACGCAAAAAGGGCCCGACAGCCATCAAGCTACCGGGCCTTTAGACATTAGACATCCTGGATCTACAACGCTGCGCCATGTCTCGCGCGGACCATCTACGTTGCGAAAGCTGCGTTCCGCATCACGGGAAATTCCACTCGACCACTCTGCGCAGCCACTTTCGCCAATAAAGCGCATGCGGCCAGGCCCAGGGCACCTCGGGCTCGTAGAGCCGATAGCCCGCCTGGATGAATTATTGGCAGATATCGCTCTTTGGTGTTCGGCATGATGCGCGAAAGTCTCGCTCGCCTGCACAGGACACGAGTCCCCATGTTCAACACCCCGACGATCTCACCTGCGAACCCACCCGCCGCATCCTCGCCCTCCATCTCGCCGGCATCTCCGTAGGCCTTGAAGCTTCGCTGACGGCATGCTGAGCTACGGGGGAGAGAACGCTCAGGCTATTTCCTCAAGTCCGAAATCCTTTCCAGAAAAGCAATCGCATCTCCAACAATAAAAAGCCCGCGCCGGATTGCTCCGCGCGGGCTGAACCGAACTCTTTTGATGATGCCGTTCTGCCGGTGTCTTGCTCGACGTGTCAAACGGCTTGACGCAGGGCTCACGGCTGCCTGGACGCGCCGGCTGCACCAGGAATTTGGCCGCCGAACCTTGATGAACCAGTGCCGCTTACACTCGTCGGGCCGCCCGCCGTCCCGTTCGGGTCGGTTCGGGCTGCCGTCCGTCCCGGACCATGCATCATATTCATCGAGTTGAACCAGCCGTGGTGATGGTGGCGCTTGGCGTTGTGGGCCGAGGCATAGCCGGTTGAGCAGGCTAACAAGATCGCTAAAGGAAGTGCGGCTGTTTTCATGAACGTCTCCTCCTGCGGGAAAAACTTCAGGGCCGCGCTCGGGTTCCTTTCCGGCCGCATGACGAGCCCCGCCGACCTGGTCGCTCATCTCCCGGACGGAGAAGACTCGTTGCTTCGGCTGATGGAAGCCAAGCCTGCCGCGAGCAACAAGGCACCATGGGGCTGTGAAAGATGACGCCGCCGGTACTGCGTTGCCATCGCTTCGATCCTCGGAGCGAAACGTGTCGTTGCGCGATTTGCGATGCTGTGGAAGTCGGCCCGCAAGCGCTACCGGCAGGCAGGTGAAATCGTCTTCCGCGCGCCTGTCAGCCGGTGTATCGTTCCAAACGAGCCGCCAACGAGGTGTGCCGAAGCCTCGTCAATCACCGGCGGCGTTTATGCCCACGGCGGGCAATTTACTCCATTGTTTTCAGATAGCGCCGTCGCGACGATCAGTTTGTCGCGACACAACTTTTGATGACCTCAGAAGGAGTATAGCCATGCATTTTTGTCTTACAGGGCAATACACGCAGCGCGCTCTCACCGCCATACTGGAAAACCCGACCACCAATCGTCAGGAGGCAGCAAGCAAGCTCATCGAAGCAGCCGGAGGAAAGCTCGTCTCGATGTACAGCGTTGCTGCCGACGGCCCTGGCGTTCTCGTGATCTTCGACGTGTCTGATCCGAGTGCGGCACCGGCCATTTC
This sequence comes from Pseudomonadota bacterium, assembly GCA_023388935.1. Lineage (GTDB taxonomy): Bacteria > Pseudomonadota > Alphaproteobacteria > Rhizobiales > Xanthobacteraceae > Bradyrhizobium. Next base: position 29,990 of record JAEWFG010000370.1, on the reverse strand, counting down.
CGGGCTGACCGTCACAGCGGGCACACTGCAGAACGTAAAACTGACACGGCTGTTCACGCAGGACGAGATCAAGCAGGTGAGGCAGAACGCGGCCAAGCTGCGCTCGTCATATAGCCCGCCTGGCAGCTGATCTCTGCATGGCCAGCGAGGCCGCCGTTTCATTGCATGGAGCGGCGGTCTCGCGAGGCTTCCCGCAATTTCCTCCTTGTGACACAAGCCCACATTCGCGACAGATGCGCGAGCAATGCTGCCATCTTGCCGGTGTTTTTGCCCGACCGGTCAAACTTTATCTAAAATGCAGCGAAACGGATTCGGCGAACTGAAATCTTTTCGCGCCATGCTGGGACATCTCCCTTGCAGAGACGCAATCGGAAAAGTTTCGGAGAGATCACCGATGTATTACGTCGCCGCTGCGTTGCTGGTGCTGTCGGGACTATTCTACTCCGCGAGCCATCATGAGCTCGGCCAGTTCGGCGCGAACATGTGCAGCTATGGCAGCACGTTCTGCGACAGCCCGGTGATCGTGTTCGCCGGCGCGGCGCTGACCGCCGCCTGGGGCATGTTCGTCAGCGTCAAGTAGCGGCCGGCGTTTCGGTATCGCGAGGCCCGCTACACCGCCAGTTGCTTGCGGACGGCGGCGGCCGAGTTGCCGACCTTGTCGACGGCCTTCTTCAGCTCCTCCTTCGATACGCCGAGCGCGTGCGTCCAGTACTTGACCTCGAAGGCCTCGCGCATGTTGATCTTGCTGCGGTCCGGCTTCTCGCGCTTCGTCAGACTGTCCATTGCCCTTTCCTCGTTCTGCACGAGACAAACGCCGTGATGAACCGGCCGTTCCTAACGCCTCGCGCGCGACCGGCCCGGTCATCGACGACGCCTTGGCGATTGCGCGGGAGCAGTTCGGCCAGGTCATCGGCTCGCTTGAAAGTGCTGCGATCGCAAAAGAAGAGCCCGCGACCGGTGACGGCGCGGGCTCGACGATTTCAATGATGGTGCATGTCTACAGGTGTTTTGCCCGACGTCTCAACGAATGACGGGGCCGCTCGCTTCAGCAGACAGCGCGACGATGGCCAGGTGTGGGAACTTTCCGGCCATGATCGCAATTGACGCGTGAATTCGCAATTGCGGAAGGTCAGCCCTGTCGAACCGAGCGCAATACCGCCCCACCAAGCAGGACCGCTCCGACACGCCGGCGAAGTCCGGGGCGATGCCGCTGCAACAGCTTGGTCCCGGCCTCATCACCGGCGCGGCCGACGACGATCCCTCCGGCATCGCCACCTATTCGCAGGCCGGTGCGCAATTCGGCTACGCGCTGCTCTGGACGGTGTTTCTGACCCTGCCGTTCATGATCGCTATACAACTCGTGAGCGCGCAGATCGGCCGGGTCACCGGCAAGGGCCTCGCCGCGAACGTCCTGCAGCTCGGACCGCGCTGGATCGTGATGGCGCTGGTCTCGCTGCTCGTCATCGCCAACACCTTCAACATCGCCGCCGACATCGCCGCGTTGGCGGAATCGCTCTCGCTCGTGATCGGCGGGCTCAACCACGAGCATGCGTTGATCTTCGCGGCCGGCTCGACCCTGCACAGGTCTTCCTGCCCTATCGCCGCTACGCGCCGGTGCTGAAATTCCTGACGCTGACGCTGTTTGCCTATGTCGCCACCGCTTTCACCGTGAATATCCCCTGGAGCACGGCGCTGCTCGCCGCGGTGTGGCCGAAGGCGAATGTCAGCGCCGACTATCTCATGATGGTCGTCGCCGTGCTCGGCACCACCATCAGCCCCTATCTCTTCTTCTGGCAGGCCTCGCAGGAGGTCGAGGAAATGAACCAGGGCCAGCGCGACAAGCCCCTGCGCGATCTTCCGAAAGGCGGCGATCCCGAGATCGCGCGCATCAGGTCCGACACCATCGTCGGCATGCTGCTTTCCAATTGCATCGCCTTCTTCATCATCCTGACCACGGCGGCGGTGCTGAACGCCAACGGCGTCACCGGAATCAACTCGGCAACGGAAGCCGCCGAAGCGCTGCGGCCGCTCGCCGGCGATTTCACCTTCGCGCTGTTCGCGCTCGGCATCATCGGCACGGGCCTCTTGGCAATCCCGGTGCTGGCGGGCTCGGCCGCCTACGGCGTCGCAGATATCTTCCAATGGCGTGCCACGCTGGAGGCGAAGCCCGAGAAGGCGGTCGGCTTCTACACCATCATCGCCGCGGCAACCATCATCGGCTTCGGCCTCGGCTTCACCGGGATCGACTCGATTCACATGCTGGTGTGGAGTTCCGTGCTCAACGGCATCGTCGCTGTCCCGATCATGGCGATGATGATGGTGATCGTCTCGAGCCGTACGATCATGGGCCGCTTCAAGGCCCGGCCATGGCTGGTCGCACTGGGGTGGCTCGGCACCACGATCATGGCGCCGGCCGTCCTTGCTTTGCTCGGCTCGTCGGCCATCAGCTGACTAGACCGGCGATGATGCCGCCGAAATCTGCGACGCAATGATGAAGGCCGCAAGCACGGCCGGCACGCGGATGAACCGCAGGAACTGGTCTACCGAAAGCATCGTTGTCATCCCCCAAGGAAAAATAGCACCCTCGCCGGCGCGCTATTCCACCCCTTGCGCGACGTGCTGATCGGCCGTCAGAAACTGCATTCTAAGGGGTTTGCCAGTAAAATGGGCCGGAAGCCCCTCTCGGCGGAGCCTCGCCGGGCTTCACGGCGCAATCTTGTTAGCCTAACAGTTGCAGCCGGGGCCGGGCTTGCAACCGGACCACAAGAAAAACAGGCACAGCCGGGCCACAGGGAGCAACATGACCAAGTCATCAAAAGCAACAAGTCTTGAAATCCTCGCCTGCGATGCCGGCTGGAGAAACTACCACTTCGTCAAGCTGACGACAGAAGACGGCATCGTCGGCTGGAGCGAGTTCGACGAGGGCTTTGGCTCGCCCGGCGTCGGCGCCGCGATCCAGCGTCTCTCCGCCCGCGTCATCGGGCAGAACGTCTTCCAGCATGAGCGCATCTACGCCGAGCTGTTCGCGGCGACGCGGCCTGCCGCCGGCGGAGTGGTGGCGCAGGCGCTCGGCGCGATCGAGAATGCGATGCTCGATGCCAAGGCGAAGTGTCTCGACGTGCCCTGTTACGAGCTCCTCGGCGGCAAGATCCGCGACCGCGTCCGGGTCTACTGGTCGCATTGCGCGACGTGGCGGATCAATCACCCGTCCTGGTACAAGCCACCGATCGAAAACCTGGACGGCGTCAAGGCGATGGGGCGCGAGGTGCGCGAGAAGAAGTTCACTGCTCTCAAAACCAACATCTTCTCCTATGACGACGGCAAGCCGACCGGGTGGCGCCCTGGCTTCGGCTCACCTTTCGCGCCCGAGATCAACGTCGATCGCAAGATCCTGCGCGACCTGCGCATGCACCTCGAGGCGATCCGCGACGGCGCGGGGCCCGACGTCGACATCCTGCTTGACTGCAACTTCAACGCCAAGACCGAAGGCTATCTGAAAATCCTGCGCACCATCGCCGACCTCGACATGTTCTGGATCGAGATTGACAGCTTCAATCCGGAGGCGCTCGGCTACATCCGCAGACAGAGCCCGCATCCGATCTCGTCCTGCGAGACGCTATTGGGCCTGCGGGAATTCTTACCCTACTTCCATGAACAGGCGATGGACGTCGCAATCATCGACACGCCCTGGAATGGTGTCTGGCAATCGATGAAGATCGCAGCCGCCGCGGAAGCGTTTGAGGTCAACGTTGCGCCGCATAATTTCTACGGCCATCTCTGCTCGATGATGAACGCGCACTTCTGCGCCGCGGTGCCGAACCTGCGCATCATGGAGGTCGATATCGATCGTCTGGCCTGGGACCGCGACCTATTCACGCACGAGCCGAAGATCCAGAACGGCCATCTGGTCATTCCTGACCGGCCTGGATGGGGCACTGAGCCGAACGAGGAAGCCCTGCGTGCACATCCGCCAAAGACGAGCGGCGGGCTTCTCAACTACGGCCGCAAGGGCTGAGGCCTGCTACGGCGTCACGGGATTGACGGTCGGGGACATCTTGGGCCCCGGCCGCTCAGGCTCGACCGGCGATTTCGGTTCGGTGGGAAGTACCTTGGCACCGACGGCGCGCGCGGCCTCGCCCGTGGTCGCGTACATTGCGACATGAGCCGGCTGCGTCTTGGCACGGCTCCACGGCCCGTGATCAACGACCAACATGGCAGCAATCGTCAATCCGGCCACAATCAGCGCGATCACGCCGGGATGGCGAAGCGCTGAGGACATGGAGTTCGCGAAGGGATCAGTTGCCATCGAAGGACCCACACTTTTTCCTCTCGCGGGTTAATTCAAATGCGTCCCGCGAGTTCCGCTTTTGCTCGAGCAAGTTCCAAGCCAGAGCACGGAACTCGATCGTCTCCGCGCAGTCACTTCACGTCAGGGCGTGCATCGCCGACGAACTGGTCGCGATTCGGCATTTTGACCCCCGCAAGCGATTTGGCATCGAGCGTCGCATCCGCTTCCACCAGCCCGTTGAGATTCAGGATATAGGCGGACACCGCGTAAACGTCCTCGCTGCTCAGCGATTGCGGCGCGTTCTGCGGCATGGCGCGGCGGATGTAGTCGAACAAAGTCGGTGCGTAAGGCCAATAGCTGCCGACTGTGCGGATCGGCCTGGCCGTTCCGATCGTGCCCTGGCCTCCGACGAGTCGGTCACCCAGTCCGCCCTCGCCTTTCTCGCCATGACACGAGGCACATTGCTGGGCGAACACCTCGCGTCCATGGCTGACTGATCCACTTCCTTTCGGCAGATTGCTGCCGTCGCGTCCGATATCGATATTCCAGCCCGCGATCTCGGCGGCCGTCGCCGGCCGCCCGATGCCGTAGGGACTTTGCGCCTGCGCTCTGCTCATCCAAGCACCGAACAGGATCATAACGGCAACGCCGCAAGTCTCACGCCAGCGCATTGGTCACCTCGCCGTCGGCTGCGATGCGCCAGGGCCAGATCGCGTTGTTGTGGTAGAAATAATTCTCGCCGCGCACCGCGAGCAGCTCGGCCAACGTCGGCTGCACATAGCCGGTCTCGTCGACGGCGCGGCTCTGGATCACGGCGGGCTTGCCGTCCCATTGCCAGGGCAGGCGGAAACGCGTCAAGGCGCGCGTCAGCACCGGCTCCTGCAATCGCGCCTCCTGCCAGCTCTTGGCGTCATCGATCGATACTTCGACACGCTTGATCTTGCCATGGCCACTCCATGCGATGCCGGAGACCTCGTGGAAGCCGGGCGCGCTCAGACGCTGACCGCCCGAGGGACGCGTGATGATCGACTTCGCCTCCATGTAGAAGGAAAACTCGCGCGCCGTACCGTCCGGCAGGAGGTCGGTGTATTTCGAGGTCTCCTCGCGCGAATAGACGGGCTCCACGGTCACGTGCAGGCGGCGCAGCCACTTCACGCTCATATTGCCTTCGAAGCCTGGCAAGAATAGCCGCAGCGGGTAACCTTGTTGCGGGCGCAACCGCTCGCCGTTCTGGCTGTAGACCAGCATGGCGTCCTCGAGACACTTCTCGATGGGGATGCTTCGGGTCAATGCTGCCGCGTCGGCGCCTTCGGCGATCACCCATTTGGCCGCCGGCTTCAACCCGGCCTCCTGAAGCACCAGCTTCAGGCTGACGCCCGTCCATTCCGCGCAGCTCAGGAGACCGACGAGGTCCGACGCCGTCTTGCCATAGGGCTTGGTATAACCCGGATTGCCGGAGCATTCGAGAAAGTGAATGCGCGACTCCGATGGGAAGCGCCGCAAGTCTTCCATAGTGAAGATCAAAGGACGCTCGACAAGGCCATGCAGCATCAGCCGGTGCTGCGCCGGATCGATGGTCGGAACGCCGCCATGATGCCGCTCGTAGAACAGGCCGTTGGGCGTGATGATACCGTCGAGCTCCTGCAACGGCGTCCGTCCGGATGCGGAAATGTACTGCTTGAGATTCTTCGAGATGTTCTTCACGACGCCCTTCTCGAAGACCGACGGCGCGCCATAGGGCTGGCTTCCCATCGGATCGCCCGGCTCCTTCATCCATTCGGGAATGTTGGGCGGAAGGTTGTCCACCTCAGCGGCGACCGTTGCACCAGCGCCCAAAACTGCGCCACCCGCCGCCACGGCGCTGCTGCGCAGAAAGTGGCGGCGCGTCGTCCTCGCGGATTTCTCGTCGGCGTCGATCGTGCTGCTCATTGCGGATCCTCGGCTGAAGCTCGACCCGCATGAAACCTTCCGCGAAGCGCATTTGCAATTCGCATGCATTTCAAAAGCAGGCGATTTCGATCAGGAATGATCTAAATCCGCCAGTCGCGACAGCAGTTCCCTTCTTTGCGATGCACAAATGGCGTGTGCGTCACTCGCCCGGCGCGATCGCATTGCTCGGCGTTGGTCGGTCGGCGATCTGCTGGCCGAATAGGCTGCCGATCAGTTCGACCGCGGTGCGCGCGGTGCGGCCGCGCTCGTCCAGGAACGGATTGAGCTCGACGATGTCCACCGACCCCACCACGCCGGAATCGTGCAGCAGCTCCATGATCAGGTGCGCCTCGCGATAGGTCGCGCCGCCCGGCACCGTGGTACCGACGCCCGGCGCCACGCAGGGATCGAGGAAATCGAGGTCGAAACTGACATGCAGCACGCCATCGTTTGCCTTCACGCGTTCAATGACGCCGCGGATCAGAACGGCCACGCCGAACTCGTCGATCTGGCGCATGTCGGCAACCCTGATCCGACGCGCACGCATCAACTCCTTCTCGAGCTTGTCGATCGAACGCGTACCGAACAGCTCTAACCTGTCAGGATTGATCGAGGCACGCCAATCATCTCCCAACAGTCCATCGAGGCCCGGCTCGCCGCACAGAAACGCCGCCGACATGCCGTGCATGTTGGCCGTGATCGTCGTCTCTGGTGTGTTGTAGTCGGCATGTGCGTCCAGCCAAAGCACGAACAGCTCGCGTCCGCGCTCTTGCCAATGGCGCGCCATGGCGTTGACCGACCCCATCGACAGCGTATGATCGCCGCCGAGAAAGATCGGGATGGCGCCCGTCTTCACGATCTCATAACCGCGGCGGCTGAGCACGCGCGTCCAGCGCTGAATTTCGCGGTAGTGATTGGCCCTCTCCGGCGGCCTGTCGGCGAGATCCCTCGTCTCGGCGACGGAGAGATCGCCGTAGTCGACGACCTCGAAGTCGAGGCTCTCCAGCAAAGTCGCAAGCCCGGCGGTACGCAGCGCTGCAGGCCCCATCAGGGTGCCGCGCTGCGAGGCCCCCATATCGATGGGCGCGCCGAGCAACGCGACGCGCCGGGCTCGATCCATCATGGTTCGATCGGTCACGGCTGTCTCCCGAGATCAGCAAGGTTGCACCAGCCTAACAGAGATTCGCATCCGTCGTTTCCCGGAGATCACTCCGCCGTGGGCCGGAACAAAATCTCCCGCGGCGAATTGTTGAGCTGAGACCGGCACCCGCCGTAAGACCACGGCGCCTGTAGCGGATAGCCAAAGGTCGTCAGACCCGCTGTTCAGAACGAGCGCTCGCACGGATAGCCAAAGGTGCCGGCCTCCATCACATGGTCTGACCTGGAGTTCGCGCGCTTGAGCACGGAAATACCGCAGCCAACTCCCCAACCCGGCATGGCCGAGCGCGCCATCGATGCAGCGACGGATGTATCCCGCACGATCGGCGAAGTTGCCGGAGGTCTGCATTCAGCCGTCGACCGTCTCACAGCCGCAATCGAGGAAGCGCGAAAGCCCGGCAGGCCACTCTCGACCGTGGCGGCGATCACGCGCGAGGCCCCTTTGGCCAGTCTCTTCGTGGCCTTCCTGTTCGGCGTCGCGGTAGCGCGCCGGCGCTCGTGACGGGATATGCGGCTGTCCAAGTGGCGTCGACGATGGCGTATTCGACCGCTAGAAATTGCCGCTCGAATGCCTCCGCCTGCATCGGACGTCCGAAGAAATAGCCTGTCTAGCGCGGTCCGGCTTCGCCCCGAACGCGGTAAGTCAGGCTGACTCTAGCCTTTATATCCTCTCGCGCGAACGCTCGGCGTGCGGCTCTTTTGGCGCCTTGCTCACAGACTTGCCTAAATTTAATCCCGTAGCCTGCTCACGATCGCTCGATCCGGGAGTTTCCAATAACCATGTTCATTCAAAAGTGATTTGAGACGGAACCATGAAGAGGGTGTTCGCAATCCTGGCCTTTCTCTGCGTCCTCGGCGTCGGCGAATATTTCGTCGTCAGCCGGCTCGCGATCCGCCATGAGACTTTGACCCTGTTCGACGCTTCGCGCCAGCGGCCGATCTCGGTCGATATCGCAGTGCGGCCCGATTACGAGACCAAGGCCAATCTCGGCCTCTGGAAGCTCCCGCTCGCCATCATCAGCAACGGCAACACCGTCAAGGCCACCGAGTACTCCTTCCTCGCCAATGTGCTCGCCGCGCGCGGCTATCTCGTTGCCAGCATCCAGCAGGACCTGCCCAGCGATCCACCGCTGATGACCCATGTCGGCCAGCGATATGTCGGCCGGCGCGGGGTCTACATGCGCTGCGAGGCCAACATTCTTTACGTGCTGGGCGAACTGAAGAGGCGGCAGGAGAACGCCGACTACGACCACATCACCCTCGTCGGCCATTCCAACGGCGGCGACGTGTCAATGTATGTCGCCCATCAGCATCCGGAGATGGTGTCGAAGGTGATCACGCTCGACAATCTGCGAGTGCCGTTTGTGCTCAGCGACAAATTGAAGATATTGTCGTTCCGCTCCAAGGATCCGCGTTTCCTGACCGACCCCGGCGTACTGCCGACGCCTGAGGAGGCCAAGGCGCTCGGCATCGACATTGTCCGCACCGGCGCGCAGCACACCGATTTGAGCGATCGCGGTCCCGACGCGGTCAAGGAGAAGATCCAGGCGACGCTCGACCGCTTCCTGCGTGACAGTGCCAGCAGCGCGCTCGCGCCGGCCGAGACGAAAAGTCCGATGATCATGAACCCCGGCGACTATTAGCCGGGAACTCTTTGCGGCAGATCAAGGCAGTTCCGAGCGGGCCGCGATAGAAACGGTCGTACAAGCTCGGGAGACGCAAGTGTCGCACTACATCGAAAGCCTTGATACAGCAAGTCTCGGCCTGCCCGCGACAAAAACGCCGGCATTCGTGCGGCATCTCTATCGTTCAACCCGCAGGCTGCTGCGGTCGATCATTGCCCGCATCGATCTTTCCCAATTTCCAGGATCGTGTTGCGGGTGAGCGCGATGGCCGCAATCGAGCGCAGGAAGGTTGCCTGATGCGCCAGCGTTTGAAGCGAATTTGCCTTCTTGCCGTGGCCTCGAGCTTCTGCGCGTCGACCGCTCTCGCGGCCGATGCCGGTCACGGCGCCGACCTCGCCAAGCGCTGGTGTGCGAGTTGCCATGTCGTGACCAATGACCAGACCGCGGCAAGCGCGGACGTCCCCTCCTTTGCATCGGTTGCGCGCCGACCGGACTTCAGTCCGGACAGGCTCGCTTTCTTCCTGCTCGACCCGCATCCGAAAATGCCAAACTTTCCCCTGAGCCGGACTGAAGCCGCCGACATCGCGGCCTATATCGGATCGCTGCGTCCGTAGAGCGCCCGCCAATCGCGGCACTTGCCACGGAAGTCCACATCCCTGCCGGAGGACCGACAGGGATCAGCAGAAGGGATGGGACGATGGGCGGCGAATGAAGACCACCCGGTGGTTCGCCATGAACTGCGCCAGCATCGAAGTGCGGATCTCCACGCCACGCAAGATTGGCCGGCATGCAGCGCACACACCAAGGATCAGGATTTGCCCTTGCCGGGTTGCATTAAACTGCCGGTCATCTGGCGCATGTGATCCCCGGCACTGGTGAACTGACTGCGCAGGAAATCGGACTGGATTCGCATCGCTTCCTGAAGGTCGGTGGCATGAACAAGCTTGCGTGCATGCTCGAACGCCGACTTCATGTTTTGCTCGGTGAAAGCGAGCGCCTGCTTCGACACCTCCGTGCCCGTGCCCGGAACGGACGACATCGACTTGGTGGCGGCTTCGAAAAACATGCCGAAGGCCTTTTCGGCCTGGTCGATCGTCTTCTCCGCCAGGTCGCGCAGTTCGGCCGGAACTTCGAGTTTCGGTTCGATCATGGTCGCACTCCTCCCTGTTTCCTAACTGAATACCACATTTGCCCGATCGCCTTCCAGCGGCGAGCCCCCGGCCGCGAACGTCCCCAGCGGCCGGCTTTGGCAGGATAACAAGGGAAAAGGCGCAAGGCCGGCGCGCAGCCTGGCTCAGGACAGGGGGCGTTCCGGAAGGGTTTCTTCGGTGGCGAGGTCTTCGACGAGCTTGATCACCTCGAAACGCTGTCGCGGCTCAAGCTTCAGAAACGCGCGCAGCAGGCGCAGGCTTTCGACGGTATGACTGGCAGGCGCGCCGAGCTTGAGGTGCAATTCAGCCGCGAAATTGAGGTTCTTCATCTCGCACCTATAACAAGCATCGCCATTCGCGATCAGGCGTCGAGGTCCCCTTAGGGGCCGAACGCCAAAACCGGATGCCATGGTGACCAGGACCTCTCGGCGGCCGCATCCGGCGGGCTAGCAGGCTGAGCTCCATATCCGAACGGACAGGCTCAGCCGAATAGGTTGCAATTATGACAAGGAACAACCCTTTCGGCAAGCCCTACCATCGGCTTAGCGATGTTTCACCTGCATCACGCCACAACAAATCCGGATAACAGGAATATGAACCGCCGTCACCCACCTGCGTCAAGAAGCAGCATCAATCACGCATGCAGCCTCCATCCCTGTCAGCTGGCTCTGCGTTTCACCTTGTTTCCGATGTGAACAGACATCGGCGGGCGCGAAATGGCGCCTCTTCGGGTTATACACGTAATTATTGAGGACCTCGGCGGTTGTATCGTCGACGGCATGAACGTCGATCTCGCAGCCGGTCTCCAGTGTCTCGATCAGGGCAGCGGTGAAGCCGAGCGAAGCGGTAAGCGCCTTGGGATCGCCCCTCTTCGGCGCCCGGCGACACAAGAAGGCAAGCGATGCCGGTGAATTTCATCTGACGCTTTCCCTTGAGCTCTCGGCTTGGCCTCGCCTCTTCGCATCAAGATTCATCATCCGGATATATTTCCTCTCATGAACCGTTGTTCAAGATTGAGCGACCAAGCGATTGCGAAACGGCCATGCAGATCACGGGCGCCATGGCTGACGTACTCTTCGATTCGGGGGCGCCTCAGCACCAAAGGACGACGGCATGCTTTCTCGCTGCAACCAGATCAGGGGCGCCGCGATCGCGCTTCTCACTCTCTCGATACAAGGCGCATGGGCGCAGGAGACCAGGATGAACCTGTTCAAGATTGTCACCATCAAGGACGAAATCATCGTCGGATTGTCGGCGGAGGAGCTTCAATCGCTCGGTGGCAATGATGCGAGCGCGGTTGCGCATGCATTGGCACAGAAGGGCGATCTCACGGTCTGGCAGTATCGCGTGCACCGCGGCCCGAACGGTGAATTACAGCAGACACCGACCGCCAGGATCGGACTTTTGGCCAGCGCCTCGCTCCGTGTCGAACCCTATACGACGCCTTACCAGATCGTACCGCATCCGTAAGCAGCAGACTGGCACGCCGGCGGCGGCCAAAGCCGCAGGTGTGCCGTAGTCATCTGCGATGCTCTGCACGCTGTGTCCCCGTTCCCGTCGCAAAACCGTAGCTCAGTGCCAGCCGGTCGAGACATTCACGAAAACGCCGCGCAAAATAGTCGTTCCAGCGCTGGGTACGGACCGCGCGGCGCTGCCCGATCTGGTCCATGCTCAGCCCCAGCACCAGCACATCGTGTACCAGCGCAGCGCCGTCGGTGCCGAGTTCGTGCTCGACCCGATTTAGCCGCAGCACGGCCTGGCGTTGCCCCCCTCTGTGACAGGCTCCCGGGCGCGCGCGTCATCGAGATATTCGCGGGTCGGGTCCATCGCCGGAGGCCACCGCTCCGCCGTCTCCCAATCGTTCTGAAAGGCGCGCCCGCCGCGATATTGCGCCTCGTCGATCTGGTGGTGCGCGTGCAGCCGGCCGAGCGGATCACCGCGGATCGAGCGGATGGCGACAATCTTCTCGCCGGGATCGAGGGCCAGGGGATTGTCGACCTCGACCTCCACCATCTCGGCATTGAACGGCACGTCGCGCGACCGCCGGTCGTAGATATTCGCCAACTTGCAGGACTTGTTGCGTCGGGCACGTACCATCGGGATACTCTCTGCGAAATTGAAGATTGAATTGATGGCCGCTCCGTCAGGCAGCGGAGATCAGCCTCAGCACGACGGGACCGGCGACACGGGCGGACGCAGCTCCAGACCGGCGCGTCAGTCGCGCATGCGGCGTGCAATAGCTGGAGCTCGGCTGGCGCGGTTGGCCGCAGAAGGTGATCTCCTCCCCGTCCTTGTCGCCGCCATTGGGATAGCGGCAGTCGCCAGGCGCGAGTTCGATCAGCGGGATCAGGCGCGGCTGGACGCCGACACAGCGCAACTTGACCGGCGCTGCCAGCTTTCGCGCAGACTTCGGCGACACGTTCAGATTGGGTAGCGCCGGACGGTGCGGCAAGATGAGACAAGCACCAGACGGCAAACACGGCACGACCGACGGGCTGGTCATTCGTACCGGCGCAACGAGCCGCTTGGCGCGGCCGACCACGGCATTGCGCGTGTAAACCGTTCCAAACCGTGCGTTAATCTCCCGTCCGATTCCCTTGAGAAAATAGTCACGAAGCGCGTCGGAATGCTCCGGCGGCCAATGGCCCGGTTCCATACTGCTGTCCTGTAATGCACCTCTCCCGATCGCCTGAACGGGAGACGGGGATGTATATTCCGTTATTCCGAAACCAAAGTCAAGCTACAATTCTGATATTCATAATTGCATCAATTCCGAATTTCGGATTACAAGAGGCACGGCGATGGGCAATCGAGGGAATCACTATGCTGGACGTTGCAATGATCGAGCGGGGCCTGGAGAAGACGGGCAAGAGCAAGGGCGGCTTGGCAGCGGCTATGGGCGTGCGACCCGGCGCGGTGTCGGAGATCCTCGGTGGCGAGCGCCTGGTGAAGGCCTCGGAAATCGTTCCGATCATGGAATATCTTGAGCTCAATCTCGCGCCGATCATGGGCCGGGTCGGCGCCGGCGCCGTGATCGAGCCGGATTATGAGCAGGTTCCCCCGGAAGGCCTCGGTGACATCGCGCTGCCCTTCCCGATCATGGAAGAGACGGTCGCATTCGAGATTGTGGGCGATTCGATGTTGCCCAAATACCAGAGTGGCGACGTGATCGTTGTCTACAAGGACCAGCGCTATCCGCTATCGAGCTTCTACGGAGAAGAGGCCGTGGTCCGGCTCAAGACCGGCGAGCGCTATTTGAAGACCATCGAACGGGGCAAATCCCCCTCCGTTGTCAACCTCACCAGCTTCAATGCCAAGCCGATCGTCGGCGTCAAGCTCGACTGGGTTGGGGAGATTTGCATTTCCATGCCCAAGGGCCAGCTCGAACGGCTGCGCGCCAAGTCGGCCCGTCCCCGCAAGAAGGGGAAGTAGGCGGACCGGCAGTTATTTGCGAGAAACCGCCTCCTCGACCGTGGGGGCGCGGCAGGATCATTCCATGCAGTATTTCGTCGTGATACGGGCAGCGGGGCCGCGAGGCGGTCGTTGATCCCGAGATCACAAGGCGCGAGGTCATTTCCCGCGTTGCCTCGGGCGAATACCAGAACATCTCGTTCATCCACGAGATCGTTGGGAGTTCAGTCGAAGACGTGACCGAGGCCATACTGACTGAAGCCGCCCTGCCCCCAATCCCACCCGAAGACATCGATCTTCAGGCGATTGCCTCGATCACGCCCGCGCCCCCTGCGCAAGCACGAGCGGACGTGACGCAGGCCTTTGCCGGCCCGCGTCACCGCCGGCCGGAGGTCACACCGTGAGAACGGTCGATCCCGTGGTCTTGCGTGCAGCGAGATCGGCGTGCGCCCTGGCCGCGTCCTTCAGCGGATAGGTCTGGCGCACCTCGATCTTGACTGCACCCGACTTGACGACGTCGAACAGCTCGCCTGCCATCGCAACCAGGTTCTCGCGCTTGGCGGCGTAGGTGAACAGCGTCGGCCGAGTGACGTAGAGCGACCCCTTCTGCGCAAGCAGTCCGAGATTGAGCGGCTCGACCGCGCCGGAGGACTGGCCGAACAGCGCAGCGACGCCGAGCGGCGCGAGGCAATCCAGCGATTTCAGGAACGTGTCCTTGCCGACGGAATCGTAAACCACCGGCACCTTCTTGCCGCCGGTGATCTCATCGACGCGCTTCACGAAATCCTCGCGCGTGTAGATGATGACGTGGTCGCAGCCATGCGCCTTGGCGAGCTTCGCCTTCTCGTCGCTGCTGACCGTGCCGATCACGGTCGCGCCGAGATGTTTTGCCCACTGGCTCAGGATCAATCCGACGCCGCCGGCCGCAGCATGGAGCAGGATCGTATCACCCGCTTTGACCCGATAGGTTTGCCGGATCAAATACTGCGTGGTGAGCCCCTTAAGCATCATCGCGGCCGCGGTCGTGTCGTCGACGCCATCGGGCAGCTTCAACAGCCGATCAGCGGGGATCAGTCGCGCCTCGGAATACGCGCCGAGCGGCGACGCGCCATAGGCAACGCGATCGCCGGGCTTCAGATCCGTGACGCCAGGACCGACCTCCTCGATCACACCCGCCGCTTCGCTGCCGAGGCCGCTTGGCAATGGCGCAGGATACAGGCCGGAGCGATTGTAGATATCGACGAAGTTGAGACCAACTGCGGTGTGGCGGATCCGCGCCTCGCCCGGTCCGGGCTTGCCGACCTCGACCTGCTCCCAAACCAGAACCTCCGGGCCGCCGGGTTTGTGAAAACGAATGGCATTGGTCATGGGCGTGCTCCCTTTTCGTTGCAGTGAAGGTCAGAGAACCTCATCGGCCTGTGAAATAGGCATTTGGTCCGCCCGTTACAGTACAGAGACGTAACAAGAATGCCACAGCGAACAACAAACGCCCGCCGTTCCGCGTCTGTTCGAAAGAGTTGATGACGGCCTTGGGCCGACCGGCAGTAGCTTCTGCGCGGGGTTTAGTGGGTCGCCTGCGAAGGAGAGCCGAGATGCCAGCTTATGTACAGCATCATCAGGATATCGAGATCGCGCCTGTGATTTGCCCTACCTGCATGGGGTTCCTTCCGATGTATGTGCGCGAGGTCGAACCGCACTGGAGCCTTGCCAAGATCGACTTCGTCTATGAATGCGCCGATTGCGGCGCCGAGGTCAGACAGACCATCCGCAAGCCGGAGCTGCTGCGGCACTGATCGCGCGATCGGCGAACCGCTCAAGTATTTGCGCTAAGCGGAAAAAACGCCGCCCGCGCGGGTCTGATGTCTCCCAAACGAGGCTTGTTCTTTGCCTGGAACGCAGGCAGAACAAGCCTCAAGCAAGACCTTTGGGAGCGCCCATTCGTGGCAGAACAGAAGGCCTCGACGTCGATCGAGGCAGTGGAGAGCGGCCTCGCCGCGCAAGGCTATATCGCGAGCCGGCAGATCGCGACCGCCGTCTATTTGTCGCAACAGATCGAGAAGCCGATCCTGGTCGAAGGCCCCGCGGGCGTCGGCAAGACCGAGCTTGCCAAGGCGATTGCCGCCTGGCGCGGCATGAAGATGATCCGCCTGCAGTGCTACGAGGGCCTCGACGAGGCCAAGGCGCTCTACGAGTGGAAGTACGCCAAGCAGCTTCTCTACACCCAGATCCTCAAGGACAAGCTCGGCGAAGTCCTGGGCGGCGCGCAGACGCTGCATGCCGCGCTCGATCAGCTTCACGATTTCGGCGATGTGTTCTTTTCCAAGGAATTCGTCGAGCCGCGACCGCTGCTCCAGGCGCTGGAGCAGCCGGGCGGCTGCGTGCTGCTGATTGACGAGATCGACAAGTCGGACGCGGAGTTCGAATCGCTGCTGCTGGAAATCCTTTCCGACTTCCAGGTCACGATCCCCGAGCTGGGCACCGTCTCCGCCATCACGCCGCCGACGGTGATCCTCACCTCCAACAGCGAACGCGATCTCGGCGACGCCCTGAAGCGGCGCTGCCTGCATCTGCATATCGGCTTCCCTGAGCAGCGGCTCGAGGAGCGCATCGTCGAGAGCCGCGTTCCCGGCATCTCGCAGACGCTGCGCCGGCAAATGGTAGGCTTCATTCACGAGATCCGTTCGCTCGACCTGAAGAAGCTGCCCTCGGTCAGCGAGACCATCGACTGGGCACGCGTACTCGTGCTGCTCCAGGCGGCGGAGCTCGATACCGAGATCGTCAAGGATACGCTCAACGTGCTCCTGAAATACGAGGCCGATATCGAAGCAGCAGCACCACAAGTCACGACCTTCATTGCCAAGGCGGCGCGGTCCAACGTCTTCGGTTGACGCCGATGCGCGAGAATTTTCATCGTTTCTTTCGGGCGGCGCGCGGGGCAGGCGTGCACGTCTCGCCTGCCGAAAGCATCGATGCGATGCGGGCGGTGGAGCAGGTCGGCTTTTACGACCGAGCCATCCTGCGCGACGCGCTGCTCCTGACGCTCGCCAAGTCGCAGGACGAGAAGCTCGCACTTGGCGATTGCTTCGACCTCTTCTTCAGCCAGCCGGAGTCGCGGCAGGATCAGGCCGAGGCCGATAGCGACCACGCTTCGCAGGACGCCGATCAGTCGCCTCCCCCCAGCGAGCCTGGAGAAGGTCAGCCGCCCGAAGGACTAGGCCCGCTCGCACAGATGCTGCTGTCGCAGGATCGCAATGCGATCACCGCCGCGATCGCCAGCGCTTCCGGTGCAGCCTCCCTGTCCGACATCCGCTATTCCACCCAGCGCGGCATTTTCTCCAGCCGCATTCTCGACGCCATGGGCCTTCAGCGCCTGCGGGACGATCTCGACGAGCTGACCGCGACCAACCCCGCACTCGCCGAGCGTCTGCGCGCCGCGCTCGACGCTCTACGCGAAGCGGTCCGCGATACCGTCTCCCAGGGGCTTGCGCTCTACGCCCGCGAAGAGGCCGAAAACCTCCGCAACGAGATTTTGCGAAACGCGCCGCTCGCCCGCATCGAGCGGCGTCAGGTTGCGGAGATGCGCGCGCTCATTCGCCAGATCGCGCGGCGCCTGCGCGAGCGCTATTCCAAGCCGCGCAAGCGCCAGCGCCGCGGCCATCTCGATGTCCGCCGCACGCTGCGTCGTAACGCAGCCTGGGGCGGCGTGCCGTTTCTCACCGCATGGAAGCGTAAACACCGCGACCGACCCAAGATCGTGGCGCTCTGCGACGTCTCGGGTTCCGTCGCGCAGGTATCCGATTTCTTCCTGCTCCTGATACACTCGCTGCACGAAGTGGTCGACGACGTCCGCTCCTTCGCCTTCTCCTCGCATACGATCGAGGTCAGCGAGATCCTCGAAAAGAAGTCGCCGGAAGAGGCGATGGCCGAGATCATGTCCAAGGTGGGCTTCGGCTCGTCCGATTACGGCTCGTCGCTGGTCGACTTCGAGAACGAGTGGATGAGCACGCTAACCCCGCAGACCACGGTGATCGTGCTCGGCGATGCCCGCAGCAACAATCTCGACCCGCGCGCCGACATCCTGCGCCGCATCTCCGAGCGCTCGAAGCGGCTGGTCTGGCTCAATCCCGAAGGACGGCTCGCCTGGGGCTTTGGCGATTCCGAGATGCCGCGCTATGCGACCTTCTGCAGCGTCGTGCGTCAATGTGCCACCGCGCAACAACTCGAGCGCGCGGTGTCCGATATCGTGGCGACTTATCAGTAAGCAGCGATCACGCCCGCTGCAGCCTGGGGCGGCGCTAAGTTCGTCTACTCAAGATTGCACTCCCGAAAGTGATACGCGATTTCGTCGAGCGCGCGCTGTTCCCATCCCTGGGCCTGCGCAAGCCAGAAAACCCGGCGCTTCGAATCCCGCGCGGCATGCTCACGGCACAGGGATTCCTGACTGCGAATTTCCACCAGCCTGAACGTCTCGTCTCATCGTTTCTGTGCTTATCGCGACGCAGAATGGGACAGCGGTACTTCCCCTGCACTGCGGAGTTCGCAGCACAGCATCAACTGGAAATCATCAATTAGTGATCAGAGGCCGGGACGATATTCGTCCGCGAGCGATCTTAAGCTTGTGGCGCAACGGAGTGCGGCAAATTCGTGAAGAGACATTCTAAACAGCTCACCGAATTCCCGACTCATTGTCGTCGCACGATCTTCATGCAGCGCCGCTAACAGGGGCGCGCGAACGTTACTATCGCTTGAGGCAACATGAACGACGACGTCGATTTCGATCTTTCGCCGGACCAATGGGCAGCCCTGCGCACTCTTCGCAACCCGATATCGAACGAAGGTCTATCAAAGGCCTATCTCCTCGAAAGTCTCGTCAAGCTCGGTCTCGTTGTCATTAACGACGGCGTGCCGGCGATGACCGCGAGCGGCCGCAAGGTGCTGGTACGGGGATCGTGCCGACTGCTGGATCTTGTGGCCTGACGGGGCGGACTTATCGCTCACTTGGCGCCGCGGATCAGTCATTCCAACGCAGGAGCGGCGTTCCATACGCCCTCCTCCAGACAGACAGAAAGCGCGGAAACCAGGAGTGGGCCACGGCGCCCTTATAGGCCCAGGTGCGATACTTCAGGCCCTGTTCCGAGATCAGTTCCTGATATCCGCCGTGGACCTCGGTCGCGGTGCGAATGTCTTTCAAAATTCCCTGTGCGCAGGTCCGGTACGTGTCGCCTCCCGAGAATTCATCAAAGTCCAGCATGCGATCTGCGAACTCAACGTTGAACGTCGGCCACGACGAACGTCCCTGATAGGCGGGCGCCGCAATCTTGTGGATCATCTTGTTCCGCGGATTGTCAGCAGACACCAGGAAGTGAAACGTGCTGGGGATGCGGAAGCGCGGTTCAGCGATGATCAGATCCGTCGTGGCAGCAAACAGCGCGCGCTCGCTTGCATCGTTCAGATCCCAGAAGCCGCGATGCACACTGACGAAATCCAGCGCAACCAAGGACACCGGCGCCCCCGCCGGACTATCGAGCGAATGCCTGATATAGCCATCCTTGCCGAACAGGCGGAGAAGGTCCTTCTTGTACTGTACGAGGTCGCGCCCCATCAGCCGCTTCAGCTCGTTCTCATCGACGAATCCGAGCTGCAGGGCCCACATGAACGTGGTGTAGACGCAGGCATTGGTGACAAAGCGCCTGCGTTCGGCGCGGGTGTCGGTTGCAGCAGAACGCGGAGCGCCGGCATCGCAAAGCAGATACCGTCCTCCGTCATGATCGAACGGCTCAAGCTCGCTCGCAAGCCGGAGGATCGCGCGCTTCAGGTCGTCACCGTATTCGGCCAGCAGCAGGCGGCCTGCATGCGCGCATTGTGACATCGCCAGGCAGGGCGACGCCCTTTCCTCGGCGGCGATCATCTGCTGAAGGCCGGCCAGAATGCCGAGCAGCGTATCCGAGGGGCACGAAAAATAGTTCACGCCAAGATACCGACCGCGTCCCGCCGGGACGATGGTCGTCGTGACGACGTCAGCGCGAACGGCTTCCAGCAACAGCCGAATGCTCTTTTCGAGCAGGCGCGCCCGCCGCACCGCGTCCTGCGCATCCATGATGGTCTCGGGATCGAGGACGTCTGGATAGAACCAGGCGAAGTCGCGCGGGTAGTAGGCGGAAGCGTGCGGAGCTCCCGTGACGAGGAACGCCTCGGTCACCGAAAAGGCGCTGTCCATCGAGTGCCGGTAAAGGTCTCCGATGACCGTCGACGAATGATGCGACTTCCTCAGGGATCGATCACCGAGAAAATTGACCACTTGGATGGCGTTCGCGACGAAGGTCGCGGCCATCCCCTGGTAAAATCGGTTCCCGCGATGTGATGGAAAAGGGATATCGCTGTTCATATGCGCAAATCGGCCAATGTCTCATGATCTCGGTGACGGCGGTCACCAATTTACGCATGTCTGATTCGTATCTCTACCCGGTGACTTGCGGGTTCCCGACGGTCATTTCGGGCCGGCGCGATCCTCCCGAGGCCTGAATTTCTCGATGACACGAAGCAGCACCCGTGCTCCTGCGTCGGCATCAGCCAGCTCCACATGCTCGTCCGGATGATGGCTGATGCCATCGCGACACCGGACAAAGATCATGCCGACGTCGGCGATG
This sequence comes from Pseudomonadota bacterium, assembly GCA_023388935.1. Taxonomy (GTDB): domain Bacteria; phylum Pseudomonadota; class Alphaproteobacteria; order Rhizobiales; family Xanthobacteraceae; genus Bradyrhizobium. The sequence goes on along the minus strand of JAEWFG010000370.1, from coordinate 9,781 downwards.
TCGATCATCGCCATGCCGTCATGCCCTGCCCCGCTCGGCAGCTCGAACACGGAAAAGCCCTCCGCTCCGATCGCCTGCGCGATCTGATCCTGCAGCCAGGCCGCGCAGGGCACAGTGCGGTTCTCATGGGTGACGTCGAGCCGGAGCGCCAGTTGTCGGCGCTTGGCGATGGCCTCGATCTGGCGGACGACATCGGCCACCGCGCGCTTGCGGTGCATGTCAGTGGGCGCCCGCATGTCGATGGTGAACGATACCTCGCCCGAAATAACGTTGGTCGCGCCGGGCTTGGCGTGGATGTAGCCGACAGTTCCAACCAGCCCGCTCTCGTCGGTTCGGCAAGATTGTTCGATCACGCCGATGCATTCAGCCGCACCCGCCAGCGCATCACGCCGGAGTGCCATCGGCACGGTGCCGGCGTGGCCGGCCATGCCGGTCAGCCGCGCGGCAAGCCGTGTGGCGCCCGCAATCGCGGTGACCACCCCGACGGGCAGGTTCTGTGCCTCGAGGACCGGACCCTGCTCTATGTGCAATTCGAGATAGGCCAGCAGCTCGCGCCGGGCCCGCGCCGCCGCGCCAATATGATCGGGATCGAGACCGAACGTGACGAGCGCGTCGCGCATCGACACGCCGTCGCGGTCCCGCGCGTTCAGGACGTTCTCGTCGAAAGTGCCGGCCACCGCACGGCTGCCGAGCAACGTCGAGGCGAAGCGCACGCCCTCCTCGTCGGCAAAGCCGACCACCTCGATCGCAAACGGCAGGCGCTTGCCGCGACGATTGAGGTCCGCGACGCAGGCGATCGCCGTGATCACGCCCAGCGGCCCGTCCCATTTGCCGGCATCGCGCACGGTGTCGTAGTGCGAACCCAGCATCAGGCAAGGCACCCCCGCCCGCTCGCCTTCATACCGTCCGCAGACATTGCCGATCGCATCGAGATGCGCGTCCATGCCGGCCTCACGCATCCAGGTCAGGATGAGGTCCGCGGCCTTGCGTAGCTCCTTGCTGAGATAGATGCGGGTGAGCTTGCCTTCCTCTTCCGAGATCGCGGCGAGTTCGTTGATCCGACGCACGATGTCTTCGCCGAGCGATGCATTCCGAACGGCGTTATCAGCACCCATCTCGGCGAGCTTCCATCTCTTTGAACCGCGGCAGCAGCGAACCTGGCGACAATCGATACAAGTTCGGTGCCAGCGAAAATCACGCGGCCTATAGCTTAATCAAACATCTTTCTGATCAAGATTCGATCAATCCGTATAGTCTATATTTTTCAATATCCTATTTCGAAATGCTCGCCTCATACGCGAATGGAACCGGGAAGCGCTCTATCCGAAGTTCGTGAAGATGATCGCCGCCGGCGCAAAGGCGGCGATCACCTCGACGACGGCCAGGATCCTGGGCATGAATTTCTACGTTAAAGGCATCGACGACAAGCTGCCGGGCAAGTAGCACGCTTCTTGCATCGCCTAGACCACCTGCTCCTCCCGGAGGAGGTTCGGAGGGGGTGGCCAGAAGCACCCGGCACTTGTGGCTGCCCCCTCTTTCTATTCTGCCTGAGAATTATCCTACCTGCATGGCCCGCGCCGCCGAACTGTGGCGGCAGATGAGGTCGGCCACATCCAGTCCCGGGATCGCGCCGTCGACCACGGTCCATTTTCCCGCCACCATGACACGATCGGCCCGATGTGCCCCGCACAGCACTAATGCAGCCAGCGGATCGCCATGGCCCGAGAAGCGAAGCTCATCGAGCCTGAACAGCGCGAGATCGGCAGCCCTGCCGACGGCGATCTCGCCGAGCTCCGGCCGGCCGACACACGCTGCCGAGCCCCTTGTGGCCCAACGCAGCGCGTCCTTGTAACTGACCTTCGTCACGCCATAGCGGGCGCGTTGCAGCAGGAAAGCAGCGCGCACCTCCTGCATCAGGTTCGATCCGTCGTTCGACGCGGAGCCATCCACGCCGATGCCTATTCCGACGCCGGCCTCCTCCATCTCGCACACCGGGCAGCAGCCCGACGCCAGAAGCTGGTTACTGCAGGCGCAATGGCTGATGGTCGTCTTCGCCTTGCCGAGCCGCTTCATCTCGTCCGCATTGAAGAAGATGCCGTGGGCGAGCCAGGTCCGCGAGTTGAGCCAGCCGCATTGCTCAAGATAGTCGAGCGGACGGCAGCCGTACATCTGCTCGCAGAATTTGTTCTCGTCCTCGGTCTCGGCGAGATGGGTGTGCAGGCGCACATCGATCTTGTCGGCGAGATCGGCGGTGGCACGCATCAAAGACGTCGTCACCGAGAAGGGCGAGCATGGCGCCAACGCGATTTGCACCATCGCGTCGATGCCGCGCTGATGATGCTTTGCGACCACACGCGCGCTGTCGGCGAGGATGGTGTCCTCGTCCTGCACGACGGTGTCGGGCGGCAAGCCGCCGTCGCGCTGCGACAGGTTCATCGAGCCGCGCGTCAGCAGCACGCGTACGCCGAGCCGTTTTGCGACTGCGACCTCGATATCAACGGCATCCTCGAGTCCTGCCGGAAACACGTAGTGATGATCCGTCGTGGTGGTACAGCCCGAGAGCAGGAGCTCGGACATCGCTACCGTGACGCCGAGCTCGAGCGATTCCGGTGTCAGCTTCGCCCATACCGGATAGAGCGCTTGGAGCCAGGGAAACAGATCACGGTCCATCGCCGCCGGCAGCGCCCGCGTCAGGGTCTGGTAGAAATGGTGGTGAGTGTTGATCAAGCCCGGCAGCACGACGTGATCGCCCGCATCGAACACCGCGGCATCCGCGGTCGCAGGAGTACCACCAGCCGGCACGAGCTCGACGATCCGGCCCTCCCTGACCACGATCCCGCGCTCCGCACCGTCGGCGAGAATGGCCAGGGGATCCCTGATCCAGATCGGCTCTGGCTCACTCATGATCCTGTGTCTCCTCGCATCCGCTGACGCCAGGCCAGCAGCCAGCCCGAACGCTTTCCTGCTGCGACTTGTTGTTGCGACTTGGCTCCGGTCTTGCAAGACTCTCCCGTGCGATTCACGGGACGGAAGCGTTGGCGTAGCCATGGATTTGAATACCATCACAGCAGTCGCCCATCCGCAAACGCGCGCGCAGCTGCCCGTTTGGACGTCAGGTGATGCTTGGCTCGCGGGCGGCACTTGGCTGTTCTCGGAGCCGCAGGTCCACCTCACACGCCTCATCGATCTCACCGATCTCAAGTGGCCGGCGCTGACGATCACGGACAGCCATCTCTCCATCGCCGCCACCTGCACCGTCGCACAGCTCGATGGGCTGGTCTGCCCGCCCGACTGGCTCGCAGCACCGCTGATTGGCCAGTGCTGCCGCGCCTTCCTCGCCTCCTTCAAGATCTGGAAGACCGCGACCGTCGGCGGCAATCTCTGCATGTCGCTGCCGGCGGGACCGATGATCTCGCTCACCTCCGCGCTCGATGGCGTCTGCACCATCTGGAAAGCCGGCGGCGGCGAACAGAAGATGCCCGTCGTCGAGTTAGTCACCGGCAACCAGCGCAACCGCCTGACGCCGGGAGACCTGCTCCGGCAGATCGATATCCCGCTTACCGCGCTTAAGCGCCGCACGGCCTTTCGCCAGATCTCGCTGGCACTGGTCGGCCGCTCCGCGGCGCTTCTGATCGGCAGCCTGGATACTGATGGCACGTTGACGCTGACGGTAACCGCATCGACGGCGCGGCCGATCCAGCTATCCTTTCCCAAGCCGCCGGTCGCGAGCGCGCTTCGCGACGCGATCGCACAGCAGATCACGGATGATCTGTACCACACGGACATCCACGGCCAGCCGCTCTGGCGCAAGCACATGACGCTACGGCTCGCCGAAGAGATCCGCGGCGAACTCGTGGGTGCAATGCCGTCATGAGCTTCGAGGTCAATGGCAGGCCGTTTTCGCAAGAGCCGCGCGCCGGTCAGTGCCTGCGCACGTTCCTCCGCGAACTCGGTCATTTCGGCGTGAAGAAAGGCTGCGATGCCGGCGATTGCGGCGCCTGCACCGTGCTGCTGGACGGTGAACCCGTGCACAGCTGCCTGATCCCGGCGTTCCGCGCCGAGGACCGTGCCGTGACCACGATCGAAGGTCTTGGCGGAGACAGCGTCGCGCATCCGATGCAGCAAGCCTTCCTCGACGCGCAGGGCTTTCAATGCGGTTTCTGCACCGCTGGCATGATCTTGACTTGCGCCTCGCTGAACCAGGCTCAGCGCACCGATCTCGGCGCTGCGCTGAAGGGCAACATCTGTCGCTGCACCGGTTACCGTTCGATCGAGGACGCGCTGCTCGGCAAGATCAATGTCGAGGAGAGCGTCGAGGCCGGCGCCGCATTTGGCCGCAGCCTGCCGGCCCCCGCGGGCCCCGAAATCGTGCGCGGCAAGGCGCGCTATACCTTTGACACGCAGATCGACGGGCTGCTGCATATCAAGCTGGCGCGTTCACCTCACGCCCACGCGAAGATCATCGCGATCGACAAGTCGGAAGCTCTTCGCGTCCCCGGCGTGCATGCGGTGCTGACGCATGAGGATGCGCCATCGGTGCTGATCTCGACCGCGCGGCATGAGAAGGAGTGGATGGACCCCGAGGACACCCGCGTCCTCGACGACGTCGTCCGCTTCATTGGACAGAAGGTCGCCGCCGTCGTCGCCGAAAGCGAAGCTGCCGCCGAGGAAGCGTGCCGCCGGCTGAAGGTTAGTTACGAGATTTTGCCCGCCCTGATCGATCCGGAGCAAGCGATGGCGCCGGGCGCGCCCATCATTCATCCCGACCGCACCATCGCAAATCGCGTCGCCGACGCCCAGCGCAACCTCGCTTCGGAGACGCATGGCGAGTTCGGCAACGTTGCGGCCGCGCTCGCCGCGTCCGCCGTGACCTTCGAGGGCACCTTCCACAGTCACCGTGTGCAGCATGCGGCGCTGGAAACCCATGGAGGCCTCGCCTGGCTCGATGATTCCGGCGTGCTCAATGTCCGCACCTCGACGCAGGTCCCGTTCCTGACCCGGCGAGCACTATCGGACATCTTCGAGCTTCCCATGGAAAAGGTCCGCGTGTTCTGCGAGCGAGTTGGCGGTGGCTTTGGCGGCAAGCAGGAGATGTTCGTCGAGGACGTACTGGCCCTCGCCGCGCTGAGGACCGGGCGACCGGTGAAGCTGGAACTCACCCGCGAAGAGCAGTTCATCGCAACCTCGACGCGGCACCCGATGCGCGTCCACATCAAGGTCGGCGCGGATGCCGATGGCAAGCTCACCGCGCTTCAGCTCGACGTGCTCTCCAACACGGGCGCTTACGGCAATCACGCCGGCCCGGTGATGTTTCACGCGTTATCCGAGTCCATCAGTGTCTACAATTGCCCGAACAAGAAGGTCGATGGCTTCGCCGTCTACACCAACACGGTGCCATCAGGCGCGTTTCGCGGCTATGGCCTGCCCCAGACACAGATCGCGATTGAAGCCGCGATCGACGAGCTGGCAAGGCAGCTCGGCATCAGCCCCTACGACATCCGCCGGCGCAACATCGTCAAGCCCGGCGATCCCATGCTGTCGCCGCCTCCCTCCGAATTTCACGACGTGCTCTATGGCTCCTACGGCCTCGACCAGTGCCTCGACCTCGTCGAGCGCGCGATGCGGGCTGACGGCCCACAGCCGAACCTATCGCCGGAATGGCTGATCGGTGATGGCGTCGCGCTGACCATGATCGACACGGCGCCGCCGGCCGGCCACATTGCCGACGCGACGATCGTGCTGCGCGAGGATGGCGGCTTCGACCTCACTGTTGGCACCGCCGAGTTCGGCAACGGCACCAGCACCGTGCACCGGCAGATCGCGGCGACGACGCTGGCGACCACCGTCGACAGGATCCGCCTGCTTCAGTCCGACACTGCCCATGGTGGCCACGACACTGGCGCCTATGGCAGCGCGGGCACCTTCGTAGCCGGCAAGGCGACGCATGCGGCGGCCATGCAGCTTGCAATCGAGCTGACGACGGTCGCTGCCGGTGCCTCGCTATGCGACGCCGCGAGCTGCATGCTCGAAAGCGAAGCCGTCGTCTGCGGCATGCGGCGCATGTCCTTTGTGGAACTGGCGACGCTCGCGCGCGAACGCGGACAACCGTTCGCGGCCGGCGGCAATTCCGGCGGCACGCCGCGCTCGGTCGGCTTCAACGTCCAGGGTTTTCGCGTCGCCGTGAACAAGCGCACCGGCGAGCTCAAAATTCTCAGGAGCGTGCAGGCGGCGGACGCAGGTGTTGTCGCCAATCCCATGCAGTGCCGCGGCCAGGTCGAAGGCGGCGTCGCGCAGGCGCTCGGGGCGGCGCTTTATGAGGAGATGGTGATCGATGCGAACGGCCGCGTCACCAACCCGAAATTCCGCGACTACCACCTGCCGTCCTTCGCCGATATTCCGCGCACGGAAGTCTTCTTCGCCGAAACCTCTGATACGATCGGGCCGCTGGGTGCGAAGTCGATGAGCGAGAGCCCGTACAACCCGGTCGCCGCCGCACTCGGCAACGCGATCGCGGACGCCACTGGCATCCGCTTCACGGCGCCACCCTTCAAGCCAGACCGGCTGTTTCCCGCGTTGCGTGAAAAGTTCGGCGACTAGCTGCCGCGATAGGTCGAATAGCTCCAGGGCGTGACGAGCAGCGGCACGTGGTAGTGGCTTTCCGGCTCGCTGATCGCAAAGCGCAGCGGAATCTCGTCGAGGAATGGCGGGTCGGACATCGGCACGCTGCGCTCGGCGTAGTATTTTCCGACGCTGAATTTGAGCTCGTAGCGACCGATCGGCAGGGGGCGGCCGCCGATCAGGGGCTGGTCGGTGCGGCCATCCGCATTGGTCACGGCGCGTGCGATCACGCGGCTCTCGCCGAGGCTCGCGAGCTCGAGCAGCTCGACCGCAATGCCGGTCGCGGGCTTTCCGGCGTGATTGTCCAGCACATGGGTCGAGAGCCGGCCGTGCACTTTCAATTTGTCCTCGGCGGCGACGAGCTGATCGAGCCGCAGCGCCGAGATGCGGCCGATCTCCTCGATCGCGCGCCGCGTCTCGGTCTTCGCAATATTGCGCGACCGCATCTCGAAGTCGCGCAGGATGGAATCCTTGGTATGACGGCGCACGCAAACGACATAGGGGAAGCCAAACTTGTCGCGATAGGCGTTGCTGACGCGCTCGAAGGCCGCGTATTCGGCCTCCGAAAGCCGATCGAGCCCGGCGCCGTTCTGCTCGTCGGTCGATTCCGCGGTGAGGCCCGCCGCGCGCTGGGTCTTGTTGGCGAGACCGGGATGCGCCCGGATCAGCGCCAGCTGCACGTCGGGTTCGGCAGTCTGGATCGCAGCCATTAGCGCCGCGTGCAACTGATTAATGCCGGCGAACGGTCGCTTCCCGGCAAGCTGCTCGGCGATCCAGGGGGAATATTCGACGACATTGGCGAGGACTGCGACGAAGCTGGCTCTATCGGCGGCATTGAGATCGGCGAGTAAGATTTGCGACATCGCTCTCTCACCCGATCTCGAATGCGTTGGCGGCAAGATGCGCGTGCTTGTCGTGCCAATGCTGCGCGATCTGCAACCGCGTTGGCACCCAGACGCGATCGTGCTTGCCGATATAATCGAGGAAGCGGATCAACCCGGCGGCTCGGCCGGGCCGACCGGCGAGGCGGCAGTGCAGGCCGACCGACATCATCTTCGGCGCGCTCTCGCCTTCGGCGCAAAGCACGTCGAATGCGTCCTTCAGATAGGTGAAGAACTGCTCGCCCTCGGCAAACCCTTGTGGGTTGATGAAGCGCATGTCGTTGGCATCAAGCGTATAGGGAATGACGAGCTGCTTGCCGCCCACGCCCTTGACCCAATAGGGCAGATCGTCGGCATAGGAGTCGCACAGATAGAGGAAGCCGCCCTCCTCCATCAGGAGACGGTTGGTGTTGATCGAAGAGCGCCCCGTGTACCATCCGAGCGGCCGCGATCCGGTCGCTTCGGTGTGGACGCGGATCGACTCGGCGATTTCGGCGCGCTCCTGCGCCTCGGTCATGTCCTGGTGCTCGATCCATTTCAGGCTGTGGCTCGCGATATCCCAGCCCGCCTCCTTCATGGCAGCGACGATTTCCGGATTGCGCTTCAGCGCGGTGGCGACGCCGAACACGGTCGTCGGCCAGTTGCGCGCGGTGAACATCCGCCAGAGCCGCCAGAAGCCGGCGCGCGAGCCATATTCGAACATCGATTCGATATTGGCGTGGCGCTTGCCCGGCCAGGGCTGCGCACCCAGCACGTCGGACAAAAAGGCCTCAGAGGCGCGGTCGCCATGCAAAATGTTGTTCTCGCCGCCCTCCTCGAAATTGACGACGAACTGCACCGCGATCCGCGCATTGCCAGGCCATTGCGGATGCGGCGGGTTGCGGCCGTAGCCCCGGAGATCGCGCGGGTAGCGGGTATCAGTCACTCAGACTTCCTCGAAGCGGATCGGCAGCGCGCCCTTCCATAACACGCTCTTGCCGAGGGGCGCGAGATTCTCCAGCCCCGAGGTCAGCGTGATGAAGTGATTGCCGGCGAGCTGGCCCATCTTGCTCGCGAAGTGCACGCCGCCATAGGCGAGCAGAATTTCGGTCTCGCTGATGCCGCCTGGGTAGAGGATAATCTGACCGGGGGCGGGATAGCTGGTGTGGTTCTCGTAGCCGACGCCGAAATCGAGGTCGCCGAGCGGCATCCAGACGCCTTCGCCGCTCCAGCGCACATGGATGATGTGGCTTTCGAACGGCATCGCCTTGCGAAATGCAGCGACGGTCTTGGGTGCCAGTTGCTCCTCGAAGCGGGCATCGAAGGTGTAGTCGCCGGCGCGGACAACGAGTTTGCTCATCTCATCTCTCTGGATCGGAGGCGATAAGCCTCACGGGGAACTTCCAAGCAAAGAGCATTCCATCAGACTTCGCGCAAGTGGCGCAGCCGATCACCTGCGGTCGTAGGACCAGCCGAGAATGCCGCTCCGTCGCGCCTCGGGCTCCGAGGGCCGGCGGGGTCGCTTTCTTCAGTTCCGCCTGTGGCGGTGGCGGCAGGTTCTCGCACTTCATGGAGTAGACCAGCTTGCCGTCGGCGGTGCGCCCGATCGGCACGCAGGGATCGCGATGCCCAGCCGTGGCTTTCGGCGTCAACTTGACTTGCGCCGCCGCCGGCGAGGCGACCAGCGGAAGCACAGGCACATGTCTCGACATCGTTGTCGTGCCTAAAACCTCGACTGGCCTCATTCAACCGGATTGCGCCGGTCAAGTCCATCGGGCCCCGCGGGACGATCGCCGATTATTTAGCCGGGACCACCCAATCTGCTCGCCCCATCGTGAAGCGGCGTTGCCGATTGTGAAGCCGGCGGCTACGCCAATGGCGCAATGTCCGGCCCGGCCGGACGGTAACGCCGCAGGGATAGAGCACGACTGCCTCCACAGCATCATTGCGAGCGCAGCAAAGCAATCCAGTCTGCCGCTGCGGAAAGACTCTGGATTGCTTCACGGTGTTTCAATTTCGGAACAGAGGTGTACGAGGATGCAGCTCACGTGGTGCGAACAAGAACCGCGTGGACTATTTGTTCGGGCTCGCCCGCAACACACGCCTGGTCGCCATGATCGAAGAGGAACTCGCCAGGCTCGAGCTGCCGCCGAGAAGACCGGCCGCCCGGCGCGCCGCTTCAAGGACTTCCAATGGAGCACGCTCGACACCTGGAGCCGAAGACGCCGCGTCGTCGCCAAGGCGGAGTGGACAAAAGGCGAAGCCAATCCGCGCTTCGTCGTGACCTCGCTCAAGCGAGCTGA
>JAEWFG010000359.1 GCA_023388935.1 Pseudomonadota bacterium | reverse complement strand
AGTATATTCAGTGCGGCAATTCGAAAATCGAGCAGAGGCTGGACAGGTTGGCCGCCGAGCTTGTGGCTGCGGCGAGCAGCTCTGCGGCAGACGAAATCTTGGTCATAGGGCACAGTCTCGGCGCCGTACTTGCGGTTGATCTACTTGATCGCGCCCTGAAGCTGGAACCTGCGCTCGGTCAGAACAAAATTCCCGTCACATTCCTGAGCGTTGGATCATCCATACTCAAGATTGGCCTGCACCCGAACGCAATACGCTTTCGCATGACGGTGGAACGCGTCGCCAAATCGCGCGCGATCTTCTGGGGCGACTATCAGGCCCTCATCGACCCCTTGAATTTTTACAAGAGCCGGCCAATGGCCGAAATGGGCTTGTCGACAGAAAACGAGGCGACAGTCAGGGTCGTGAGACTGAGTCGAATGCTTGACGACGACATATATCGACGCATCCGCTTCAATTTCTTCCGCGTGCACAGCCAGTTCGTCAGTGGAAATGACAGGCGATCATCGTACGACTACTTCATGCTGACATGCGGACCTGTTTCAGCCAGAGCCCAGACGCTTGCCCCCGATGGCGCCTTGTCGATGATCGCTGACGATGGAGGGCTTGTCGCGGGCGCACGGCTGTCGGACAGTGAACTGCCGGGCAGTCCGGTCGTGGCAGCCTGATTCAAATGACGCCCACCATTTCAAAAGTCATTTTCGTTGCAATGGCGATCGGCTGGTACCTCATACGTCATAAGTACGCGCGGCGTTCCCGCCGTGAGAAGGTTGTGCGGAGCGCTCGCGGCCCCCTGGAAACTGCGCTCCTGCTCATATCTCTTTCGGGACTTGGCCTTGTGCCGCTGGTCTACGTAGCAACAGGAATGCCCCGTTTCGCAGCTTATGGCTTCCATCCGGCGCTGGCTTGGCTGGGGTCTCTGTTTGCGATTGCGGCTTTGGGTATGTTCCACCTGACTCACAGTGCACTCGGCCGGAATTGGTCGGTAAGCCTCGACGTGCGCGAGAATCATAAACTGGTGACGGAAGGGATTTACCGGAGAGTTCGACACCCGATGTATTCGGCTTTTTGGCTGTGGGCTATCGCGCAGGCATTCCTGCTGCCTAATTGGGTTGCCGGTTTCGCGGGCCTGGCTGGCTTCGGGATCTTGTTCTTTGGCCGCGTCGCAAGAGAAGAGCGAATGATGCTGCAGACGTTCGGCGGCAGCTATCGCGAGTATATGGCGCGGACCGGTCGGGTCTTTCCGTGGATTTTCTGAAGCAGGTCCCGACACGTCTTGATTCGTGCGGACCGCGAAATCGACATGGAACCAAGTGTCTCAATTTTCGTGCCATTTTCGCAACATGCGGCAAAAAACCGCTGTTTGGGCCGCCAACCCTCCGTCTATTCATTGCCGTCGGGGCGATCGTCTGGTTTTCTATACGCGTAAAGTGAATCCCAACCCATCCGAACCGTGGTGAGAACCCCATGCTGAAATTCGTGATCCTTGGCTTCGCTACTTTGGCTTTCGTGGGAACAGCAGTTGCAGCTGACCTGCCACGGCCTCAGCCAGTTGCAGCCGCCCCCGCGCCCGTTGGTAAATATCCCGTCGGCAAATACCCCGTCGGTAAGAGCCCCGTGGGCAAATACCCGGTCGCAGCTCCGGCCCCGTTGGTGACCAAGGGGTGATCTGACTATCCAATCGTACGCTAGCGGCGTTCGTTTGGGGTAGGCGGACTACCTGTGGCATCGGATCTTGGATCCAAGGGGATTCGAAGATGGTTGGAATGATTCGGAGGTGTCCGGGTCTGGGGCTTCTTGCAAAGGTCGCCTTGTTGGCGGCCTTTGTGGCCTTAGATCCCGGGATCAGTAGCGCTCAACCCATCGGGTCACATTCCGACCTTCAACAACGGGACGCTCTCCTCAATTCGGCGACGAAGTATGCGGACAGTATGGCCGCTGCTACGCCGAGTGCCCCGTCGTCGACATCAGATGTAAAGCCAGCTCGAAGGGCTACTGCCCTAGGTCCCTACTACGTCGATTTTCGTGCCCGCACGGCGGCAACGTACGGCCACGCATTCGTCTGGTACGGAAAGACGAGCGAAAAGCAGGTCGAGGTCGCTGGTCTGGCTCCGGCCGGCGACGAGGTGCCGTACATCTTGGGACACGTAATCTTTGTCCCCTCTGAGACAGGCGCGACCTACGGCGACCTTGACGAGCAATATCTGACGGCCAGCTATCGCGTCTACCTGAATGAGGCCGACGCCAAGAAGGTGTTTGCTTATATCAAACACCTGCAGGAGACTTCGCCGCTATGGAATGCGGCGACGACCAACTGCACTGCTTTTATCGGCCGCATAGCGAGTTTCATGGGCCTCAACGCTCCGTTCCATCTGCTGAAGCCTGAGGAATATGTAAACCGCCTCAGAGAGCTGAACGGGGGACGAAAAACGGTGCAGCTTGAGTCCAATCGAGGCTAGTCCCGCGGTATTGAGCTCATCCAGCTTTCCTGATCAGCCGCCTCGCTTGGACAATGGCCCTAACGCCCGGATGGTGCAGTCATCGACAGGCAGTCGTTGGCGTGCCTCGAACGGTCGAGCACTCGCGTCAATCGATCAATGCGACTCGCGCAGGCGGCAGGTTGATAGACGCTCCTCAAAATCTATCTGTAGTTCATCAAAGTTTCGCGCAAGGGACGCGCGGGATTGAAATTTGTGGCCATCAGGGCGCTGATCGCCGCTGTTTCTGCGCTGTAATCGGGGGACGCTGATGCGGGTCCATATCATTCTTGCCGGCCTGGTCCTCTTGTTCATTGGAAGCGCCAGCGGCACGATCGTCGATAAAGGAACCGACGCGCAGAAATCTTGCGGGCTACTTGTTCAGAAATCGTTTCGTGATCAGGACGAAGCCCGGATCGCCGGCGCATGTGAGGGAATGATCGAGACTGCGATGCTTTTTGCACCAAATCTGCCAGCTGGGGTACGTGCATGCCCCCCCGCGCAAGGCAGTATCTTGGAAAGTGCCAAGATCCTTCTTCAATACATTGACAGCAATCCGGATCGACTGAATGAACCGGGTATTACCCTTGCTCTCGAGGCGTTCAGAGATGCTTGGCCTTGCCGTGGGGACGAGGCCGGGGCGCCAGGTGGCCCGAGACCAAAAAAGCGCGCACCGAAAAAATCAAATCAATGAAGTCTGCACCGCCTGCGAGCAATGAGAACAGTGCCTTCGCGATCTTGGTGCTCCCGTCAGCAGCATTGAACCTATGCTGTCCGATAAATGAGCGTACAGAAAGCGCTTTGTCGCAGCGGTGAGCATGAAGGGGTGCCGGAGGCGTAATCCCGGGAAGCCGGACACCTTCGGTCAATTCCGCTACGGGTCAGGAAGACGACATTCGCGGTGTTCGCCGCCACGCCTTCCTCACCACGCGCCTGCATCGGATGAGGATGCTCATCGCGTCATGGACCTGATCGACGAAGCGGCGTCCGGCTTCGGTCAGCCGGACGCCGCGCGTATTGCGGTCGAACGGGACGACGCCAAGGTCTTGCTCCAACATCTTGATGCGGGTGCTGACGCTCGAATGGCTTGTGCCGAGCGCCAGAGTGGCACGATGGAAGCTGAGATGTTCCGCAACGGCGAGCGTCTGGACCAATGCGTCCACCTGTTAATTGGGGCAGTTGAGCGGGAGCGGGCTTCGCTACTGGTCGCCTGCGCACAGCACTGCTTCCCGGCGCATCGGTAAGCGGAGCGTGGTCCCCCAGACCAGCAAGGCGGTCGCGCTGAATGCCGCGCCAAGCACCGACACACCGGACCACCCGGCATGGGCGTAGGCCATGGTCGAAGTGATGGCCCCGATGGCGCTGCCGATCGAATAGAACAGCATATAGCCGCCGACCAGACGGCTGCGCGCCTCGGGGTGACGTTCGAATATGATGCTCTGATTGGTGACATGGACGGCCTGCACGGCGAGATCGAGCAGAACGACGCCGATGAGGAGCAGAGGCAGCGACGCCGGCAACATGGCGATCAATCCCCATGACGTCAGCAGCAGCGCAAGCGAGACTCCACTGGTCCATTGACCGAGGCCGCGATCGGCGAGCCGGCCCGCACCTGTCGCAGCAATCGCCCCCGCCACGCCGACCAGGCCGAACAAGCCGATCTGGCTGTGGGAATAGGAAAATGGCGACGTGCTGAGCGGCAGGACCAGCGCCGTCCAGAAGCTGCTGAACGTGGCGAAGATCAGGAGAGCCAGAAGGCCGCGAACCAACAATATCCTGTCGCGCAGGAATAGAGCGGGGATCGAGCGTAGCGTGGCGACGTAGCCGTCAGTGCTGTCCGGCGAAAGCTGCCGTGGAAGAACACGCATGAGCAGGCCGACCATCGCCGCCGTCACGATGGCCGAGGTCAGATAGACCGCGCGCCAGCCGCCGAGATCGGCGAGCAAACCGGCGATGAAGCGTGCGGCAAGGATGCCGATCACGACGCCGCTCGTCACCATGCCGACCGCCTTGCCGCGCTCGGTGGGCGTTGCCAGTGTCGCGGCAAAGGCGACCAGCACTTGCACCACGACGGCAAGAAGGCCCATGGTGGCAAGGCTGACGAACAAGATGGCCTCGGTTCTCGCCGTGGCAATGGCGACCAGCGCAACCACCGACAAGATGCCCTGACCGACGATGAGGCGGCGGCGGTCGACCAGATCGCCAAGCGGCACGACGAAAATCAGCCCCAGCCCATAGCCGAGCTGCGTCAATGTCACGACGAGACCGATGGCGGCGGGTGATATCCCGAAATCCCGAGCCATGGAGTCGAGTAATGGCTGGGCGAAGTAGATATTCGCAACGCTGAGACCGGCGGCGAGGGCGAAGATCAGCGTCGTGATCCGCGATAGTCCCCGGCCTGGTTTGTTCTGCGTCCTGTTTTCGTCTCCGTGCTGCATGGCGGTCCCGTTCGTGAAACTTAATCTTGTTTCATGTTGAGACCACTTGTGCGATTGAAAATCTAGTTCTATTTTAGAACCAGAATCGTTGATCGGAGAATGAAGGTCATGGTGAAGCGGGTCAGCCTGTGGGACGCCGGGTGTCCGGTAGCGCGTGCGCTGGATGTCATCGGCGACTGGTGGTCGCTGCTGATAATCCGCGACGCCTTCGATGGCGTGCGGCGTTTCACCGAGTTCCAGACCGGCCTCGGCATTGCCAAGGGAATGCTGGCGACGCGGCTGCGAGACCTGACCGAGAGCGGCATTCTGGAAATGGCGCCTGCCTCGGACGGAAGCGCCTATCAGGAATATGTCCTGACAGAGAAAGGGCGCGGCCTCTTCCTCGTCATTGTCGCGCTGCGCCAGTGGGGCGAAGACCATCTCTATCGCCCGGACGAGCCGAAATCCTCGCTGCTGGAAACCGAAACAGGCGATCCGATCGCCCGATTGGAACTCCGCGCGCAGGACGGAAGACCGTTGGATTGGACCGATACCCAAGTGAAGAAAATCGAAGATCGCTGACCGGAAATCAGCACGGGCGAGGAAACAGACATGCAGCTGGCGGATGCGTTGGTGGAAGCCGCGCACGGCTAAGCCGGATACCTGCTTTACGGGCGATGGCGCACATCAGTCGCCCCCTTATTCGCTGGCCGTTTTCTTGCGGGCGATCAGGGCGATGAGGATGGCCGCGACGATGACGGCGACCAGATTGTAGAGCATCGCGCCGGAGAAGGCGGCGGCATAGTGGCCTGCCTTGGCCGCGCCTTCGCCCGTTTCGCTGCCGAGAATGCTGACGAAGAAGATGCCGACGATGGAGATGCCGAAACCTCCGCCCAATTGCTGCATGGTGGATATGAACCCCGCCGCCATTCCGGCGTGACGTTCGTTGACATAGCCGATCACCAGATTGAGCAGCGGCGTCATCGACAGCCCTTGCCCGAAGCCGAACAGAACGAGCGGCGGCAGGAGGGCGAAGGTATCAGCGCGGTCATGGATGCCGCATGCGGTGACGATCAGCCAGCCGATCCCGGCGGCGTAGAGCAGCGCACCGCCTGCAATGCCGATGCTGGCGAACCGCGCCACTAGCTTGGGCGCCACTAGCGACGCGATGATGAAACCGACGCTCGCCGGGGCAAACAGGGTGCCAGCTTCGAACGGGGTCAGGCCAAGGCCAGACTGCACCAGCAGGGCGAAGCAGAGAAAGAGCGACGCCGCCGTCGAATAGACCAGCAGGACCACCAGCGATCCCACCGAGAAGCCGGTATTGCGGAACAGGTTCAGGTCGATAGCCGGATCGCCGCCGCGCTTCGCAACGCGGTTCTCCCACGCGAGGAATGCCGCCAGCAGCAGGACCGATGCGGCCATGCTGATCCATGTCCAGAAAGGCCAGCCGATATTCGGGCCTTCGAGAAGCGGCAGAAGCAGAAGCAGCAGCCCCACCGTCGCCATGCCGATTCCTGGCCAATCGACGCGCAGCGCGTCGGGGGAGCGGGATTCCGGTATGATCCGCGCCAGCAGCACCGCAATGATGCCGATCGGCACATTGATGAGGAAGATGATCCGCCAGCCAAGGCCGAACAGATTGCTCTCGACGATGAACCCGCCCAACACCTGCCCGGCGATGGCCGCTATCCCCAGGGTCATGCCGAGCAGGCCGAAGGCGCGGCGACGGCCCGCATCGTCGTACATCACACGCAGCAGCGCATAGACTTGCGGGAACAGGAGCGCGCCTGCGCCACCCTGGAGAAGACGGGCGATGATCAGGCTGGTGGCGTTCGGGGCGATTCCGCAAAGAAGTGACGCGGCGGCAAATCCTGCTATGCCGAGAACGAACAGACGACGGCGTCCATGCCGGTCGCCGAGCCGCCCGCCTGCGAGTAGCAGCACGCCGAACGCCAGCTCATAGCCAGCGATGACGAAACCGATTTCGGCAAAGCCCGCGCCAAGATCGGTCTGCATCGACGGGATTGCGACGTTGACGACGAACAGGTCGAAGACAGTGATGAACC
>JAEWFG010000307.1 GCA_023388935.1 Pseudomonadota bacterium | reverse complement strand
GCCGGCTTCCACGACGCCTTGTCGAGCTTGGTGCAATCCTTGAAACCGTCGGCCATGGCCGCCGAGCTCGTTCCAATCCCGATCGTCAGTGCGATGGCAACAACACGAATGACGTTCACGAACATCTTCTCCTCTGTCGTGCGCGCTGCGATCAGCGCGCAGCCAAACGGAAAGAAGCAAAGGGGATGATGAAGTCAATCGCGTTCGAGGGACGGTGAGCTTTAGAGATATTCTAACGATCCGAAAAAGATCAGCGCGCTCCGTATGCAGCGTGGATTTCGCGCGACGCTGCGGCCTTACGCCTCACAGGTTCGATGACGGGTCATTTCGATACGCCGCACCCAAAGCGCGATGAGATTGGGATGAACCGTCATCGCGCTTTGGGTTATTGTTCGACCATGATCTCCGCTCAAACGCGTTCCGCGTTTGTCGCGAGGGAAAACCGTTGCGCACTTTGCGCTAACGCGGTCCTTCGGATCCGGATCATGCTTCAGTAACCGGCGACCGCCATGGCGACCACGGCACTGAGCGCCATCCAACCGAAGTGCCGGCCGCGCGTCGCCCAGGCATTGGCGAGGGCCGCGAAGCCGAGCACGCACGCCATGGTGATGACGATCCAATGGCGCGCCGGCTCCGAGGCCATCCACGGTGCCCCGATCAGCAGCACGCCGCCGCCGATCCAGGCGACGGTCGAGGTCTGCCAGACCAGGCGGATCAAGGTGCGCAACCGCTCCGGCTCGATGCGGGCGCGCGCGAAAACCTTGGTCTCGCCGAGGATGCCGTGGATCAGGGCCGCGGCGATGGTGGCGAGGCCAGCACACTGAAGCAAGAGATCACGCATCATCTGAGCTCCTCGAGGCTTCAACCATACAGTTATGTATGGTGTGATAAGCGCTGGCCTGCGACCTGTCAATACACTAGTGTATGGCCTGGCCTCGGGAACCCGACATGACCGAACAACTCTCCGCCGACGACTGGATCAAAGAGGGACTCAAGGCGCTCGCCAGGAGCGGCTTCACGGCGCTGAAGGCCGATCCGCTGGCGAAAACCATGGGCGTCTCGCGCGGCAGCTTCTACTGGCATTTTGCCGATCTCGGCGCGTTTCACGCCGCCGTGCTGAAGCGCTGGCGCGAGATCGCGGCCGAGCAGATCATCGCCGATGTCGAAGCCGCCAGCGACGAGCCTCTCAAGGCGCTGCTGCGCAGAACCTTTGGCGCCCGGCTGGATCTCGAGCGAGCCGTGCGCAATTGGGCGGCGTTCGATGCGACCGCGCAAGGCGCGGTCCGTGCCATCGACCGCCGCAGGCTCGACTATATCGAGACGCTGCTGGCGAAGCGGGGGCTCGAGCCGGCGGCGGCGCAGGCCCGCGCTCAGATCCTGTACTGGACGTTTCTCGGCTTCGCGCTTTCGGCTGCGCCAGTGCCGCAGGCGCGGCTCCAGGGCCTGCTCGACGAGCTCTTGCAGATGGTTTCCGCCTAGATTCTCGTTTTTGACGCGTTTTCTCGACGCGGACCGGTATCCACTTTGCTCGAAAACGCTTTAGCCGCGGCAATGGGCGGACGCGATTTTCTGTGCTAGAGGCAGCCGATCGCCGGAGACCACAATGAACGCGCCCGAACGCCCCGAAAACAGTGTCGATCCCAAATTACTGGAAATCCTGGTGTGCCCGCTGACCAAGGGTCCGTTGGAGTACGACTCAGCGCGGCAGGAGCTGATCTCGCGGAGTGCAAAACTCGCCTATCCGATCCGCGACGGCATCCCGATCATGCTGCCGGAAGAGGCGCGCAAGATCGATTGAGAAAGGGCGAATAGCGAGTGGCGAATAGCGAATGCCTACTCGCCATTCGCTCTTCGCCATTCACATGCTCACAACGCCTCGCCCTTCAAGAGCCGCGGCACCTCGCCCGTCAGCCCGGCGGCCTCGCGGATGAAGAGGTTCTTCAGCGGCGGAGCGCGGTCGACGATCCCGAGGCCGATGTCGCGCACGGTGCGCAGCAGCGTCGACTGGTTGGAGAACAGGAAGTTCAGCGCGTTGGTGGCAACACCCATCGCCATGGTGTCGAAGCGGCGCCAGCGCTGATAACGTTCGAGCACGTCCGCCCCGCCGATATCCATGCCGAGCCGCGCGGCATCGACGACCACCTCCGCCAGCGCCGCGACGTCCTTCAGGCCCATGTTGAGACCCTGGCCCGCGATCGGGTGGATGACATGGGCGGAATCGCCGACCAGCGCGAGGCGCTCGGCGATGAAGGAACGCGCCACGAAATAGGACAACGGGAACGCGCGCGGCTTGTCGAGCGCCTTCACCTCGCCGAGATGCAGGCCAAAGCGCTGCTCCAGCTCGCCGTGAAATTCCTCGTCGCTCAACGCAATGATGCGCGCAGCTTCCGCGCGGCGCTCGGTCCACACCAGCGAGGAGCGTTTTCCCGAGAGCGGCAGGATCGCGAACGGACCCGCGGGCAAGAAATGCTCCTCGGCGCGGCCCTCGTGATCGCGCTCGTGGCCAACCGTGACGACGATGCCGGACTGGTCATACTCCCAGCCATGGGTGACGATGCCGGCGCGCTCGCGCAGTTTCGACCTCGCGCCGTCGGCCGCGACCAGGAGACTGGCCGCGATCACGCTGCCATCACCGAGCGTCACGTCGATGCCGTTGCTACGTGCGTCGTAAGACGACACAGTGGTCGCGCGAAGATCAACGCCCTCGGCCTCGGCGCGCACCGTCAGCGCATCGATCAGGCGGCGGTTCTCGATCATATGCGCAAAGGGCTCACCGGGCGCAACATCGCCGGCGAAGTTCAAGAACACGGGGCGCGTGGCGTCTTCCAGCTTCGAATCCGTGATGACCATGTCGAGGATCGGCTGCGCCTCGCTCCTGACGTCGTCCCAGGCGCCGATCGCCTCGAACAGCCGGCGGCAGGCAGCCACGATCGCCGTGGCGCGCGGGTCGCGGCTCGGTCGGGTGCCGAGCGCCGGGTCGGCAACGATGACGGGGATCTCGGGCCCGAGCCCCTGGCGCAGCGCCAGGGCCAGCGCGAGGCCCGCAAATGCGCCGCCGCCAATGACAATGCTACCCTGTACCGACATACTCGACTTTTCCTGCCAAACTTCCCGGTTGGAGCCCCGTTCCGATTCCATCGGAACGGGCTCTAGATTCTTGTATTGACGCGTTTTCTTTACGCGAACCGGTATCCACTTCGCTCGAAAACGCTCTAGCCGTTCGCCTTTATCTTGGTCTTGCTAGCAGACTTCAGGTGGGCGAAACAGTGCGGTGAAACAGGGGCGGAAGCCCCATTGTGCCATTCCGGAGCAGCGAGCCCGGAATGACAAGGCGAAAGCTGAATTCCATGTCCAAAAGCCTGATCGACCTCATCTCCATCCTCGACCTCGAACAGCTCGAGGAGAATTTGTTCCGCGGCAACAGCCCGAAGACGAGCTGGCAGCGGGTGTTCGGCGGCCAGGTGATCGGGCAGGCGATGGTTGCGGCCTGCCGCACCGTCGAGGGCCGGCTGCCGCATTCGCTGCATTGCTATTTCATCCTGCCGGGCGATCCGCAGATCCCGATCATCTACCAGGTCGAGCGTCTGCGCGACGGCAAGAGCTATTCGACCCGCCGCGTGACCGCGATCCAGCACGGCAATGCGATCTTCTCGATCATGGTCTCGTTCCACGCCGAGGAGGAGGGCGCCTTCGATCACCAGGACAAGATGCCCGACGTGCCGCCGCCGGAGAAGCTCACGGCGGAGGAGTTGGCGAAACAGCCGATGTTCCGCGAGATGCCGGACTTCATTCGCCGCTACTATGAATCCGATCGTCCTATCGAGCTGCGCCCGGTCGAGCTCGGCCGTTACTTCGGACAGAAGATCGACGACGGGCGCATTCACGTCTGGATCAAGACCGCAGCGACGCTGCCGGACGATCCGGCGCTGCACATGTGCGCGCTGGCCTACGCGTCGGACTTCTCGCTGCTCGATGCAATCATGGCGCGCTACGGCCGCACGCTGTTCGACAAGCGCATGATGCCGGCGAGCCTCGACCACGCGATGTGGTTTCATCGCCCGTTCCGCGCCGACGAATGGCTGCTCTACGCGCAGGATTCGCCGAGTGCACAAAGCGGCCGCGGATTGACCCGCGGCTCGATCTTCAAGCCCGATGGCACGCTGGTGGCCTCCGTCGCACAGGAAGGCTCCGTGCGCGAGCGGAGGAGTTGAGCGTTCAGATCTGGGCCCCGCGCGAAACGAGCTCGGTTTGCGACGCGGTCCAGTTCATGATCCAGCGATACACCCAGGGAATCGGGATGATGAGGCTGAAGAGGACCGCGGCCACGATTCCACGCCATAGAATCTGAAGTCCGCTGCCGTTGAACACGACGGCGCGGCGCGTGCCCTGGATGTTGCGGCACATCCAGCGAAGCTGCGCTGCGGCGACCCAGGCCCAGCCGATGATCGTGATGATCGAGATCGCAAACAGCAGATTCCAGCCGATATAGGCCCAGATCGAGCCTGAGAAGCTGAGACCCAGCGGTTGGTCATTGGACGCAATGTTCGCGACAGTCCATTTGATCAGGAGCCAGTACAGAACCATCTGGACGACGAACAGCAGATTGTTGAGTGCCTCGCTGCCGATGGAGGCGATGACGATCGCGAGCACAACGGCGCCGAAATACCAGGGCACCAGCGTCATCGCGTTGCCGGTGAAGCTGAGATTCGGACGTCCCGGCACCCGAACACAGGGGATGATCCATTTCGCGTACCAGACCAACACCCACGGCCCCGGGATGATCAGGCAGACGCCGATCACCGCCACGATCGTGCGCCAGGTGAATTCAAGGATGCCGAAGTCGACCGACAGCGATCCTCCGCCGCCAGCGCCGGCATAGCCACTGCCGCCCATCATCGGCGGGCCGCCGGCCGGCATCATCGGGGGCGCGCCCCCGCCGATCAGGCCGGGGATTTCGGCGGCCTTCTGCCAGCCGGCCATGCCCTCGGACCACACCAGCGTATCGGGACGTACAATTCCCTGGGCGACGAGGTCGCGAAATTGCCCTTCCGGAAAGGGCCCCTGCTGCTTGCCCTCGGATGCATAGAACCAAGTCGCCATGAAACGCCCCCCCAAACATACTTATGTGCCGGCTGGGGCGCTTCGGTTCACCGCATCCATGCCAAAAATGCATTGTCGGGGATGAACGGCTGCCCCGTACAGAGGCGACGGCAGGAGGCGAGACGCGTTTTTCCGCTTCAATCTGCAACTTTTTTGTGCCATTTGCCCGGGAAGATGCCAAATTGACGCAGCGCCGGGGACATGCGGCGCGGCGCATCCCGGGGGATAGGCCTGATCATGAAACTCGTCGTCGCGATCATCAAACCCTTCAAGCTCGATGAGGTCCGCCAGGCACTGACGGCGATCGGCGTCCACGGCATGACTGTCACCGAGGTGAAGGGCTATGGCCGCCAGAAGGGCCACACCGAGATCTATCGCGGCGCCGAATATGTCGTGAACTTCCTGCCGAAGCTGCGCATCGAGATCGCGGTCGCCTCAGACATCGCCGACAAGGCCGTCAGCGTGATCACCGCGTCCGCGCGCACCGGCCAGATCGGCGACGGCAAGATCTTCGTCACGCCGATCGACCACGCGCTGCGTATCCGCACCGGCGAGACCGACAGCGACGCACTCTAGAATACCGTCTTCTTCGATCGCACCGGGCAACGACGCCGCAGCGTGCGACGCAATGATTGTGCTGGGGGAAACGACATGGCTGGATTGTTTCGCCGCGCAGCCGTCATGGCTGCGCCGATCGGGTTTGTGTCGATCGTTGCCGCGCCAGCGCACGCCGCGAGCTCCGAGATCAGCACCGCCGACACCGCCTGGATGATCGTCGCCACCGCGCTGGTGCTGATGATGACGATCCCGGGGCTTGCGCTGTTCTATTCCGGCATGGTGCGCAAGAAGAACGTGCTCGCCACCATGGCGCAGAGCCTCGCCGCGGTGACGCTGATCTCCATCCTCTGGGTCGCGTTCGGCTATTCGCTCTGCTTCGTTGGCAACGGCCCGTGGATCGGTTCGCTCGATCGCTGGTTCCTGACCGGCATGACCATGGACAGCGTCAATCCGGCGGCGAAGACGATCCCGGAAGCGCTGTTCATGCTGTACCGGATGACGTTTGCGATTATCACGGTGGCGCTGGTCGCGGGCTCGGTCGCCGACAGGATGCGGTTCTCCGCCTATCTCTTGTTCTCGGTCGCGTGGTTCATCTTCATCTACATTCCGCTGGCGCATTGGGTGTGGGGCGGTGGCTTCCACGCCCGCATGGGCGTGCTGGATTTCGCCGGCGGCCTCGTGGTGCATCTGTCGGCCGGCACCGGCGGCCTCGTCGCAGCAAAGATGATGGGACGCCGTCATGGCTATGGCACCGAAAATCTCTCACCGTTCGATCTCTCGCTCGCCGTGATGGGTACCGGGCTGTTGTGGGTCGGCTGGTTCGGCTTCAACGGCGGCGCGGCCGGCGCGGCCAATTCGCGCGCGGTGATGGCGATCATCGCGACACATCTTGCGGCCTGCGCCGGCGCATTGACCTGGGGCGCGATCGAATGGTCGACGCGGCGCAAGCCTTCCGTGCTCGGCATGATCTCCGGCGCGGTGGCCGGGCTCGGCACCATCACGCCGGCCTCGGGCTTCGTCGCGCCCTGGCACGGCATCGTCATCGGCGTGGTCGCCGGCGCCGTCTGCTACTGGGCCTGCACCTGGCTGAAGCACCGTTTCAACTATGACGATTCGCTCGACGTGTTCGGCGTCCACGCCATCGGCGGCCTGACCGGCACCCTGCTCGCCGGCGTGTTCGCAACCAGCGCGATCGGCGGCACCGCCGGCCTGATCGAGGGCCATCCGCAGCAGCTTCTGATCCAGCTCTATGGCGTGGCCGTCACCTTCGCCTGGTCGGCTGGCGTGAGCTTCATCCTGCTCAAGCTGGTCGGCCTGTTCGTGCCGTTGCGCGTATCCCGCGAGCAGGAGCTGGAGGGTCTCGATATCTCGCAGCACGGCGAAGCGCTGCAATAGGCGCCCACGCTACGTAATTACCTTCTGCTGCCCGACACATGAGCAACATTGTGTCGGCAGCCTGTCGTGCTCGCCTTTTGAGCAAATATGACCACGTTTTGAGCGCGACGTAATAGCGCACTGCAGCACAACACCCGTCAAACGCGAAAACCCTCGTTTTCATAGCCCGTTAGGCAGCGCGCCCCGATCTGGCACGGCATTTGATTCTAGGGGTCCGGCTGTGCCCGCGTAGTGAACTTCTCCCTCGTGGCGAACCAGTCGAGAAACGCCCGGCCACGGCCGGACCGGGCCCAAGCGGGGATAGGACCGATGAAAATTGTTATGGCGATCATCAAGCCATTCAAGCTGGAAGAAGTCCGGGACGCCCTGACCGCCATCGGCGTTCACGGTCTCACGGTGACGGAAGTCAAGGGATATGGCCGCCAGAAAGGCCATACGGAAATCTACCGCGGCGCCGAATACGCCGTGAGCTTCCTGCCCAAGATCAAGATCGAAGTCGCTGTCGCATCCGAGCAGGTCGAAAAGACCATCGATGCCATCACGTCCGCCGCGAAAACCGGACAAATCGGCGACGGCAAGATCTTCGTCATCAACCTCGACCATGCGGTTCGCATCCGCACCGGCGAGGCCGATGCCGCGGCCCTTTGATTTCGCGCTCAACCAAAATCCAATCAGGAGTGAATGAAATGACGTTTAAGCGTCCCTATGGCGCGGGACTGGCCGCCCTCGCAGTCGGCATGTTCACGGCGACCGCAGCCTGCGCCGAGCCGACGATCAACAAGGGAGACAACGCCTGGATGCTGACATCGACAGTGCTCGTGCTGTTGATGACGATCCCGGGTCTTGCGCTGTTCTACGGCGGCCTCGTCCGCTCCAAGAACATGCTCTCCGTACTGATGCAGGTCTTCTACACCGTCTGCGTCGTCACCGTGATCTGGGCCTTGTACGGCTACAGCCTCGCCTTCACCGGCGGCTCCGACTTCATCGGCGGCTTCTCCAAGGCGTTCATGATGGGCGTCACCACGGACTCGAAGGCGTCGACCTTCAGCGTCGACGCCAACATCTCGGAGCTCGTCTATGTGTGCTTCCAGATGACCTTCGCGGCGATCACGCCCGCCCTCATCGTCGGCGCCTTCGCCGAACGCATGAAGTTCTCGGCGATCGCTCTGTTCATCCCGCTCTGGGTCACGCTGATCTACTTCCCGATTGCGCACATGGTCTGGTATTGGCCCGGCCCGGACGCGATCCAGGATGCAGCCAAGGCGCTCGCTGCCGCGGGTGACGCGGCGGCAAAGACCGCCGCTCAGGCCAAGCTCGACGAGATCAACGCCGACGCCGGCTGGATATTCAAGAAGGGCGCGATCGACTTCGCGGGCGGCACCGTGGTGCACATCAACGCAGGCATTGCAGGTCTCGTCGGCGCTCTCCTGATCGGCAAGCGCACCGGCTACGGCAAGGAGCTGATGGCTCCGCACTCGCTGACCATGTCCATGATCGGCGCTTCGCTGCTCTGGGTCGGCTGGTTCGGCTTCAACGCTGGTTCGAACCTCGAAGCCAACGGCGGTGCAGCGCTCGCCATGACCAACTCCTTCGTCGCCACCGCAGCCGCCGCGCTGTCGTGGATGTTCGCGGAGTGGATCGTGAAAGGTCACCCCTCGGTGCTCGGCGCCATCTCCGGCGCCGTCGCGGGCCTCGTGGCGGTCACGCCTGCAGCCGGCTTCTCCGGTATCATGGGTGCGATCGTCCTCGGCCTCGTCGTCGGCGTGGTCTGCCTGTTCTTCTGCACCGTCGTGAAGAATGCGCTTGGCTACGATGACTCCCTCGACGTGTTCGGCGTGCACTGCATCGGCGGCATCGTCGGCGCCCTCGGCACCGGCATCCTGGTCAATCCGGCTCTCGGCGGCGCGGGCATCATCGACTACACCGCAATCCCGCCCAAGGTTGCCGATTATGACTTCGCGGCGCAGATGCTGTCCCAGATCGAGGCCGTCTGCACCACGCTGGTGTGGTCGGGCGTCGGCTCCGCGATCCTCTACAAGGTCGTCGATGTGATCGTTGGCCTCCGCACCAATGTCGAGAGCGAGCGTGAAGGCCTCGACATCACCGAGCACACCGAGCGCGCCTACAACATGTAACGGTCCTCCCCGGGTGCGACCTCTTCGGGGGTCGCGCCCATGACTACGGTTCGGGCACATACCCGGCAATGCCCCGACCGTTGAGGGGCTCCAGCGCAAGTTGGAGCCCCTTTTTTTGACCGGCCGGGACAAAGAAAGAGATTGCCATTCCAGGCGACCGGCGCAGAGATATCGGCCGCAACGAACAACAATCGGGAGGTCGTCATGCGTTTGGAAGGCGGATGCTATTGCGGTGAAGTGCGCTACGTGGCCGAAGGCGATCCGATGATGCAGGCCCAGTGTCATTGCCGCGAGTGCCAGTACATCTCGGGCGGCGCGCCCAACACCTTCATCGCGATGCCGGCGGCCGGCTTCAGCTACATCACCGGGCAGCCCAAGCAGTTTACGCGCAAGGACCTCGCGCGCGCCGTCACCCGCGAATTCTGCGCCGAATGCGGCACCCACCTGGTGACCAGGGTTCCAGGCCTCCCCGCAGCCGTCGTGAAGGTCGGCACGCTGGACGATCCGGCGCAGTTCCATCCACAAATGGCGATCTACACCTGCGACAAGCAGGAATTCCACGCCATCCCCGCGGGCATGCCAACATTCGAGAAACTGCCGGGAAATTAGGGCATGATCCGGAAAAGTGTGAAGCGGCTTTCCCTCGCGACAAATGCGGAACGCGTTTGCGCGAAGATCATGCTCAAACAATAACCTAAAGCGCGAGGACGACTCTTCCCAATGTCATAGCGCTTTAGAGCAGCGGCAATCGGCGGACGAACGCTTTGACAGCGCCGCGTTCGTCCTCCTTCATAACGCAGAAGCGGTCTTCACTTACGTCGAGGCGGAGCTCTCTCCGTGCTGAAACGCGGTCTGGTTGGTATCTACCGCACGTCGACAGAAAGCATTTGGACCGCTACTTGGCAGAGTTTGATTTCCACCAAAACACGCGCGCCGCTCTTGGCATCAACGATGTGCCACGCAGCGCGCTTGCCCTCCGGGGCATGACTGGCAAAAGGCTTATGTACCGGGACTCATTCGCAGGATAAGCTCCCTTAAATCCATTCGCATTGTGGTGCGGTATATGAGTGACGGCGACCAGATCACCTTGATCATCGAGGGCTTGCCCGAGGACAACGGGCAGGTGCGCCTTGGCGCGTTCATGAACCAACTTCAAAAGCTAAACGCGACCATCACGAAGCTGGATCGTGAGGCTAATCAAGGGAAACAAGCCACCGTCTACAAAATTGCCGAGCTTTCTTACAACAGCCCGGTGCGAGTGGTTTTGGAGCCTCATGCGCTTCCAAAAAATCCCTATGTCGGACATGCCGTCATCGAGAGCCTAGGGCGCGTCACGCACGCGCTTGAAAACGGAGATGACCTCTCTGGGCTAGATGCGGATTTGCTCGAAGACATTCGAGGTCTCGCGAAGCCCGTTGGAAAGTCTGTTGCCAATGTTACTCTGCTCTTTAATGACCATCGTTTTGATCTGACGCCGAAGGTTGCCTCGAAAGTCGATACTGCGCTTGCAGTCGATGAGGAATGCGAAGGCGCGATTGAGGGTATGCTTGAACAGATAAACCTGCACGACGGCGCTAACGTCTTTTATGTCTATCCCGAGATCGGGCCGCGCAAGGTAACTTGCCATTTTCCGCCCAAGCTATTGGACGACGCCGTGTCCGCAGTGGGTCGAAAAGTGGAAGTGTACGGCACTCTGCACTATCGAAGCGGAGCGACTTTTCCCCATCAAGTAGCCGTGACGGCCATCGAACCCTTTCCTCCAGAATCCGAATTGCCAGATTGGGACGATCTGCGAGGCATGGCCCCGGATGCCACCGGTGAATTGAGCAGCGAAGCTTTCATCCGGGAGCTTCGTGATGGCTGGTACTGAGCCAACATACTATTGGGATTCGTGCCTGTTTCTCGCGTGGATTAAGGATGAGGAACGTCAATCCGGCGATATGGACGGCGTTCGCGAAGTCATTGAGCGGGCAAAGCGTCGGGAGGTGAAGATCATCACATCCGTGCTTACTATAACTGAGGTGTTAGAGAGCAAGCTTCCGGCCGGGATGAAAACCCTGATTGATGGACTTATGAAGCGCGTCAATCGCGTCGGCATGGAAATCAAAATTGCAAAGATGGCTCACGACCTGCGCGACCATTACATGCAGCGATCAGCGGAGTTTGGCGGCAAGACGCTTGCTGTTCCAGACGCTATTCACCTCGCAACTGCCATACTCAACCGAGTGACAGAGTTTCATACCTTTGACGGCGGCGGGATTGGCAAATCGCTGGGTTTGCTTCCGTTGTCCGGCAACGTTGGTGGCCATAGGCTCATAGTATGCAAACCATCCGCAAAAAGCCCGCAGCTAGACCTACGAAAACCGAGACCAGACAGGCCGACGACCCCGAACAGCCCAAGCGCTTCCTAGAGGCCGCCAAAGAGGCTGGGCTAGTGAAAGCCGTGGTGAGGCCTAGGAGTAAGGAAGCGAAATGACCGAGGAAATTATCTACGAAAACCACACCTTGACCGTCGGGCCGTATGGCGCGGGCTGGAGGGTCTTTGTCTACAGGCCCGGTGCCAAGTTTGCGGAAACGGCAATTCCCAATGGCCCGGATCGCTCGGAGTGCATCACCGAGGCAAAGATGCTTGTCGACAGGCTTCTAGGGCCTGTTGGGATTCATCGGGAATTTATCACGGCGGCGGCGAGATGGAGCATGGCAGCGAAGCTTTGATCGGTCTTGTCGGCGCGCATCGCGATGCGCTTGAATTCCTTGAGCTTGCAGAAG
>JAEWFG010000230.1 GCA_023388935.1 Pseudomonadota bacterium | reverse complement strand
TTCCACACCGTCATATGTGGACGGCCCCTATTGGCAAGCACTTTTTGAAGTATCGAACGACTTGGTCTGCTTCGGTCATATGTCCGGCCTGTTGGTGCGGGTTTTATGACCGCTGGCCCTGATGAAGTCCGATAACCGTGGTCCCTATCATTGCGGCGAGCTGGAGGCTCATGACGTTGTTGGGGTGTCCGCGGCTTTCGGTGGTGACCGTATCGCTCATCACTTCTTTCGTGCTTACCAAACTCGAACCGGCATACCCTCCTTGAATGCTGCTTAAGCTAGTGAGGTGCGCTCAAGCTTTGACATACGTATCGGTACGGAAGCCCTCGCCCGTGGTCATGATCGCCCAGCAGATCCTTGCCAGCTTGTTGGCCAGAGCCACGGCGACCAGCCGTTCAGGCTTTCTGGCCCGCAGCGCGTTGATCCAGTCGGCGAAAGTGCCTTTGCGCCGGCCTGCGACACGCAACACCGACGTCGCCCCCGTGACGAGCATTTTGCGGATGTAGCGGTTACCTTGCTTGGTGATTGCGCCGAGCTTCTCCTTGCCGCCGCTCGAGTTTTGCCTGGGCGTCAGACCGAGCCATGCCGCGAAGTCGCGCCCGGACTTGAACACGCCTGGATCGGGAACACTGGCCGCGATCACCGACGCGATCAGCGTCCCAACGCCAGGAATTTCGTCGAGCACGCGGCTGATTGGATTTTGTCTGTGCCCCCTGACGATCTCCTCCTCCACGGTCGCGATCGACAGGTCGAGCCCTTCCAGATGTTGAGCCATGCAGGCCACCGCGGCCATGGCAATGGGTGGAAGTGCAGCATCCACCTTCGCCAGCGCCAGCAGTTCATCGACACGGCCTAGGCCCTTGGCGGCGACAATGCCGAACTCGGCAAGGTGGCCACGCAGGGCGTTGACCGCCATCGTGCGCTGCTTGACCAGCAGTTCGCGGGTCTTGTGCAGCATCAGAACGGCTTGCTGGTCGGCACTCTTGATCGGTACGAACCGCATGTCAGCTCGCGACATCGCCTCGCAGATTGCCGCCGCGTCGATCGCATCATTCTTGCCTCGTTTGACGTAGGGCTTGATGTAAGCCGGTGGTATCAGAACCACCTCGTGCCCCATCGCGACCAGTTGGCGAGCCCAATAATGCGCCGAACCGCAGGCCTCCATGCCAACCCGGCAGGGCTCGATCTGCGAACAGACCTCATGCATCTTCGAGCGCTTCACCTTACGCGAGACTGATCGGCCGCCTTCGCTCTCAACCCCGTGTATCTGAAAATAGTTCTTGCCCAGATCAATCGCTGTTCTGATAAACTTCGTCATGGACGGCCTCCCTCTTTGTGGCGCTCCGGCGACCACGTTTTGGCACTTGATGCCGTTCAGGTGGGGCCGTCCACAGCATCATTGCGAGCGCAGCGAAGCAATCCAGGAATCCCTCCGCGGAAACATCTCTGGATTGCTTCGCTGCGCTCGCAATGACGAGCTGGCTGGTAGACTACGCCCTTGCCCGACCGCAATGCTTCGGCTACCATCGAAGCATGAAATCAGGTCCCGATATCGCCATGGTCGCCTCCCTCGTCGGCGACCCCGCGCGCGCCAATATGCTCACCGCCCTGATGAACGGCCGCGCGCTCACCGCGAGCGAGCTGGCGCAGGAGGCCGGCATCACGCCGCAGACCGCGAGCTCGCATCTTGCCAAGCTCGAGGCCGGCGGGCTGGTCGAGCCGGAGAAGCAGGGCCGCCACCGCTACTACCGCCTCACCGACGATGACGTCGCCGGTGTGCTGGAAGGCCTTGCGGGGCTTGCCGCACGCACCGGGCACATGCGCGTGCGCACGGGGCCGAAGGATCCGGCGCTGCGGCGCGCGCGGATTTGCTACGATCATCTCGCCGGCGATCTCGGCGTGCAGATGCTCGACACCATGCGCGCGCAAAACCTGGTCAAGCAGAGGAAGCAGGACATCGAGCTGACGGCCGAAGGCGAACGCTTCCTCGCAAAGCACTTGCAGATATCGCCCGACATGCTCGCCCATCCGCGCCGGCCGGTGTGCAAGGCCTGCCTCGACTGGAGCGAGCGGCGCCACCATCTCGCCGGCACGCTGGGCGCCGCCATGATGCAGCGCTTCGCCGAATTGAAATGGGCTGCGCGCGACCCCACGCCCGGCAGCCGCGTCGTGAACTTTACCCGCACCGGCGAAAAGCAGTTCGCCGCGCTGTTCGGCGACGGGAAGGACTGATCGCGCAGGCTGCGTGACAACACACAATCGCGTGTGAATGCGAGCGCGCGTCATGGCTGGGCTTGACCCGGCCATCCATCGTTCTATGCGCAGTATCGTTCCGTAACGCGCAGAGCCCCGCCATGAAACGCTTCGCTTTGGCCGCACTCGCCGCCGGCCTCCTCGCTTCCCCGCTCACATCTGCCACCGCCGCCGAGACGGCCCAACGCGAGCCCTATGGCATCGCGCTCGAAGGCTTTGCCTATCCTTACCCCGTGCACCTGCTGCAGGTCGTCAATGATGGCGAGCAGCTCCGCATGGCCTATATGGATGTGGCGCCGGCGCGCCCGAACGGCCGCACCGTGGTGCTGCTGCACGGGCGCAATTTCCCGTCGAGCTACTGGGCACCCGTGATCAGGATGCTGAGCGAGGCCGGCTTCCGCGTCGTGGTGCCGGACCAGATCGGCTTCGGCAAATCGTCGAAGCCATCAGGCGAACTGCACTTCGATACGCTGGCACGCAACACCATCGCGCTGCTCGACCATCTCGGAATCCATAAGGCCGACATCGTCGCTCATTCGCTCGGCGGCATGCTGGGCGTGCGCATCGCCCGCGCCTATCCGGACCGCGTCGCCCATCTCGTGCTGACCGCGCCGATCGGGCTGGAGGACTACCGCCTCTACGTGCCGCCAACGCCGACCGAGAAGATCATCGAGACCGAGGACAAGCTCACCGCGGACGGCTACCGCAAGCAGCTGCAGACCAATTACGCGATCAAGCTGCCGCCGGAGGCGATCACGCCGTTCATCGATGCCCGCTTCAACATCAAGGGCAGCCCCGATTATCCGCGCTGGCTGCGCGCCTTCGTCAGCTCCGGCCAGATGATCTATCGCGAGCCGGTCGCGCAGGAGATCCCGCTCATCACCGAACCCACGCTGTTCATCATGGGCGCCGACGATCACAACGCGCCGGGCCGGCCGAACGCGCCGGAGGCGCTGCGCGCAAAAATGGGGCAGAACGCCGAACTCGCGAAGGCGCTTGCGGCGAAGATGCCGAATGCGCGGGTCGAGGTGATCCCGGATACCGGCCATCTCGTCTTCCTGGAAGCGCCGGAGAAGTACAGGGAACTGGTGCTGGGCTTTCTCGGCCGCTAGCGCGTTGCTGTCGTCTGAAGCCGTATGCGGGGAACATTCATGCCGTATTCAGGTCATGTTTGGCAGGTTTGGATCATGCCGTGCCGACATGTCGCAAAACCTAACATGTCGAGTCGCGTCGTTTGATTCATCGCGCGCCGCAAGTGCCTGCCAAAGAAGAAGGAGACCCAATGAAATATCTGTTCGCCGCCATCATGCTCGCCGGCGCAGTCGTCGGTTTCAGCGAGGCAGCCAGTGCCGCCGGCGGCTGCGGCCCCGGCTGGTACCGTGGCGCCCATGGCAACTGCCGTCCGATGGCCAGGCGTCCGCCCGTCGTCATGGTGGCACCGCCTCCCCCGCCGGTCGTCGTGGTGCGTCCGCGCGCGTGCCCCTATGGCCTGCGCTGGCACGGCGGCCGCTGCCGCCCGATCTGATATCGTCTTTTCGTCATACGAAGTGGCCGCGCAGCGTTAACCGGCGCGGCCATTTTTTTGTTCGCAATTTGGAATGAACAAGAACGGGGACCGCCAGGCGCGATCCCCGTTCGACGTTTGCAGGCCGTCCTGGTGGCGTAGCGTTACCAGTGCCGCCAGTGGTGGCGATGCCAGCGGTGGCGCCAGCCCCAGTGACGGTGGCGCCAGCCCCAATGGCGGTGATGCCAGCCGTGACCGTGCCAATGCACCTGCTCGGGCTTGAGTTGCGCGGCTTCCTCGCTGGTAGTGACGGCGGGATGAGCGTCCGGATTACCTTGCGGCACGCGCGCAGGCGCACCGAGCGACTGCGGCGCCAACGGTGCGGCTTGTGCTGCGACGGTGAACGCGGCGGCTCCCGCCGCGACACCGAATGCAAGTTTCAAAAAGTTCCGACGCTCCATGACATGTCCTCTCAGCTATCGGTCGAGTGATGCAGAGCGTAGTGTCGTGGTCAGGACATGAACTGCCGCTGAATCGCGTGTTCAGATTCGTTGCAAAGGTGACATGGACTTCGTAGCCCGGATGGAGCGAAGCGAAATCCGGGGGCTTCGCCTAAGGCACGAATCCCGGATTGCGCTTCGCTCCATCCGGGCTACGTGGCCACGATCACCCCCCTACTTCGCGAATTCCTGCGCCAGCACCAGCGTCTCGCGCGATCGCTTCACCTCGGGCCAGTCGCGGTTGAAATCGGCGACGAGCTGCTTCAGCGCATCGCCCTTCAGCATCGTCTCGAGCCTGGCTTCGTCGTCGAACTGATACATCGCCTGATGCAACGAGGGATCGTCGAGACTCCAGAACCGCCAGGCCTTGCTCACGCCGAACGCCTTCACCGCATCGGGCAGATGTTCGGTCTCGTACCATTTGTCGAAGGCGGCGCGCTTGCTGCTGTCAGTGACGGTGGCGCGGACGACGAAGAAGGCTGATGGCATCGGATTCCCTCCTGTTGTTTGGCGTCAGCATAGCCGGTTATGGTGGCGGCAACAAAAAGCCCACGCGACGGATTTTGTAGCGCGCACGGCGCGCTGACCGGCTAAACCCACCCTCCCCGCGCCATCACGGCCGCACAGAGCAGGATGACCACGATGGCCGCGAGTTCGCCGTGGATGATCGACGACACCAGCCGCATCTGCCTGGCGTCGAGCATAGGCGCCTGCCCCGCCTTGATCGACGCACTCCACGACAAGAACTCCTGCGTCGGAATGACCGACAACGCCCCAAGGGCGACGAAGAGCGCGATCTTCGTCAGGAACGCGTAGCTATGCAGGTAGTAGTCGTAGCCTTTCTCGAAGAACAAGACCCGCAGTATCCCGACAATGAGCAGCGCCGCGGCGGCAGTACCCAGCACGATATCGGTGACCTGAAGCCGCCGTGCGGTCGACACCGTCAGTTCCTGCCGGATCAGCGTGAACTCGACCGCGACCGCTGCGACCAGCGTGAAGGCGCAGAGGTGATGAAAAAAGGCGAACAGCGTGGACATGACAAATTCCTGAGAGCTTGACGAGCGTGATCGACCGCACGCAGTTTACCCGGCGTTAGCCATCCCGTCACAGCCGCCGGAACGAAACAATTTGCCTCAAATTATTCCGGCGGGAGGCGCCACATGGCCCGCATCGACTATCTCAAAGAGCAGGTTGCTCGCGCCGAGCGTCTGGCGAAGACGTTCCTCGACGAGGAAGCCGTGGAGCGGCTTCAAACATTCGCTGCCCAATGCCGCGCAGAATTGATGGTGCTGACGCTGAGGGCTGCGGTTTGACGCGACGCGTCACACCAGCTTCATCGGCGTATCGGCGACCACGCGCAGGTCGATCCGGCCGATCAACGCCGAACGGCGCGCCTCGGCAGCACCGATGGCGCTTTCGGTTTGCTGCAACGTGCTGATGTTCGAACCGAGCGACACGATCCCGCCCAGCACCAGGGCGATGGAGCCGAGCGCAGCGGTCAGACCTGTCCCCAACAAGCCGAGG
Organism: Pseudomonadota bacterium; assembly: GCA_023388935.1. GTDB lineage: Bacteria > Pseudomonadota > Alphaproteobacteria > Rhizobiales > Xanthobacteraceae > Bradyrhizobium. The sequence continues at coordinate 2,616 of JAEWFG010000230.1, read as the reverse complement.
ATCGTGATCAACAACAGTGCGGCACCGCCGCCAATGGCGATCTTGGACGCCAGAATGAACTTCCGACATCGGTCGGCGATCTCGGCCAAAGCCTCGATCCGGTCTTCGATGTCGGAAATCTCGTCAGTCGGATCGTTCGTATCCATAGCCTTTAGGATAAGACCAGCCGTAAGCGAAGTTGCACAGAAATATTGACAGTCCGAACCCGGCTCCTGGCTAGCTTGGAAGAAATTTCTTGGCTTCCACCAATATCTTCTTACACAGCGCGACACAATCAACCACAACGTCACGTGCCTTTTCCGGCGTCATCGGGTGCCTCGCCTTCTTGCGATCCACAAAAATGCCGAGTTCGGCGACCGAATGTGCAAACGAGCCTCGCGCATCGGCCAATGTTCTCAAAGAATTAGAGATAGACGGATCAATCGCAATATCGATTGCCACCGGCGTCAATATTGACCTGAGGTATTTGAGCGAGAATCCATGATTGTCAGTTATTGCTCTCGAGTGCGCTCGCTTAACTTCGTCTATTTGCGCTCTGATCTGATCAAAATTCCGTGGCTGATCTTCTTCCTCATTATCAACCGCCTCCAACGACGACCGATAGAACAGCAGCAACGATACGAGAGGAGTAGTAAGCGTTCGATCTTTGTACCAAACCTCCACTGCGTGCATCATAAGAGCCAATGACGTGCGCTCGACAAAATCCTCAAATGCAGCATGAGCCAGTATACAGAAGGCCTTCACATGCTGATGATAGACATCCGGCCCGTCTTCGGGATTTGCCGGCAAATACCGAGATATGAATTCATCCGAGATGAGCTTTATCTGGCCGTCCAGTTCCGCTTCCAACTTGTCCAAGATAGCCATGCGTTGACTAGGGTTTGGGAACGGGAACTTCTTCGATAGAAGTCTTGAACACCGAGTTCACAAGCTTCCGGAAAAGATCGAACCGAATGAAATAGCGATCGCGAGCCTTGGTCGTAGTCTCGATGCTATCTCGAAATGCCCCTTCTTTCTGACTGAATGCCTGGAAGGCCGCGACAAAATTATCCTTCGACGCAGAAAACTCTGCATCAGGTATTCTGGCGAAATAGTACGCTTGAACCTCGAACAGCGCGCGATTAAAGCGGCTTTCCCAGTCACTGGCATACTTGCGGCCGACTTTATTGTTAGGAAAGATAGAAAGAAGCCGATCCGTTGCCTTATTGAACCCTAGGAACAGATTTTCAACTTGCTCTTTTTTTCCTTTGTCCCATCCCTTGTTTATGGTCGCCATACTGGAATCTAGAAACGGAGTAAGATTTCCATCGTACTCCGACCCAAACATGGAGAACGCTAGATACCGCAGCAGAATTTCGGCATCGCGCAGCCGGGCATCAGGCTCTTTTAGCCGCATGACCTTATGCAGCGGCAGCATTTGATTAGTTGCCTCGATTATGAACTCAGCAAACGGCCCTCTATTCAGCACCTGTCGCAATTCTTGCGATGAAAGGGGAACGGATCCGGCGTTCAGTCGGTAGAAAATGTCATACAGCACTCCAACATCCTTGTAGTTGGAGATGATGGTACAGCGAATATCAGCGTTTCTCAGTCCTCTCTGATCGTCGCTTTCGACCGGCTGGTTTGCCGGATCCATGCCTGCCATTTCGGCAAAGGTCCGATTGTTCAGATCGCCCCTAGTCTTTAGACCCTTGAGCTTCGGGACCTTCCAGAATTCGAACTTAGGCTCCAGAAAGCCAGCAACGGCCAACAGTCGCTGCTTACCGTCGATTACTAAGAAAGCCCCCTTCTTATTCTTATCCTCAGCCAGCACAATCTCTGGGACAGGGGCGCCAATCAACAACGATTCTATAAGCTTGCTGCGCTTCTCGTCATTCCAGGCATTCCTGCGCTGAAATTTTGGATTCAGATCAATGTTGGTACGCTCGATCTGGCGAACTATGGTCTCGACCGTCCAGTCCCGAGAAAACACAACAAGGCTGCGCGGCTCGCTAACCGAGACCTCTTCTTCAAGCTCTTCATTCCAATCAAGGTCGTCTGAGTCTGCCGTCGCCAGTTCTTCAGCCATGATAGGCCCCCCTACAACGGCAAATTGTCGTGCTTCTTCGCCGGCATTTCCGTCTTCTTGTCCTTCAGCATCGCGAGCGCCCGGGCGATCCGCCGCCGGGTCGAGTGCGGCATGATGACGTCGTCGATATAGCCGCGCTCGGCGGCGATGAACGGCGACAGGAAGCGGTCTTCGTATTCCTTCGTTCGTGCCGCGATCTTGTCGGGGTCGCCGATGTCAGAGCGGAAGATGATCTCGACCGCGCCCTTGGCGCCCATCACCGCGATCTGGGCGGTCGGCCAGGCGTAGTTCATGTCGGCGCCGATTTCCTTCGACGCCATGACGTCGAAGGCGCCGCCATAGGCCTTGCGGGTGATGATGGTCACCAGCGGCACGGTGCACTGCGAGTAGGCGAACAGCAGCTTTGCGCCGTGCTTTATCAGGCCGCCATATTCCTGCGCGGTGCCCGGCAGTAAGCCGGGCACGTCGACGAAGGTGACGATCGGGATGTTGAAGGCGTCGCAGAAGCGTACGAAGCGCGCGGCCTTGCGCGAGGCGTCGCTATCGAG
>JAEWFG010000127.1 GCA_023388935.1 Pseudomonadota bacterium | reverse complement strand
GCCTTGTCCATCGCGCGTTTGGAGAGAAACAGCATGTTGGTGCTGTAGATCTGCAACGGCAGCGCAATCCACTTGCCCCCCGGCTTGTGCAATTTTGCAAGGTCTGGAGCGACAACCTTTTCGTAGCCGGCGGCAGCGACAACGGCGTCAAGGTTGACGGTCGGGGCAATCTTCGACCAGGCCGCAATCTCGGGGCCCTTGAGTTGCGAACAGGCGGGCGGATCTCCGGCGATGATCTGAGCACGTAGCTTGTTCATCATCTCTGTGGTGAACCCGGGGACGGGCGAGTGCTGCCAGACCCCGCCTTTCTCCTCAAATTTCTTGCCGAGCGCCGTGATCGCCGCCCCATCGCTGCCTGCGGACCATTGCGAGATCACGGTCAGGCGGGGCTTGACCGCGTTTTGCGCGCGGGCAAATGCCGGCAGCGCGAGCGCGGCCGCAGATCCAGCGAGCAGACGGCGCCTTGTTGTTGTGATCGGCATGGCAAGTTCCTCCCGGTGTGAACTCTTTTTGCGCGAGGGCCGCGCAGCGTCAGGGTATTTCAGGCGGCCTCCGTCGATGCGGACGGCATGCCGCCGCGGCAAGCGAGGCAGAAAGCCGCGAATGCCAGTGCGGCCCGCGGATCATTGCCATTCGACGGCGGCACGAAAGCGAGCGACACTTGCGTATGCTTACGGCCGCCGAGCAGGCTGGCATCGACACCGTCGACCAGCGCCTTCCGATCGTCCTCTGCAAGGAGCGACGGCCAGCCGGAGATGGCGACTCCATGACAGGGCTTGACGTTCAGTGTGTTGCCGATCGCGAGGCCAAGGCGATACAGGCGATGCCGCAGCTCCTGCCGCACGCGCGAAGAGATTGGGATCGCGGTCCCCCAATTGCTACCAAGCTGGAGCAACTCCGGCTCGGGCACGCCGAGCAGCTCGGCCAGGGCCGGAAGCGACGTATAGGCCTCGACGCAACCATGATGACCGCAGCGGCAGCGTGGTCCATCGGCTCCGAACACCATGTGACCGAGCTCGACCGGCTGGAGGGCGTCATCCTCGATCGGATCATCCATCCACGCCCCCGCGACGCCCTGGCCGACGAAGACAAAGAGATGGGCGCCGCTGAATGGATAATGTTGCGTGCGGCAGCGGTGAAAGGTGGCGTGCGCGACGACCGAATTGGTGAACTCGACCGGCACGCCCGCAAACGTCTCGCCGAGCATGTCGCGAATGCGCCCGACATCACAGGGAATGATCGGATTGCCCGCGACGCTCAACCGGCCGAGGCCCGGAATGGTGACACCGATCTGCGAAAGGGTGATGCGGCGGCGCCGCGTCCAGTCGCGGAGCAATGTCAGCGCCTCGAGAAACACCCGGCTGACGGTTTCGACGGTCGGTTTTGACGGCAGCGGCACACGCTCGGTGTAATGCAGTTCGCCCGACAGGCCGCCAACGCCTACGCTGAGCCACTGTCCCGTCAGCTCGACGGCCGCAAGCGTCACCGTGCCATCGAGCGACACGAGACCCGTCGGGCCGCCAACGTAAGGGGCAGGGCGCCGCACTTCCTCGATCAGGCCTTCGGCCTTCAGATCGAACAGGATGCGCGACAGGCTCGCCTCGGACAGGCGCACGGACTTGGCCAGAGGCGGCCGAAACGAACCGCCCGACTGAAGCAGATGAGTCAAAATGGCAGCGCGCGTCTGGCGCCGACTTCTCGGCTGCTCCGGCATTTCCATCCCTGTCGTCATTCTTACTTAGTGTAAGAATTTGCGCGCGAAGCGTTTCGACTGTCAAGCGTTCGCCGGCTCGGGATCGGGACTTGTTGTTGTGCGCGGCAGCAAAAATGGTGGCGTCGACTCGTTCGACGGGAGTGTAAGTTTTTCGTCCGGTCGCACCGGATTGCAGCGGATTGTATTGGATTTGGATAGTGGGATGGTTGGCATCAGGCCGCCTTCAGCGCGCGTCGGCTGAGCGCCCACATCATGTTGTGAGCCACGGCGTGAAGCAGACAGGCGATGCGCACCTTGGCGAGGCCACGAAGGACCATCCGGCCAAAGCCGCGGTTCTTGAGGCGGGCATGGACATGTTCGGTGTTGCTGCGCCGTTTGTAGACGGCCTGGCCTTGTTCGCTGTCCATGCGGGCGCGCCAATCCTTCAGGCATTGCGGCTCGGCGGCGCGGTTGCGTTCGTATCGCGCCTTGCTCTGCGGTTTGGAGGCCTCCTTGCGGGCCGGCGGCGGGCTGAACACCTGCACGGAGGGATGAGTTTGCGCAATGGTGACGATATCGGCCGCGGTCATCGCGCCGGTATCGGCCAGCAGTCGGTCCGGCAGCTTGCCGCAACGCTGTTCGACCTGCGCCACCATCGCCGGCGCCAGACCGCGGTCATTGCGCCGCTGTGCCGGATCGATTGCGACCACGAAGCCGCAAGCGCTCGCCACCTGCACGTTATAGGCAGGCCGCACAGCGCCGTCCGCCATCTTCATCAGCGGCGCATCCGGATCAGTCGTCGAGACCCGCTCTTCCTTCGGCTTCTTGTTACCTTTGCCGCTGGCAGATGGGGGCTCGTCCCCGTCGCTCTGGTCCTTGTCTTGCTTTGGCGCGGTCGCGGGATGCTTGGCCAGCGCCGCCGCGACACGATGGGCGCGGTCTTCGGCCGCGGAGAGACGCCGCTTCGACAGCCGCCGTTCGCCCGCCGCAGAATCAGCCTCCAATTCCTGCTTCAGCTCGGCAACCCGGGTGCGGGCTTTCGCTTCCAACTCCACCAGGGTTTGCCTGCGCCGCATCGACGAACGGCTCGCCGCAGCCCTGACCTTGGTACCGTCGGTGATGACCTCGTCCAGCTTGATCAGGCCTTCCTTCATCAAGGCCGCCAGACTGCTGGTCAGAAGACGATCGAGGAACTCGCCGCTCTCCAGACGGAACTCCGAAAGCATCGTGTGGTTCACCCCGACCCCGCCGCAAATCCAGCGATAGATCGTATGATGCTCGCACAACCGCGCCAGCGCGCGGGCCGACCCAATCCCATCGGCCGTCGCGTACAGCCAAAGCCCAAGCAGAATGCGCGGGTCGTTCGCCGGGCGACCCGGCGTCTCGCCTCGCGCCTTGATGCGATCGTAAAACACCTTAAGGTCCAAGCCTTCAACAAACGACCACACCGCCCGCACCGGGTGATCATCAACCACCAAGCTCTCGAGGTCGACCAGCTCAAAACCAGTCTGCCTACGCTCCGCCTGCCGAATGCGAATCTCCATCACGTGCCCCGAATCCACACAGACAGTGAATCGAACGACTTCACCAAAAAAATGACAGGCCCGACGCTTCCCGCTCATTGATCCGCGAATAGAGTATGCTTGCGCGGAATTCCGCGCGTGATGATTGAGTTCGGTGATTGTCCAAGGGATTGGCACCTTGCGCTATCTCTTCCAGGACTTTGAATTCGACACCGATCGGCGCGAATTGCGTCGCGGGGTGGAGGTTGTCTCCATTGCGCCGCAGGTGTTCGACCTTCTCGACTATTTGATCCGGAACAGGGAGCGCGTGGTCAGCAAGGACGACCTCATCAACACGATCTGGAAGGGGCGGAGCGTGTCGGATGCGGCGCTGACGACGCGCCTGAACGTCGCGCGGACTGCAATCGGCGATTCCGGGGAGGGACAGCGCCTGATCAAGACGTTCCCGCGGAAGGGATTCCGTTTCGTCGGACACGTGCAGGAAGTCCGGGATGCTGCGAATGAAGCCGCCGGCAATGGTCCCGTTCAATCCCCGATACAGGCCCTGACGCCTCCCGATAAACCCTCGATCGCGGTGCTGCCGTTCCAGAACATGTCAGGCGACCGGGACCAGGATTATTTCGCCGACGGGATGTCGGAGAACATCATCACGGCATTGTCCCGGTTCAGGTCGTTGTTCGTAATAGCCCGCAATTCGAGCTTTACCTACAAGGGCAGGGTGGTCGACATCAAGCAGGTGGGCCGCGAACTGGGGGTACGCTATGTGGTCGAAGGCAGCGTGCGCAAGGCTGGCCGCCGCGTGCGCATTACGGGCCAGCTGATCGAAGCGGCGACCAACGTCCACTTGTGGGCGGATCAGTTCGACGGCGAGCTTGACGACGTATTTGATCTTCAGGATCGCGTCACCGAACGCATCGCCGTAACCGTCGATATGAGGCTCCAAACCGAGCAAGTTCTTGTCGCGCAGCGAAAGCCGACGGACAAGCTCGATGCCTATGACTACGTCCTGCGGGCCAACGCAGTGTGGCGGCATGGCGACCGCGAGGCAAACGAGGAAGCGCTGCGCCTCGCCTACAAGGCGATTGAGCTCGATCCTCGTTATGGCGGCGCCTATGCGCGCGCCGCTCTGTGTATAAATGCAAAGAAGCAGCCCCACTGGATGATCGATCCTCGGCAAGAAACGGCTGAGGCCATGAGGTTGGCCCGGCTTGCAATCGCCCACGGAAGTGATGACGAAGTCGCGCTTGCCGCGGCGGCGCTGGTTTTCGGCTACCTGGCCGGCGAGCTGGATGCCGCGGCGTCATTGATCGACCAGGCCGTCGAGCTCAATCCGAATTCTGCGTTCGCGTGGAGCGTAAGCGGTTGGCTGAGACTCTATATGGGGTCCCACGATCTGGCTATCGAACATCAGAACCGGGCCATGCGGCTCAGTCCGCGCGATCCCAGTCGGCGAATCATGATTTCGATGATGGGCGCCGCGAACTTCTTCCTCGGCCGGTTCGAGACGGCGGAGCGGATCGCGACCGAGGCGGTGCAGCTAACGAATGGCCATTTGCCTACGCTGCGTCTTCTTGCTTGTTCGCTGGCCCTCCAGGGCAAGCTCGATCAAGCCGGATCTGTAGCGTGCCAAATCCTCAGCCTTGATCCAAACTTTCGGCTCTCGGGCGTAGGCGACCTCATACCGTTGCGCCGGCAAGAGGACCTCGCTCTTTACACCGAGGGGCTGCGGCTCGCCGGCATTCCCGAATGATGCCGACCGGTTGTGGCGGTGAGGCTGAATAGCCTGTGTAGCCTCAAACAAAAACGGCGCCATCGGGTGATGGCGCCGTTCGGTGGGACCATAAAGTCCGATCTTACTTGCGATCCTTCATCGCCACGTAGTCGCGCGTGGTGACGCCCGTGTAGAGCTGGCGCGGACGGCCGATCTTCTGCTGCGGATCCTCGATCATCTCGCTCCACTGGCTGATCCAGCCGACGGTGCGGGCGACCGCGAACAGCACGGTGAACATCGAGACCGGGAAGCCCATCGCCTTCAGCGTGATGCCCGAATAGAAGTCGACGTTCGGGTAGAGCTTGCGGTCGATGAAGTACTGGTCGCTGAGCGCGATCTTCTCGAGCTCGAGCGCCACCTTCAGCATCGGATCGTCGCCATGGCCGGTCTCCTTGAGCACGGCGTGACACATCTTCTGCATGATCTTGGCGCGCGGGTCGTAGTTTTTGTAGACGCGATGACCGAAGCCCATCAGGCGGACTTCGCTGTTCTTGTCCTTCACCTTTGCGATGAACTCGGGGATCTTGTCCACGGTGCCGATCTCGGCGAGCATCGCGAGCGCGGCTTCGTTGGCGCCGCCATGCGCCGGGCCCCAGAGGCAGGCGATGCCGGCGGCGATGCAGGCGAACGGGTTGGCGCCGGAGGAGCCGGCGATGCGCACCGTCGAGGTCGAGGCGTTCTGCTCGTGGTCGGCGTGCAGGATGAAGATCTTGTCCAGCGCCTCAGCAAGCACAGGGTTGATCTTGTACTCCTCGCACGGCACGGCGAAGCACATGTTCAGGAAGTTCTCGGCGAACTTCAGCGAGTTCTTCGGATACACGAAGGGCTGGCCCACCGTGTACTTGTAGGCCATCGCCGCCAGCGTCGGGATCTTCGCGATCATGCGCATGGAAGCGATCATGCGCTGCTTCGGATCGTTGATGTCGGTCGAGTCGTGATAGAACGCGGCGAGCGCGCCGACGGCTGCCACCATGATCGCCATCGGATGGGCGTCGCGGCGGAAGCCCTGGAAGAAGCGGGCCATCTGCTCGTGCACCATCGTGTGATGGGTCACGCGGTCGTCGAAATCCTTCTTCTGCGCGGCGGTCGGCAGGTTCCCGTAGAGCAGCAGGTAGCAGGTCTCGAGGAAGTCGCCGTTCTCGGCAAGCTGCTCGATCGGGTAGCCGCGGTATTCCAGCACGCCCGCGTCACCATCGATATAGGTGATCTTGGACTGGCAGCTCGCGGTCGAGGTGAAGCCGGGATCGTAGGTAAACAGCCCGGACTGGCTGTAGAGCTTGCCGATATCGACGACATCAGGCCCGACGCTGCCGCTGTAGATCGGGAGATCGTAGTTCTTGTTTCCGACCGTCAGCGTGGCGGTCTTATTGCTTTGTTTTGCGTCCATCGTAGGTCCCCGATGTGTGGTGAAACGGGCCGGAGCCGGAGGCCCCTCAGGAGAAGATGGGGCAGGCCGGATGTTCCAGAATGTACGGGGAGATGGGTATATTATTGCTGTGTGCGCTGCAAGATCACCGCACGCATGGCCTACTTACGTCGTAGACTGATCCTTAAGCCGGCCCAGGCTTTCCTGGCGTCCCAGGACGTCCAAAACCTCAAATATCCCAGGCGATGTCGTTCGCCCGGTCAGTGCCGCCCGCAACGGCTGGGCGACCGCGCCGAGCTTGAGACTGTTTTCCTCGGCGAAGGCGCGCAGCGCGGCCTCCGTATTTGCCGCATTCCACGTCTCGACTTTCTCCAGCGCGGAATGAAGCTGGCCGATCAGCTTGCGGTTTTCGCCCGTCAGCAGCGCTTGCGCCTTGGGATCGAGCTCCAGCGGCCGGTCGGCGAAGATGAAATAGGCGCCATCGATCAGCTCGATCAGCGTCTTGGCGCGCTCCTTCAGGGCCGGCATGGCCTTGAGAAGCTGCGACCGCGTGGTGTCGTTTAACTTGGCCTTAAGCTCGTTGCGGCCCGGCGCGTGGTCGAGCACGTCCTCGAACATCTTTACGAGTGATTGATTGTCGGCGTGGCGGATGTAGTGGCCGTTGAGGTTTTCGAGCTTGGCGAAATCGAAGCGGGCGGCGGCGCGGCCGACGCTGCCGAGGTCGAACGCGGCAATCATCTCCTCGGTCGAGAATATTTCCTGGTCGCCATGGCTCCAGCCGAGGCGGACGAGGTAGTTGCGGAGCGCGGCCGGGAGGTACCCCATGGCGCGGTAGGCATCGACGCCGAGCGCGCCGTGGCGCTTCGACAGCTTCGAGCCGTCCGGGCCGTGGATCAGCGGGATGTGGGACATGCTCGGCAGAGCCCAGCCCATCGCATCGTAGATCTGCTTCTGGCGCGCGGCATTGATCAGATGGTCGTCGCCGCGGATGACATGGGTGACGCCCATGTCGTGGTCGTCGACCACCACAGCGAGCATGTAGGTCGGGTTGCCATCGCCGCGCAGAAGCACGAGGTCGTCGAGATTCTCGTTCTGCCAGACCACGCGACCCTGGACCTGGTCCTCGATCACGGTCTCACCGGTTTGCGGCGCGCGCAGCCGGATCGTCGGCTTGACGTCAGCCGGCGCGGTGGCGGGATCGCGGTCGCGCCACATGCCGTCATAGAGGCGGGTGCGCCCTTCTGCGCGCGCCTTCTCGCGCATCGCGGCGAGCTCCTCGGCCGTGGCGTAGCAGCGGTAGGCCTTGCCGTCGGCGAGCAGCTGCTCGGCGACCTCGCGGTGACGGGCGGCGCGGCTGAACTGGTAGATGACGTCGCCATCCCAGCCGAGCTCGAGCCATTTCAGGCCGTCGAGAATGGCGCCGATCGCGGCTTCGGTGGAGCGCTCGCGATCGGTGTCCTCGATCCGGAGCAGCATCTTGCCGCCGTGCTTCTTCGCATAGAGCCAGTTGAACAGCGCCGTGCGGGCGCCCCCGATATGGAGGAAGCCGGTCGGCGAGGGAGCGAAGCGCGTGACGACGGAATTGGTCATTCTTGGCAGGGCCTATGCATTGGAGGCGGTGGTGTATAGCAGGAACGGGACATAACTAAAGCCCGACAGCGATCGGCTTAAGGCCTTGCTTAAGGTCTTGGCTCAGCCTTCCGAATTTGGCAGAAGGGCCGCTGATTTCCTTACAGGATTTGCGAAATGACGACAGAACCGGTGGCAGCTGAGGTTGGGCGCGATTTCATTCGTGACATCATCCAGGCCGACCTCGATCAGGGCAAGTACAAGGAGATCGTGACCCGGTTCCCGCCGGAGCCGAACGGCTACCTGCATATCGGCCACGCCAAGTCGATCGCGCTCAATTTCGGCATCGCCCAGGAGTTTCCGGGCCTCTGCCACCTGCGCTTCGACGACACCAATCCGGTCAAGGAAGAGCAGGAATACATCGATTCCATCCAGGCCGACGTGCGCTGGCTCGGCTTCGACTGGGGCAAGAACCTGTTCTTCGCCTCGGACTATTTCGAGCGCCTCTATGAATGGGCGGAGCAGCTGATCCGCGACGGGCACGCCTATGTCGACGACCAGACCCAGGAGGAGATCCGCATCGCGCGCGGCACGCTGACGCAGCCCGGCAAGAACTCGCCGTTCCGCGACCGCAGCGTGGAGGAGAATCTCGACCTGTTCCGGCGCATGAAGGCCGGCGAATTCCCGAACGGCGCGCGTGTGCTGCGGGCCAGGATCGACATGGGTGCGGGCAACATCAATCTGCGCGACCCCGTGCTGTACCGCATCCTGCACGCGCACCATCCGCGCACCGGGACCAAATGGTGCATCTATCCGAGCTACGATTATGCCCATGGCCAGTCGGACGCGATCGAGGGCATCACGCACTCGATCTGCACGCTGGAGTTCGAGGACCATCGGCCGCTCTACGACTGGTTCATCGAGAATCTCCCGGTGCCGTCGCAGCCGCACCAGTATGAATTCGCGCGGTTGAACCTGACCTACACGGTGCTGTCGAAGCGCGTGCTGACCCAGCTGGTCCGCGACGGCCATGTCGCGGGCTGGGACGATCCGCGCATGCCGACCATCGCGGGGATGCGGCGCCGCGGCGTGCCGCCGGCCGCACTTCGTGAATTCGTCAAGCGCATAGGCGTGGCCAAGGCCAACAGCGTGGTTGACGTCGGCATGCTGGAATTCTGCATCCGCGAGGAGCTGAACCGCACCGCACAGCGGCGCATGGCGGTGCTGCGGCCGCTCAAGGTCGTGATCGAGAACTATCCGGAAGGTCAGGTCGAGGAGCTCGAGGCGATCAACCATCCCGACGACGCTTCCGCCGGCACGCGCAAGATCGCGTTCGGTCGCGAGCTCTATATCGAGCACGACGACTTCATGGAGAACCCGCCAAAGAAGTTCTTCCGCCTGTCGCCGGGCAACGAGGTGCGGCTGCGCTACGCCTATTTCATCAAGTGTACCGGCGTGATCAAGAACGATGCCGGCGAGGTGGTCGAGCTGCGCTGCACCTATGATCCCGCGACCAAGGGCGGCAACGCGCCCGACGGCCGCAAGGTCAAGGCGACCATGCACTGGCTGCCGGCCGCGACGTCCGTGCCTGCGGAGATCCGCATCTACAATCAGCTCTTCGCCAACCCCAACCCGGACGCCTCGAATTTCGCCGCCGATCTCAATCCGCAATCGTTGGAGATCCTCTCCGACGCGCGGGTCGAGCCGTCGGTCGCGGAGAGCAATTCGATGGAGCCGGTGCAGTTCGAGCGGCAGGGCTATTTCGTGCGCGACAAGGACTCGACGCCGGGCAAGCCGGTGTTCTCGCGCACGATCGGCCTGCGCGACACGTTCGCCAAGGAAGTCGCCAAGGGCTGAGGGACGAAAATGAGTGACGAAGCCGACGACATCGTTTCTGCCATTATCGCGAAATGGTGCGCCGGCTTCGCGACGCTCGACGCGGCCGCGCTGTCGTCGCTCTATTCGAACAACGCGTTCTTCTTCGGCTCCAACCCGACGCTCTATCGGGGCAGGGATGGTGTTGCCGACTATTTCAACGGCCTGCCGCGCTGGCGCAAGCCGCGTGCAGCCTTTTCCGAGGTGCAGGCGGCCCACGCTGACCCGGACCTGATCAACATGGCAGCGACCATCTCGTTCGACCTCGCCGGCGAGCGCCCCGATCTCGTCGTCAAGATGAGCTGGGTCATCGTTCGCGAGGACGGCGACTGGAAGATCATCAACCACCATGCCTCGGCGAAGACGCCGCTGATCTAGCGCCAGAGGCGTATTTCATCGCATCCGCTTCATCCGGTCGTTACAGCTTGTAGCCGATCTTTCTCAGGAGGTCCTTCCGCCACGCAATGTCGGCATCGGTCTCGATACCCAGCGGTGAGGCGCCATCCACTACGCCGAGCACGCCACGGCCGAGCTCCGTTTGCGCGACGATCACCTGCGTGGGGTTGGCCGTCGCGCAGTAGATGCGGCAGACCTCCGGCACCGAGCGCACGGCAGCCAGGACGTTGACCGGAAAGAACCCGTCGCCCAGGAAGATCAGAAAAGTGTGGCCGGCGCCGATGGCCGATGCGTTGTTGCGGGCGAGGGTGAGGGCCGCTTCGTCATTGCCCGACCAGCGCACCAGCCGCTTGCCGGAGGCCTCGCAGAAGGCCAGCCCGAAGCTGATGCCCGGAACCGCGCCAACGAGCGCCTCGTGGAGGTCTTCCACGGTCTTGATAAAATGCGACTGACCGAAGATGAAGTTGACCGCGTCCGGCTTGACGATGGGCACCACGGTGAGTTCCATGGCCGCGCTCCTGTCGGCAGGGCTACATGTTAGGCCGCCGGAAAGTGATTGCAAGCAGCACGGGTGGCCGATTTCGTCCCTTAACGCGACTGCCCCACCCGATATTTGCTCGCGTAGTGCCTGCCGAGAATCTTGCGGGTCTGATCGGCCAGCCGCTTGTTGCCAGTCGCCGGCGGCTTGGCGTGGCGCGTCTGCGGCTTTGGCCAATCCGTTCCTGAGCTCTGCTGTCTTGGCGCGCGCATAACTGCAGATCACGTTGCGATCAGTCAGGGAGTTCGGGCGCTAGAGCATTTGGCGGCTGAGTTGAATCGATTGTGATGGCCGGGGGGATTCCCGAACGGCTGCGAATATGAGTCGCTGGGCTCCATCAGCTTTGGGGGGCTCAGATGAAGGGAAAGGCCTATT
>JAEWFG010000001.1 GCA_023388935.1 Pseudomonadota bacterium | reverse complement strand
CTTCCAGCCTGTGCCGTTCGCTGCCGACACGTCCGCCGAGACTGTCTGGTCCTTCGGCCTCACGGCCTTCGTCCAGAGGCGCCTGCGACAGCCGCAGCTCTCGTCGGACGCGCTGGTCCTCGTTCCGTCGGTTTCGTGGGTCATTTCGAAGAATTGGAACGCGAGCTTTGCGGTCGAGCTGCTCGGCCGCTGGTACGAGCCCGACCGCTTCGGCCAAACGAGCCGCGACTGGGAGGTGCTGCCGATTGTGACGCTCGAATACATCATCCCCGCATCGCTGTTCGGGAGCGAACGCGTCGCCAATCTGTTCGGGCGTCCGGCGATCGACCTGCAAGGCTCACACCTCAAGGTCTGGTCGACTGTGCCAGGCGTCAGCTTCAATCAATGGGAAGCAAGCGCTACGCTGAAGGTCGGCTGGCGGTTCTGAGCGGCGACGGCTCCTTACGACGGGACCAAAGTTTATGAAGCGAGCCGCCTAGCAGAGCCGGCAGAGCGACGGGTTAAAAGCGCAAGAGTGGGAGGGCGACACCGCCTAAGAGCCAAGCTCGTCGCATACTACGCAACGATCACGAAGTGCGCGACTGTCAGGGACGACGCAATGGGCAAAGCTGAGCGACCGGCTTCCGATCGCCTCTGTCCCGCCGATCGGGGGAACGGCTCTCCGTTCGCGGCCGACGAGCAGCGCAAGCGCGGGTTCCCGGCCCCCGTCACCATCCTCACCTTCGTTCTCATCCTCGTCTGGATCGCGACCTTCTTCATCCCGTCCGGCCAATACAAACTCGACGGCAGTGGCAGTCCGATCGCCGGCTCCTTTCGATACGTCACGCCCCCGCGCGATTTGGGCGGGCGGGTTCAAGATCTTCTGCTTGCGCCCGTGAACGGGATGTTCGGGATCCAGGATCCCGAGACCGGGATGGTCGGGCCGTTCAATAGGGGAACCATGTTCGGCTCGGTCGAGGTCTTTCTGTTCATTCTCTCAATCGGCGGATTCATGACGGTCGTGTTCGCGACGGGCGCGCTTGACCGCGGCGTCCACCATCTGTCCTATCGCTTCCGCGAGCGCGGACCCGTGCTGATCGCGATTCTCACCGTGTTGTTCGGCGTACTGGGCTCGATCAAGGGTTGGAGCGACGAGACTCTCGGCCTCTACGCAATAATGGTCCCGTTGATGATTGCGCTAGGTTACGACCGCTTGGTCACGGTGGCGGTCGTCACCGTTGCCCCCTTCGTCGGGGCGCTTGCTTCGACGATCAACCCGTTCGTTACAGGAATCGGGTCTTCGAAAGCCGGCGTTTCCATCGCCGAAGGCATGGTTCTGCGCCTGCTGCTGCTCGCGTTGACCATGGCGGCGACAGTCCTCTACACGCTTTGGTACGCGAGGCAAGTGAAGGCTGATCCGGCGAAGTCCCTGTGCGGGATCGGCGCGGAGGATGCAGCGCTCGCGCAAGCCGACGCCCGCGCTCCCGCAGCGCTGACCGCCACGCACGTGGCCGTCATCGGTCTCGTGTTCTTCACCTTCGCGCTGCTCGCGTTTTCCATCGTTCCTTGGGGAGCTATCCTCAACAGTGCCCCGGTCGACCCTCACACGAACAAGACGATCAACTCTCGGCTTTGGTGGGAGTTGGGGTGGTGGCTCCCGGAACTCTCCGCCCTGTTCTTCGTCATGGCGATCGTGGTTGGAATTGTCGGTCGTCTCGGAGAGAAGGCCATCTCTGCAGCCTTCCTCAAAGGCGTGATGGATTTCGCCGGCCCGGCGTTTCTTGTGACGCTCGCGCGCAGCGTTTCGGTCGTGATGACGAACACCAAAACGATCGACACGGTGTTGCACGCCATGGAGGAGCTGGTCGTAGGCGCCTCGAGCGTCGCTTTCGTCATGCTGACTTTCATCGGCAGCCTCCCTCTATCCTTCCTCGTCGGCGGAGGGGCCGCCGGAACGGCGCTCACCATGCCGATTCTGGCGCCGCTCGGCGACTTCGCCGGAGTCGATCGAGCGCTGGTGATCACAACATGGTCTGCAGCCGCGGGCTGGCTCAGGCTCGTCCTTCCCACGAACGCAATTCTGATCGCCGGCCTTGCACTCGCAAAAGTCGGCTTCGACCAGTACCTCCGATTCGTGGCGCCATTGATGGGAATTCTGCTCGTCGTTTGCATAGCGGTGCTCCTGTTTGGCGCGCTTCTTTGACGGGAACTGCTCGCGGCAGCCGACGCGGGCGCTCACGCTATGTCTTTTGCGCATTGTTGGCTTAGGGTTAGGAGCCTCGTCACTCAGCCAGACCATGCAAACGCAACAAATTCGTCTTCGCGGTCGAAGACCTGGAGAACGGTCATCCCGGCTAGCGGATGCCGCAGATCGGCGCCCTGCACGCCATCGCTGCGCACTTTTCGGTAGGCAAGGCATTCGAGCCCGCCACTATCCGCGATGTCCGCCTATCCCCAACAGCGGCGCAGAAGCGGACATCACACGAGGTCCGAGAAGGGCTAGAACGTGACGTGGCGCGCTTTTCAATGATGGCGTTATGCAGAGCATCTCTAGGGCGCGATGATCACCTTGAGCGCGCCAGTTTCGGCAGCTCGCGAAAAGATGTCGTAGGCCTCCATGATCTGATCGAGCCTGAAGTGGTGGGTGATCAGCCGCTTCGGCTCAATGCGATTCGAGGCGACGGTCTTCAGCAGCATCGGCGTCGATACGGTGTCGACCAGGCGCGTCGTGATCGAGATGTTCCGCGACCAGAGCAGCTCAAGGTGAAGGTCGACCTTGACGCCGTGAACGCCGGCGTTCGCGACGATGCCGCCAGGAGAGATGATGTCCGTGCAGAGTTCGAAGGTCGCGGGCACCCCGACGGCTTCGATGGCGGTGTCGACCCCGGCTCCGCCGGTCAGCTTCATCACCTGCTCGGCCGCCTTGCCATCGCCGCTGTTGACGGTCTGCGTCGCGCCGAACTGGCGGGCGATGGCGAGACGCTTGTCGTCGAGATCGATCATGATGATCTCGGCCGGCGAATAGAACTGCGCGGTCAACAGTACCGCCAGCCCGACAGGTCCAGCGCCGACGATGGCAACGGTCGAGCCTGGAGCGACCTTGCCGTTCAGCACGCCGCACTCGAACCCGGTCGGCAGGATATCACTGAGCATGACCAGTGCCTCCTCGTCCACGCCATCAGGCAGATGGTAGAGGCTGGTATCGGCATGGGGCGTCCGGACGTATTCGGCCTGCGTGCCGTCGATCTTGTTGCCGAGGATCCAGCCGCCGGTCCGGCACTGCGAATACATGCCGCGGCGGCAGAAATCGCACTTTCCGCAGGACGAGATGCAGGAGATCAGCACCCGATTCCCCGGCTTGAACGCCGTGACGCCGGCCCCGACCTCATCGACCACGCCAATGCCCTCATGGCCGAGGATGCGGCCCGGCGCGCAGGTCGCGACGTCGCCCTTGAGAATATGCAAGTCCGTCCCGCAGATCGTGGTCTTTCCGATCCGAACGATCGCATCACTGGGCTGCTGGATAGTGGGCTTGGGCCTGTCTTCGATCGATTTTCCGCCCACTCCCGTATAGACGAGTGCCTTCATCGCCGATCCTCCGATTTCAGATTGGGGTCTTGCTTCTCGTTCTTGAGCAGGGTGTCGGTCGCCTCGATGATCTTGAGCTCCGGATGAGCCTTGCGGTAGACGATCAGTTGGTGCTCGCCCTACTTCGCGCTGGTGATGCGGGCGAAGTGCTTTTTTTTGCGAGACCGTTGTACCAACCGCTGTACAGGCGGCCAACATGTCGGCGTCTTCTTGGTAGGTGCCGGCGAGCTGCGCGCAGGTCCGCGATTGAACGTCGACATGGCCATTTGCGTCACGCCGATAACGACGTTTGAGCCTGAGCCGCTGATGCGGGCAAACGCTACTGCCACAACACCAGGACGATAGCCGAAAACCCATTCGAACGACAAGGCATGCCCCCGACGTCGACCTTGATGGCCGTGGCAGCCTCGACGATGCGTTCGATTCCCGGATGCGATCACCCCACCACGAGCACCGGTCGGAATTCGGATTTGAGTTTTGGGTGACGAACGCGCGCGGTGGAAGCCCCCTCGCCCGCCGCCCGCTGAAGTCGCTGGCGGTTCCCTCAAGCGTCGTGCTTGCAACGAGAGCTACCGCTCCACCTCAAGCGAGCAGAAATTCCTCACCCGATCTCGTCTCTGCGTCATAGACCTTAACCTGCAGCATCGGAAATCGCCGCTTTAGGTCTCTCGCACCCGTCTCGGCGCCCTCCCTCGTCGCGAATTCGGTCTTGATCCGGCCGTCGACGACAATCGCGCAGCCGGCCGTCGGCAGCTCCCAAGTCGACTTAGACATCAGCAAATATCCAAAATGTAGTGTTCGATCCGCCCCTGGGGCGGCGTCATTTTTGTCGGTGAGTCGCGAAGTCGGAGCAAGCCGGAGGCCTGTGTGTGCCGAAAACCTAAACCCTGAGGTAGTGGTGATGGAATCCACCTAGTGTCCCGAGTCACAAGTGCGCAATCATAGATTCACTGTAGATTCGCGTCGCTTTGCCAAGGATGGAGGTAAACAGCGACGGAGTCTCCAATTGTACGACGAGCCGCGGTCCGGCGCGCCGCGCACGATTGACGATGCCCGCATCAAAGCCGTGATCGTAAGGACGTTAGAGAGTTGCCCTGAGAACGCCACCCATTGGAGCTCCCGCGACATGGCGAAGGCCAGCGACCTATCGGTGTCGACGGTACAACGCATCTGGCGGGCCTTCGGACTCCAGCCGCACCGGATGGAGACGTTCAAGCTCTCGACCGATCCGAACTTCGTGGCCAAAGTGCGCAATGTCGTAGGCCTCTACGTCTCACCGCCGGAGCACGCCATCGTTCTGTGTGTGGATGAGAAGTCCCAAATCCAGGCGCTGGACCGCAGCCAGCCGATGCTGCCGATGCGTCCCGGGCAGGCCGCCCGAAGGAGCCATGACTACAAAAGGCATGGCACCACATCGCTGTTTGAAATGGACCCGCGGAGCGGGACCACTTGAGCTGATTTCTTAGTTGGAAACTGCCCGCTCCTGATCCTTCTCTATCACGCTGCCAGAAACTCTGTCTGCTGCTGTTGCTGTGGGCATGTGGTC
>JAEWFG010000392.1 GCA_023388935.1 Pseudomonadota bacterium | reverse complement strand
CACTACTTTGGCAGATTATGCGATTTTCGGGAGTTTTTAGGATTCCCGAATCGATTTTTCAATGATTCATGGGTGGTCGGCTCTTGGAGGGCTGACCATGACGGAATGGGAAGACGAGCTCGAACGCTGGCTGAAGCCGTTCCTGGATCGATTGGGTCATAAGACCCGACAGCGGATGTGTCCACTATACGTTGCGGGATTGATCGGCCCTGGCGACCGCAAGAGCGTTCAGCCGATGGCAGAACGCCTTGCAAGGGGCAACTACGATCAGCTGCACCATTTCATCGCCGATGGTGTCTGGGACGCATCACCGCTGGAATCTGAGCTGCTCAACCAGGCGGACCGGCTTGTCGGCGGCAAGGATGCGGTGCTGGTTATTGACGACACGGCCATGCCGAAGAAGGGCGACCGCTCGGTTGGTGTTGCCGCTCAATATGCGTCGGCTCTTGGCAAAACGGCGAACTGCCAAACGCTGGTGTCGCTGACACTCGCGCGCGACGAGGTGCCGGTGATGGTCGCCCTGCGTCTCTTTCTGCCTGAGAGTTGGACAAGCGACGCCCCTCGTTTGAAGCGCGCCCGCGTGCCGGCCGAATACCGAACACCACGATCCAAGCCGGAGATTGCTTTGGCCGAGATTGACCGGGCGATGGCAGCCAACGTGCGCTTCGGGTGTGTGCTGGCGGATGCAGGATACGGGCTCAGCGCACCGTTTCGACAAGGGCTAACGGCACGCGGGCTGGACTGGGCCGTCGGTATCCCTCGGCACCTCAAGGTGTATCCGGTTGATGTGCAGCTCATTTGGCCGATTACTAAAGTTCGGGGTCGAGCACGAAAGCACCACGTACCAGACATCTTGTCGATCGCGGCAGAACAAATGCTGGCCAGCGTCAAGTGGAAAACCGTGAGTTGGCGCAGCGGGACGAAAGGTCGGCTGAGAGCCCGCTTCGCTGCTGTCCGTGTCCGCACCGCTGACGGACCTCCACAGCGGATATGGGATAAGGGGCAGCAGCATCTCCCGGGCGACGAAGCCTGGCTCATTGGCGAGCAACGTGCCTCAGGGGAGAAGAAATACTATCTCGCCAACCTGCCTGCGTCGACGGATCTGCGCACACTGGCCGCCACTATCAAGGCCCGATGGATCTGCGAGCAGGCGCATCAGCAGTTGAAAGAGGAGCTTGGACTTGACCACTTCGAAGGGCGATCATGGCAAGGTCTTCATCGTCACGCCCTAATGACCATGATCGCCTACGCCTTCTTGCAACACCGTCGCCTCGCACACGCGGGGCGGAAAAAAAAGAATCAACGGGCCTCCGCCTCAGCCAACCATGCCCGCAGTACGTCACGCCATCGTCGATCTCATCCTGCGGCCGCCGGCTCAGCGGTGTCCGTACTGCAGAAGACAAATCCTCGAAAAGTCGCTGCACAAACAGGTTCTGCCAAAGTAGTGCTAATGCATTGCCACCACTCGAAACGGCGCCATTCAATGGTTGTGATTCAAGAAAGCCTCTTCTTACCCGGTCGTTGCCATCCGACCCATCCCATAACCATGGGACCCTTCTGCTCACGCAGTGATCCGAAGGGGGCCGAGAAAGGCCGACGGGCGTTACGCCGCCGAGCTCTTCTTACAACTGCCGGCTCGCGGGTCCGGTTTCGCCGCGACTCTCGGCACTCAGCCGCTGCTATCTCAGAACGATTATTTAGGCCCTTGCACGCTTGGATCCGTTATCGTACTGAGGGAGGATCGCATTCCAAAATCGGAATGGTCATACGTCGGTCTATTTCTAGCCCGAGACGCGGTGCCCTTGTGAGCAGTGTCTCAAAGCCTAAGTGTCTTCGGTTTAACTCATTGGCCTTTTGGATAAACCGGAGGTTGCTGATCCTGTCAGAAGCTGGATCCAATTAAATGCCCCGACGGCCAGCCCGATAGGGCGGTGACGCTGCTTCGACACCAAGACCTTCGTAGCGGCGATTTCCGTTCATATGCTGATGGCCTCCATCGACATCAGCGAGGTTGCTCTTTCGTAACGGCTCTCCGCTCTTGCTTTGAAGACTCGGTGTCTCTCTTGAGCGACAACTCTTAACTGCCGAGGGGCGCACCAACCGTCAGCAGCGTTTGCTAACCCGAGCTCTTCTCTCCGACGCTGCCATGCGCTGACAACCTACTTCTCTGCAAGCTCGCGATTTCGTAGCGGCAGACCAAGGCGCTCCCACACATCCACAAGTGCTTGAGCGAGCGCTTCGATCAGCGCGTCATCGTGATAGGGCGTCGGCGTGATACGCAACCGCTCGGTGCCGCACGGGACCGTCGGATAGTTGATCGGCTGGATATAGATGCTCTGCTCGGCGAGCAGGAGTTCGCTCGCTTCCCTGCATTTCTCCGGATCCCCCACCATCACCGGCACAATGTGTGTGTCGGTTGTCATCAGCGGCAGGCGGCAGCATTCAGTACGGCCTTTACCCGCGAGGCGCGGTCCTGATGGCGGTCGCGCTCCCACTGCGAGGCATTGAGGTGTCTGATCGCCGCTGTGGCAGCCGCGCAGACTGCTGGCGGCAATGCGGTCGTGAAAATGAATCCGGAGCGTACGATCGCACCGCATCGATGACGTCAGCACTCGCCGCGATGTAACCGCCGATGCAGCCAAGCGCCTTTGCCAGCGTGCCCTCGATCACGTCGATGCGGTCCAAGGCCCGTTCCCGCGCCGCGATGCCCGCGCCCGCCGGTCCGTACATGCCGGCCGAATGGACCTCGTCGATATAGGTCATGGCGCCGTAGCGCTCCGCCAAGTCGCAGATGCGGTTCACAGGCGCAATGTCGCCGTCCATCGAGTATAGCCCCTCGAACACGATCAACTTCGGCCGCTCTGGCGCCTCCGCCGCCAGCAATTCCTCGAGGTGGCCAACGTCGTTGTGACGCCAGATCTTCTTTTCCACGCCGGCGCGCCGCACGCCCTCGATCATCGAATTGTGGTTCAAGGCGTCCGAGAGGATCACGCAGTTTGGAAGCAGCCCGGCGATGGTCGCGATGCCGGTCTCGTTGGAGACGTACCCCGAGGTGAAGACCCGCGCCGCTTCCTTGCCGTGCAAGTCGGCGAGCTCGCGCTCCAATTCGACCGGCGGATGATTGGTGCCGGAAATGTTGCGAGGGCCGCCCGCCCCAGCGCCCATGCGGATGGCAGTTCCGACCATGGCGCCGATCACCCTCGGGTGTTGGCCCATGCCGAGATAATCGTTCGAGCACCAGATCACGACCGGGCGCGGGCCGTCCGGCGAATGCAATGTTGCGTGCGGGAAATGCCCGGATCGGCAAATACGTGGTAGCACCGTTCGGCGAGCAGGCGAGCAAGCGCCGCAGAAAAGAAATGATCATAGGTCATAGAGCAAAATCTCCGTCCGGTTGTGCTCAGCGATTGCGACTTCGCCGATCCAACTAGCCCATCCGACTCAACGCCGTCGCTTACAAGACCTGCGAGGGGGCGGGCGGCCTCGGGACGAAAAACACCGACCGCGAAGATACTGCGAAGAGAACGGAGTGCCAGGCGCCAGGCACTTAGGAGTGTCGTCTGTCTCCGATAAGAGCAAATTGATATGCGACAAGGAGCAGAGTGCGAGCGAAGCATCCAAATCTCAGCAAATCGCGGCGAATGCTTATGCCAGTGCATCGACGACATCCGCCGCGAGAAGTGATCCGCTGTTCACCCTACGCTCCCTCGCGATCCTGATTGCCGATCATGCAGCGCCATGCCGCGAGACGCTCCGCAGGATGCTGCTTCATCCATTCGGCAAGTTGTGGTGCGCCGACCAAGCAGGACTGCATCGAGATGTCAGCGAAGACGGAGGTGGTGACGGTCTGCTCGTGGCAATTCGCCGGAGAAGACAGACTACAGAGCACGGCAATGATCTTGATCACGAGAAAGCCTCGCTGCATTGAGCATTCGCGCCACTGGGCCCCATGAGTTGCGGCCCCTCGTCCCGCTGCTCGATGACGGGATCGGCCGGCGGGAACACGCTGTCATATATCGCGCGCGCTTCCCGAATGAGTCGGATGCGCTCGCGCTCGGATTTTGAGACAAATCGGATAATCTCGTCCATAATCGCTCCTATTGAAATTTACGCTCGTCATTCGCTCCCGCAGGTGGTCACGAAGGAATAAAAAGCGCGTGACGGTCCGCACGTTGGAAGGGCAGGCCCTCACCTGGGTCGGCCGAGATCTCCTGAAGAATTCTAACCTGCACCGCTACCCAGCCATCTCCTGTACACGGCCAACCCGGTTTCTGCCGATCAGGGTGCGCGCTTTCAGCGAACTCGCGGCGCGGACGCTGAAGACAGCCTCGAGGCTCCAGCCGCCCTGCTTTCTAGGTGGAACATGTGCGCCTTAGCCCAAAAGGATCGCCAGGAGCATGGCGATCTTCAATGCGATTTGCCAAGCACGAAAGTGAAGGGGACAACGAAGAGCTCATCGCCTTGGTCGTCGCTGACATGCAAGACCCAGTCACGCCAATCCTCGGGACTGCGCTCATGGATGAGGGATTGCACGACACGTGTCGCATGATCGCGAGCCTCAGCAAGATCGTCCACCACGGCGCCGCGGCGATCGACGAAAACCTTCTTCGTGTTCGAGCAGTGGAAATATACCTGGGTCACGTTCAACCTCCTCAAATGCGACGGTTCGCCACGATATCTCGGCGTTGCTGGTGTCCTCGCCGTCAGCGACTGCTACTGTCGTACTGGTAGGTAGGATCATCGCTAGACCTCCTCCTCCTCACGGTCCGGCATAAACACCGGCTGTTATGATGCTTGCATGCGCGCCCTGAGCGCCTCTTCGAAAAGCTCCTGACGCGAAGCAGTCCAGAGCACAGCAGTCCCGACGGCGGCCGAGAGAATCGACGCGGCGAACACGGCAATCTTGGCGGCCGAGAAGTCGGTGGCGGCCAGAAAGGCCTGCCCGGCGATGAAGAGCGACATCGTGAAGCCGATGCCAGCGAGGGCTCCCGCCCCGGCCAACTGCCGCCACGTGTACGCTGCCGGCTTGACGGCCATGCCTGTGCGCACGGCTGCTGCGGCCGCGAGGAAGACGCCGACCGGCTTTCCTATGGCGAGGCCGGCGACGATTGCGGCCATGAGCCAGCCATGCCCAACGAAGGCGCCGGGGTTGATCGTCACGCCCGCATTAGCCAGTGCGAAAATCGGAAGGACAGCGTAGCTCGACCTCGCGCCGGCGTGCCGTAGCAGCCGGTCGGCGGGCGATTCAATTCTGTCGTAGATCGCGTCGAGCGCGTGCAGTGCCGGCGTGGACGGGCCGTGCCTGAGCACCTCGCCCTCGTGCCGGGCCTCGGAGGCTATTATGGTGCTGACCTGCGTCATCAAGGCTGCCAAGTCGGCGGGCGGCCGCGTCGGAATTGACAGCGCAAGTACCACGCCCGCCAGCGTAGCATGGAGGCCGCTCGCGTAGACGAACGCCCACAACGTGACGCCCAACAGGATGTACGGCGACAGCAGGTAAACCCTCCATCGGCTCAGTAGCGCCAGCGCAACCACCACCGCCGCGGCCGCGGCAAGGTAGGCCGGATGGATCTCGCGTGAGTAGAACACAGCGACGACCGCGATCGCACCGATGTCGTCGACGATGGCCGCCGCGGTCAGATAGATGCGCAGCTCCACGGGGACGCGCGGCCCCATCACGGCGATCAAGGCGATCGCGAACGCCGTGTCGGTCGCCATCGGGACGCCCCAACCATGCGACCACGGCCCCGCAGGTATGACCAGCGCATACAGAACTGCCGGCACGACCATGCCGCCGAGCGCGGACGCAATCGGAAGCGCGGCGGAGCGGCGGCTTGCGAGGTGGCCGACTGTCATCTCGCGCTTCACTTCCAATCCCACGACAAGGAAGAACACCGTCAGCAGGCCGTCGTTGACCCAATGGAGGAGGGACATCCGGAAGGCCGCCTCGCCGAAGCTCACGCCGAGCTCCTGGCGCCAGAACGCGTCGAACGCCGGTCCGATCGGAGAGTTCGTCGCGACGATCGCCACCACGGTCGCCAGGACCAGCAAAATGCCGGCGGATGGGCCCCAGCTCGCGAAGTCGAGGGCTACCGTGCGGACGCGGTGGCCGAGTGTTCCAAGCATCGCGTCGACGAGAGAGCTCTCGTCCCAGGGTCCGTCGTAGCGCCGGCGGTTGATATAGAAGGTCGGCGTGAACCTCACGCCACTTGCGCGGGAGCTTGCGACATCCGCCTCCACCCTCGCCCTCGCGAGTCGCGTGGCGTCGCTGTCGCCGAGCGCGAAGTCGGCGTTCACGCCGAGGTCTTTGGCCACCGCCACGAGGTCGTCCTCCGTGAGCTCCATCGACCTCGTCATCAGTTTGATGTGCGCGGACCAGAACGCTTCGGGCGTCTGGGCAAGCTCAGCGAGTTCGGCGGCCCGAAACGCAAGATGGTTGTCCATGAGCGGATTGTGCCGGAAGGCGTAGCAGACGCGGTCGCCGAGTTGGTCGCGTGCTTGTGCGATGCGCTCGTTGGCAGCCCTGCAATGCGGACACGCGTAGCTGCCGTACTCGACGAGCGTGATCTCGGCACCGGCGGGGCCGAGCACGTGGTCCGTCTCGTGGTCGACCGGACGGTCGAGGCGGCCGGATGGGATCATGAGCTCCATCGCTGAACCGGTCTCCAGGTGTTCGCGCCGGCTACGTCGTCGGCGCAGCCGCCGTTGGGCGGACGACGTGGAATACGCGGCCGTTGGATGACGGCGTGTACACGATCTCCATGCCGACGCTACTGCAAGGGATCAAAGCTGCGTGCACGCGCGGGAGGAAGAGGCGCACCAGCGTGCCCGCACCCCGCTTGCTCTCTATACTGGCCGCGCCGCCTCGTTCTTCGAGGTGCTGGACCGGGGCGAGCCCGAGGCCCGTACCCCTGCCCGCGGCCTTTGTCGAGAAGTACGGGGAAGAGGCCTGCGAGAGGACCTCCTTGGCCATGCACTCCCCGTCGTCGTCGACGATGATCTCGACGAATCCCCGGACCGCGGCAGAGGAAGGTTCGACGTTCCGCGCGGCGACGATGATCACGGCGCTGTCCGGCACAGCATCTGCCGAGTTTTGGCAGAGGTTCAGTAAAGCGAAGTACAGTTCTACCGGGTCGGCATTGAAGGCCCATAAGTCAGGGGCGATCTCGGTGCGAACCGTGATGTCCGGACGCAACGCCCGGTCAAGCGTGCTCGCTATCGCTACGAGGCAAATGCTTGCGACAAACCTGTCGATCGGCGTGGCGCGCGGTCGCGCAGCGTCGAGGAGGTGCCGCCGAAGCAACGCGCCTCGCGTGTCGGACCGCGGGCTGGTGTGGCACATAATCCCCGAGACCTCGCCGTCGGCCCCGGCGAGCGGGATCTCCAGGCACCTGGAGGCGACGAGGCCGCTACCGCCATCGCGCACGCCACTCACCCTTGCGCTGAACGCACGCTGCACTCCAAGCGCGACGCCGGCGCCGTCCACGAGCACGACGACATCCTCGGGCAGCGGGCGTTCGACAGAGCCGAGGAATGAAGCACCGATTGTGTCTTCGATCTGCATGTCGGACCTCCTGGCCCGTGGTCGTTCAACGGGACACTGGCTTCTGCCCGTACACGAGGGCGGGCGACGATGGCTCGAAGATTGAGTGCATGACGGTCAAAAGGAAAATCACCTCTCGCCATGGAGTCGATAGCCGACCGTTATCGGAACGTCTGAGAGACGCTGGGAGGCCGCGGCGGGAGTGCGGTGCTTCCCGCTGCGCCGCCTCGCCGGAGCGAACTCTCGGCCACCGCGAAGAGATGTTCACGTGCCTCTCCTCCAAGCAGATGCGCATCAGTTGATTCCACGGCAATAACGCTGGTGCCGCGAGCGCGGTCGTGAGGCCGACGCGCCGGCGTACACGTCGCCACAATCAGAATTACGAGTATAGGCCATGCCGCAGAAGACTGCAGGACAGCCTGCCCCTGAACTCGCGGCCCCCTACTGGGTTGCAAGGAACGCCTCTCACTCTGAAGAGCTTGCCGTACGGCACAGGCTTCACTCTTTCTACAAGCATTGGTGCGGTGGCTGCCGCTGGCATGGATTTCCAACTTTCCAGGCATTGCTTCAAAATCCTCGCGCCACGAATGTCGTACGCGCAACCTCGATCGGTCCAAGGGGGCAACGGGAGCTTCTACAGATGCGGCTGTTGGCGTTCCTCGCCGCGGCGTCACGCGGGCGGCGGCAATAATGATCGTCTATCGACTCTATGGCCGGAGGTGATTTCCCTCTTCGGCGTTGCAAGGTCATTCTCGCTGGGTGGTTCAAAACCAACAGGAGCTACCATGAAGATTCAAGTCCGCAGCCTCGCGATTGCGCTCACAATTGCTGTTCCTATCGCGGTGACCGCCACGGCCGAATCGTCTGCTGCGCCGATCAATGGCACGTCGATCAAGGCAGCGGTACCAGCCGTGACGACGCACGTGCGCTATCACGTGCGGCGAGGTCATCCCTACCCTTCGTACTATCCCACCTATAATTCGTACTGGGGCTATCCCGCCTATAGTTCGTATTGGGGCGATCCGACCTATAATTATGGAGCCTACGGCTACGGACATTACAGCTCAGCTTGCGCGCCCGGACCGCGTGTCGGCGCCTTTGCGACAGCGCCCTGGAC
>JAEWFG010000386.1 GCA_023388935.1 Pseudomonadota bacterium | reverse complement strand
CGGTTTGCCAAGACATAGCGGCTCCATCTTCGCCCATTGGGCGTCAGTCAAAACGAATCGGTCCATCCCAAGCTTGAATCACAGCCAAGCCAGAATGAGAATCCTGAATCCCAACAGACCCTAGTGCACTGCGGTTTCGAAAAGAAATTTCCGCTAAGGATTTCATGGGGACACCTGACGGCAATTAATCGTTCAATTAATATTCAGCCGCCCCCCATCATTAATATCATTTAATTTATCCCAACTGACGGAGACAAAATGTCGCGTGATGGCGGTGCGATCGACTGCGCAGGGGATTTTCTTCTGCGGGCGCGTGGGCGGTGGAAAACCATCGAAGCCAATCTGGGGCGCCCATTAATATGCAGTCGCCCGCATTTAATTCGATTGACAAAACTTAATGACGGGGTAGAAGCTCCCAAGCGCGCTAGAACCGTTCAACTCGTTATCTTTATTGACGATAGTGAAGCGGGAGACAGCATCGTATGCGACCGTTCCTCCAAGTCTTGGCGGTGGGTTTCTATCCTGCGGGTCGGTGATCAACCAAGAAGCGACGAACCAAACTTGCACTAGCGATCCAGATTGCATGGAGCGGTCCAAATGAACCTCCAGACCATTGCGACCAAGATTGCTCACGGAGACCTCGCATACGCACTCGGAAGGTTTAAGACGGTCAGATCCGCTTACAGCAGTGTGCGGCAGCTGACAGCCAGTTTTGGAAACACGGCTGTCCATGATGCCGACGGGCAAGCAACCTTGTTTCCCGGCACTGACGTTTCCCGTGTCGTCCAAACCATTCGTGAAGAAGCTGTCTTTATCGGCTTGCGACTACCGCCTGCCACAGTTGCCGAGATCGAGACATTCGCCCGGACCGAGCCGCTTCACGCGATTTACGATCCCGACGGTCCGACATTCAAATATTCCGACGTGGTTCGAGGGAGATGCGCCGACGGGCGGTCAATGCCGGTCGGAGGCATAAGCAATCCCATGCGTTGCCCAGCAGTACGGGAAGTCGCTAATGATCCGGTCTTGCGGAAAATAGTGCGGCAGTATCTGGGGCACGAGCCCCGCCAGATTTTGGCGATACTTCACTGGAGTTTTGCATCGGACATTGCTGACGAAGAGCGTCGAAACCTGAAGCATATTGTCATCGACTACCATTATGACGTCGGTGGATTTAACTTTGTGTACGCCAGCTTTTACATCACTGATACCGACCGCAATTCCGGCGCGCATGTCATGATGAAGCGGTCACACAATCGCAAGCCGCTTCGGATGTTGCTTGGCTCGGCGACGGCGAGCGAAGCAGATGTGAGGCAACAATTTGGTATCGAGAACGAAATTATGATTGAAGGCCCCGCGGGTCTGGGTTTCGTTCAGGATACGTCGTGTTATCACCGCGCAACGCCGCCGACCCAGCGCGACCGGCTGATGTTAGCCGTACGATGCATCAATTGAAGGAAGCGCCAACAGGGTGATGGCGACCATTGAGCTAGAAGGCATCCGCTTCCTGAGCCAGCTTTAGCGCGACGGCTAGGCAACAAAAAGAAGTTCTTCTACCGCTTGCTCCCGTCCGCAAAATTTCCCACAGCGCGAGGCTCAGGCGATGTTTTGCGTCGGGACGCTGGACTGGGAGTGCCAGCGACCTTGCCGTCGGCAGGTGGCGCTTCGGATCGACAGACCCGTGCAGTCGGATCAACGATGGCAGCGACGAACCACTTCTCGCCACATCCAACGGGCGATGCCGGGCGGTCTTCTGCAATTCTGTCGCATGCGTAGAAGGCCTCACCGGGCTTCTCGCGGAAGGAGCGTTATGAGTGATTTTTCTGCCATGCCTCCCCCCTACCTTGCCCAATTAGCGACATCCGTGCCATATCGCGCAAGTTGTGGAGGCGTTTGAGCTGGCGATCGTCGACGATCATCGGGCTTGAATCTCGTCCGTGGCTCGGGCGTGGCAGCGGCTCGTTCAAGCCGGTTTCTATGAGGTCGCACGCGACAACAGAGCACGTGGCTCGCGCCTGCCACGCGACCTCACAGAACCCTCAAGATTCCGGATTTGGCGACTTCGTGATTCCTTTGACGGCGAGATTCGCTGTTGGGAGCACCCATGAGCATCCGCGCGACGATCGTCAGGACGAATCTGTTTCGTCCATCTCTGGAGGAGATCACCTTCGCCATCCGTTGGTGCGTCTGGCGGCGGAGATCGATTGGGACTTCCTGGGAAGACGCTCCTGTTCGGTCTGTCGCCTTGGGCCGGGGCAGCCACCGTTGCCGACACAATTGGTAGCCGGGCTGTTCATCCTTGCGCGGCGGCGATCAGGGTGAGACTCCGTTCTCAGCCTGATTGTCGCCCCATAATCCTCAAGTACGTGCACAATCTCTCTGACGAGGCGCTGTGCGACAGGTGGGTCGAGAACGTACGTGTTTCGGCAATTCCCGGACAGCGATTTCAGTAATTCCGGGACAGGGATTCCGCTAATTCGCGGACAGCCGTGGAAGGTTGGTTTTCTGGAGCGCCGTTCAGGCAATGTTGCCACTGACGAAGGTAGTCGTTGAGCGTTCAGCCGAGTTGACTTATGGCTTTCGAATTTTCCGACGACGCGGCATTTGCGGCGGCTTCAGTCCAACCATGTACCCAGCGCCAGCGGTCGGCCCAAACCTTGTTCCACTCAAGCGCTTTCTCGTGATAAACCGCTTTCCGCAAGAGAGCTGCGGCTGCCGTATACATCAGCCAGCGTGTCAAAGGCATCAGAGTGTATAGCCCTCTCCCGATTGTTCGCGAAAAGGCCGACCAGTGTCGGTCCATCAGGGTCACGCGACCGGCCAGCATTTGAATTCGGAACTCGCTTTTGCGAGGGTATGAAGCCCCGCCATAATGTATAATTGTTGCTCCCGGAGTTATCTTCGGATGGGCACCAAGTTTTCGCGCCCGGATGCATAGGTCGGCCTCCTCCGCATACATGAAGAATGCCGGGTCGAATCCTCCAAGCTCCTGCCAGAGATCTCGATCAATCAGGAAGAAGCAGCCTGATACGATGTCGACCGATCGGACCGAATCCCGCTTCCAGCGGGGATAGGCTTCTGGGTTGAAGAACATGCTACTCTTAAACAGGTTTAATCCAACAGCCCAACAAAAGACGCTCCATGGTGTCGCATCCTTCCAGCATGATGCTGGGTTCAGCGACCCGTCGGCGAAGATGGTGCGCCCCCCCCATATGCGACATTCGGGGGTGGTGTTCGCGAATTCGTTCAGACAATCGATCGCGTGGTCCAGGACCACAGTATCTGGATTGATGAGCAGCAGCCTGCGACCCTGTGCACCTTTGGCAGCGAGATTGTTGGCCTTCCCGAAACCAACGTTCTGTGCGGATGCAATTAGGTTGACCGTCGGGAACCGCTCCCGGATCGCTTCAGGAGAGCCATCCGTTGATGCACTGTCAAACACGATCAATTCATATTGAACGTCAGTAGTTTGCTCCAATATAGAGCGAATACATTCAATAGTCATATCATGTGTATTGTGTGTTACGACGATGATGGTAACGTCCATAACGACCTCCAGCGTAGATACTAGCAGTCCAGAGAAGCTAATTAAGTTAGTGCTGTTGGCGGACATCTACCCGCTGATCCACCGCAGACCTCCCACATATTGAACGACCATCGGGCAATGAGTGTAATTGCCGTCGGTTCCGCTTTGGTATTGGCCCAACCGCTTCGGTTCGCGTGTCGTTCATCGTGAGATCCTTCGTGGAATGATCATTCCAAACGTCAAGCGCTTCCTGTCGCCCTTCCGATGGTCGGTTGGATCAATAAACCGTCGCGCCTCCCCTTCGAATTGTCGGCGAGCTTTCAAGGGACGCGGCCGGCGAAAGCAGGGGCTCCCGAGCGGCGGCACGAGTCAGAACCTCGGCGTGACGCTGGAGGCAAACGTCCGCCGAAAACCGAATTATCGACTCCGCCCGCAGGTTGTCTCGCACTTTTCGCCAGCGATCGCGATCCGCATAGACGGTAGATAGCGCTCCAACTAAAGCTTTACGGTTTACTTGTGGTTGAAACCGCGTTCTGGATATACTGTGCCAGTCTACAGTCTCTGGATCACCCAAGGGATTGCCTACAACCAATCCTCGACTTCCGTCTGCACCCACTTGCTCGAGGGCGCCACCTACCTCGCTCATGACGACAGGGAGTCCAGCAAAGAGGGCTTCCATTGAGGCCAAAGACCACCCTTCAAAAAAAGAGTTCAGGACGAACGCGTCTGCTGCTGCCAAAATGATGGAAGCATCGGGACAGTGTCCACGCAAATGGATCTGACCAGCGCACGGTAATCCGTTACGGAGTCGCCGCACCTGCTCGAAGTAATTCACATCGTCGACACGACCCGCTATCATCAGATGCGCGCTGGGGTAAGTGCGCGCGACGTCGGAAAAGGCCTTAACAAGCCCGAAGGCGTTCTTCTGCATGTCGTATCTCGCAAGCGAAACGAAGAGGAACTCGCCACGCAGACCCAGCCATTCGCGGGCTTGCGTCCGATCGCGAACAGCGATGTGTTGGTCATCAACTCCATTTGGGATGGTGACGATACGGTCGGATGGATAGCGCGGGTTAGCCCTCATATACTGCCGTCGAACGAGTTCGCTCACAGCGACGAAGCCGGTGATCTGCTCGCTTCTCAACTGCTCACTCAACCATGTTTCACGGTTGAAGAACGAGTGCCCGCCATGCAGTGTTTCGATGATCGGAACACCGGCCTCAGCGGCCTCAGTGATCAACCAGTCGGGCGCCCCGTGCACGCTGACGACATCTGGACGGTTTACCTTAAACCATCCCCGTGCCTCACGCGCCGAGAGCTCGACGACAGGAACTCCATCGAGATGCAGTTCGTCGCCCGTTCCGCGATGGCGAGGATCAGCCGTGGCGGTATGCAGCACTGTAGTCCCGATACCGTGTGATGGCAGCCGTCGAGCCAACAAGGCGGCTACTCGGTCGAGTCCGCCGACATCCAGGAATGGCGTTGCGACGACGCAGTGTAACGAAGGACTTGTGGATCGACTAGTGTGACCAGCCGTCCGGCAGCTTGGTGCTGGGCGAATTGCGAGATCCATACTTGGGCGTCGTATGGGGCCGTCCTTTTCGCCAACTGGAATGAGAGGAAGCGACCATTCGTCCGTGCCTTCCGGCGTCGTTTGTTTGATCGTTCTTGCCAGAAAAGCACGCGCGGTACTGCGAATGGCGGATGGAACCGGCCAGTTGCGGCGCTGCACCCGCAGACACATTTCAAGTACAAATGCTCGGCACCGAATCGATAGCGTACTCATAGGAACCTATCTCGATGAACTATTTATTCGCAGCTGAAACTTCGCGCCAGACGATCTACGTGCGACCAAGCAGCCTTCCGGTCGCTTCCTTGATCACAGTTGCTGCCCACCCGCGGCCCACGGGCCCAGGCATTTTCAGCAATTTCCATAATGGCGGAAAATAACGCAACCGAGGATCCAAATCCATCGACCAGCGAAGAAGCGGAAGAGCACTTCTAATTTGACCCCGCCGCACGAGGTTCATACCCCCCTGAAATGCCCTCGCGGCCACCATTCGGTCGGATTGCACCCTTAGACTCCCAGCTCTGTTAGGATGCTTTTGGAAAAATAAATCGAACGCCTTCTTACACTCCTGACAGTCTGACAGAGTCGAGGCCCAATGCGAATTGGACATAGAAAAAGAATGAACTCTATAAATTGCTTGTATCGCCCCGATGTGGATGACGACACCATGTGCCGCCAAGCGCAGCCACATCTCCATGTCTCCGCTGTGGGGGAGCGATTCTTCATATCCGCCAACCGCCTTCTGAGTGCATGTTCGCACGATAGCCGTCGGCGTGAATACGAAATTGGTTCCGGTCATGCACATATCTCGAATTAGATCTTGTCGCTCGAATGCATGACTTTGCCCCACCTCAATCTGTGGAGATGGAAGACTATCATACCAAACAAAGCCCTTTCCGTGAGTGAGCACGACTTCCGCATCACGATCCATGACTTCCGTCGCGCGCCTGAGTGCACCTGGCGCCAATAAATCGTCGGCTGACAACAAGAGGAAGTAGTCCGCGGAGGCCCACGCAATCCCCTCATTATACGTGCGGATATGGCCCTGGTTCCGGGCATGAGAGATGATGGAGATTCGAGCATCGGCCTTAGCCAATTTCCGCGCTGTGGACAGGGAATCATCTGACGAGGCGTCGTCGATAATTAGCACCCTCAAATCACGAACGGATTGGCAAAGAATGCTGCCCACGCACGTTTCAAGAAAACGTCCATAATTGTAACAAGGGACAACTATGTCAACCTTGGCCATGCGCTCGCTTTCCATTGTAATGGCCCAACCACCTTAAACACAGAACACCCAAACATCGAGCGTAGGTTGCCTCGCAGGATGTCCATTGTGTTCCGCTCGAAATCATGATGGGCAGATCGATCTCGCTCACCCGCAGTTCGTGGCGTAAGGCGTTGTATGCGTTGCCGGTCGAATTCCAGGACAGGCACATACCATCGAAGATTACTTAGCTCCAAATCACCCACCTTCGCCTGCTGAGGCTGCTTCTCGAAACTGATCGCTCGATTCATTCATTCCCAAATCGTCCGAAGCAGTTCAATTTCCCTGCATGCGAACAGGAATAGTCGTCGTCAATCACGCCAGCTGACCGCCGCTAGTGTGAGGCGGTTGTCGCAAAACCGCAGCGCCGCCGAAACGCGTGTGGTGTGCCAACATCATCCTTGCCACAGCTGACAGCTGCGGTAGCGTCGCAATGCTCAAGTAAATCGTGGCCGGTGGTCTAGCGATAGAAAGCGAGGTGGGAGCCTGGCGAAAAAGCCGCCTCCAGCGCCGCGCTGCCCGGTCCGTCGCCGCCCCTTAAGAATACCATCAACCGCTTCGTAGCGGAAACCAACTCCGATCCCAAACCCTTCAGCGCCAGTCACTAGCATGTCCCTTCTCTATAAAGGTCCGAATGGTGTCGATGAGGTGTGACGATGCTTGCGAGCCGAGCCGTTCAGCCGCGTCAAAGCTCCCGAGTTGATCTAGCTTATCAACCAACTCCTTTTCGTTGAAAGCAACCATGATACGGCCTTGTTCAGCGAAGCGCTTTGCGGTTGCGAACTGATGGTCATTGCGATGCTCGCCCAAATTCGATCGGCGAGGCATAACTATGATCTGCTTTCCCAATTCGAGAGCCGTTATTATAGAACCCATACCGGCATGCGCTATCACAAGGCTCGCCGATTCTACGCGTCGTCTGAATTCTGTAGGATCGATAAACGGTTCAGCCCGGATGTGCAAAGTGGTATAGACTGAGGGACCAGTCTGAGCGAAGACATCGCTCGTTCCACGCAGACCTGCCCACTTGTCGACCGTCCGGATCAGACGATCAAATTGACCTTGCGTCCCGACCGTCACAAAAATCATAGCACGGAGCCTGCGTAGTGAGGACCTTCGGGCTGTGCCAAGTGGGGCCACTGAGTTAACCAGAGGTCGGCGGAATGACCGATCCTGAAACCGGACATGGAAAGGTGTTCGACATTAGCAATGCTGTCGAGCCAGATAGTTCGCGCACCCATCATTCGTCCGAGCCGTAGCGCTAAATATCCTGGAGCGGCACCGGTGGAAATCACGACATCAGGTCGCTCATTCCAAATGATCCCAGCGAGGCGTTGCGCGGCTCTTAAAAGTCCGATTTTGGTCCAGCGGTTGGCATCGTTGACGACGTAGAATTTATGATCAGGTACCTGCGTGCGATACGACTCATGGACCGTTACGAAAGTAACTTCGCAACCTTTGAACGCGTCCTTGATGCGCAACAGTTGTACCCAATGCCCTCCGCCCGAGGAGACTGCCAACAACTTTGGGCGATAGGCGCGCGACCCAAGCGAATGCGATCCGTCCTTCTGCAGCATGATGCTCTGGAGCATGGGCTGATCCCTTTAAACGCGCGAATTCGGAATTGCTTTCCGTTAATCGAATAACACGACTTCGGGCGCTGTACGGACTTCGGTTGGAAACTGTTCCGGTTTTTATATTTTAACCGGAGCATTTGGTCAAATTAAATATTTAAATTATTTAAAGGCGAGGCCGCGTGGCGCTACGCAGTTCCGCGGGCTTTCCGGGGATCTGCTGGCGCCACAGCCGTGCTCATATTAAGCTTGGAATTGAGTACCAGATCAAACGTCGCGCCTTTATGTGCCTGTAATATCAATCCGCTGGGGTGGTGACTCACGGCGGGCGTTCCCAAATCAGAGGATTGATGGATTCAACATGGCAACTGGAGGGAGTTGCCATGGGCCGGGCGATTGCGGTTCGAACGGATTTTGCAGCGGTTGAGGTGCGCCGGCTGGCCCGGCGAGCGAAGGACAGCGATCAGGTCCGTCGCCTTCTGGCGATCGCTGCGGTGCTCGATGGCGCATCGCGGGCGGAGGCGGCCAAGGTCGGTGGGATGGACCGGCAGACGCTACGCGACTGGGTGATCAGATTCAACGAGCAAGGGCCTAATAGTCTAATCAATGTTCCCGCGCCAGGTGCGCCGGCGAAGCTCGCCACGGAGCACCGGGCGTTTCTGGCGCGGATTGTGGACGAAGGGCCGAGCCCGCCCATCCATGGCGTGGTGCGCTGGCGGGCCTGTGACCTGATCATGCGGCTACATGAGGAGTTCGGCATCTCGGTATCAGACGATACGGTCTATCGAGCCCTCAAGGACCTCGGCTTCTCACATGTCAGCGCCCGGCCGAGAAGCGTACAAGCAGGATCCCGAGGCGATCGAGGCATTTAAAAAAAATTCCACGCTCGCGTGGAGCAAATCCACAGCAGCCTTGCGCCGGACACGCCGGTAGAGGTGTGGTTCCAGGATGAGATGCGGGTGGGGCAGAAGAACAAGCTCACCTATCGCTGGGCTAGAAACCGGGAAAACAATCGTGATGCCGTCAGTCGTTAATTAATTATATTATAAATGTAGATTTATGCAAATTTCTGGGCTAATTGAAAAGAGTGAAAGATATTTGATTAGACGCCTGATTATGCGACGTTTGCCTCACTGGAGTCGACGTCCGGCTGCGGCCCCCCCCCCAGTTATGCGGAGTGGTGACATGTCGAATAGATTGATCGGCGTTGGTGTTGTTGGATACGGCTATTGGGGTCCAAATCTTGTACGAAATTTCGCAAACAACGAATCGTCGCGCGTCGTCGCTGTTAGCGACCTCGATCCGGCGAGGCTCGCCCTCAGCAAGCGCCGGCACCCGGATATCATGACAACCTCGGATTTCGAGGATCTTCTACAGGATCCTCGAATAGACGTTGTGGTAATCGCGACGCCTGTTCATACCCATTATGATCTGGCGCTCGCCACATTGAAGGCGGGAAAGCACGCTTTTGTGGAGAAGCCGCTGGCGCCAACGTCCGACCAGGTGCGCCGCCTTATCGATGAGGCAGACAAGCGTAATCTGATCTTGATGGTGGATCATACATTTCTATATACGCCCGCCGTGCAGAAAATTCGTGAGCTTCTTGCGGAAAACGTGCTCGGCGATATTTTTTACTACGACAGTATTCGATCAAGTCTTGGTCTTTTTCAAAGCGACGTAAACGTCATCTGGGATCTAGCAGTCCACGATATATCCATCATTCAGCATATTCTTGATGATGAACCCGTCGCCGTTTCGGCTACGGGTTCAAGCCACGTCGCCGGTTCACCCGAGAATATGGCCCACATCACGCTTTTCTTTCAAGGCAGCTGTGTGGCGCACATCAGCGTCAACTGGCTCTCGCCAATCAAGGTTAGGCAGACCTTTATCGCCGGCAGTCGTAAGATGATCGTATATGACGATGTCGAACCGACTGAGAAGATCAAGGTCTACGATAAGGGAATAACGTTGAATGGTTTGCCTGAAAAAGCACATCAGCTCAGGATCGGGTATCGGGCGGGAGATATGTGGGCGCCGCATATTTCCGCTAAGGAGGCTTTGCAGACCGAAGTAGACCATCTGATCGACTGTCTGCGCAGCGGCAAGACTCCCATTTCAAGCGGGACGTCCGGTCTGCGCGTTGTTGAAGTCCTTGAGGCCGCGTCTCGTTCAATCGCGGAGCAAGGCAGACCCATTCCGTTGACGCAACCTCTCAGGATTAGGAAGCAAGTTTCCTGAACTCTTCAATCGAAATACCGTGGGTTGGGTACCAGAGGTTCTTCCGAGGGTCATGAATCCCATTCATCGTTCGATAGTCTTCTCAGCACTTGAGCGCTATGGAAGGTTTGCGCTCCTTTTTGTGTCCACTGCTGTTCTCGCCCGCTTGCTAACACCTCGCGAATTCGGAATCTATGCGATCATCAACGCAATAGTCATCCTTATTGTCTTGCCTTTTCAGGAGTTCGGTGGGGCCAACTATCTCATTCAAAAGGCTGTGCTTTCTAGACAAGATATTCGAACGGCGTTTACCGTCACATTCTGCATCTCGATAGTAATGGGCGCCGCGCTTTTCATGAGCCGTGACGCGCTAGTCTGGTTCTTTAAGCAAGATGATTTAGCCATCGGCATTGCTGTTGCGACGCTGAGTTTTGCGTTGACGCCCTTTTCGACGACCATATCGGCTCTGTTTCGCCGGGAGATGGAATTCGGCAAGGTTGCCATTTGTAATCTCGCCTCGAATTTTGTTTCGGTGGCGGTCTCTATCGTACTGGCAGTCTTGCACTACAGCTTCTTGGCGCCGATCTGGGGGGCTGTTGCGGGAAATCTCGTTCTCTCGGCTCTGCTGATCGTATACTACAAAGATACGCGAATTTTCCGCCTTTCTCTTTGGGAATATCCGGACGTGATGAAGTTCGGAATGTATTCAGGTGCTGTTGTAGTTATCAATGCTTTATATAACTTTGCTCCGCAAATCT
The DNA here is from genome assembly GCA_023388935.1 of Pseudomonadota bacterium. GTDB lineage: Bacteria > Pseudomonadota > Alphaproteobacteria > Rhizobiales > Xanthobacteraceae > Bradyrhizobium. The sequence continues at coordinate 14,888 of JAEWFG010000386.1, read as the reverse complement.
TCCTTGCGCGTATCCTAGATTTCGCTTCGGTTGGTCTCTACAGCCGAGCATACAGCGTCATACAGATTTTTGATATGCTCGTTGGTCAAGTCTTATCTCCTGTTATCATGCCGGCAATCTCCGCGCAGGCACAAGCAGACGGGAACCTGAAGCGCGTCTATCTAGTTGCAATTGAGCTTCTTACAGCTGTCTATTGGCCGTGTCTTGCATTCATTGCTATTATGGCGCACCCAATCATATCGCTCTGGCTCGGTCCAACTTGGGCAGAAGTCGTTCCTCTGGTGCGCGTGATATGTGTTGCCTACATGTCTTTGTTCGCCAGTTGTCTCACATATCCTATGCTCGTAGCTCTCCGCAGCGTGAACGACGCGCTTAAATCGTCCTTGATTTCGCTTCCGCCGTCGCTAGTGCTCGTATTTTTCGCTTCGTTTTTTGGCGTCCAGGCGGTTGCAGCGTCGGCGCTTCTCACACTGCCATTCCAAGCAACGGTCGCGATCTATCTCATCAGTCGCCACCTTGACATAAAACTGCTTGATCTTGTTCGAACAATATTCAAAAGCGGAATTGTAACGCTTGTTAGCTCCGCAGGTGCGATAATCTGCGCGGTGATGGTAGAACAAGATTTGCTGCGACAGGTTTTTGGATTGGGGCTGGCGGGCGCGTCCACAGCCATTTGTTGGCTCGTAGGCATGGTCGTGACGGATCATCCACTTTTGCCCCGGCTGCACTTGGCCGCGGGCAGCTTTCTTCGCTTGCCGGCTCTGAAGTTGGCGAGCCGTACTAGATCAGGTTCTATCCGCTAGACGCACGGGGAGCAATTGTAATGCCTATCACAAAAGACGTGCAGCTCGGCCGGGACGTCCGGATCCTCCACCCGGATCTTGTGAATCTCTACGGCTGCTCGATCGGAGACGAGACAGGGCTTGGCACCTTTGTCGAGGTCCAGGCCGGAGCGAAGATCGGCGCCCGCTGCAAGATCTCGTCGCACAGCTTCATTTGCGAAGGCGTGAGCATCGAGGACGAGGTGTTCATCGGACACGGCGTCATGTTCACCAACGACAAATATCCGAGGGCGACAACGGCGGACGGCCGGCCTCAGCGCGCTGCCGATTGGACCGTGGAACCAACCCGTGTCGGCAAGGGAGCGTCGATAGGCTCTAACGCGACTATCCTCTGCGGCATCACCATTGGCGCGGGCGCCATCGTCGGTGCCGGCGCCGTGGTGACCAAGGATGTTCCGCCCGGTGCGATCATGGCAGGGGTGCCTGCTCGCCTCATGCCCGCCTCTGAGGCAGGAACTCTCATGGTAGCCGCCCGCGCGACCGCCTGACCCGAGCGCGCGGGCTCAGTTTACCAATTAAATTTATCCCGCGCAGATAATTATTTTCATTTGTTTATCAATGTGATTTGATTTAATTCGACTGAGCTATTTAAATATAGATAATCGGCGGCGACCGGGTTGGACGCCCGACAGGCAAGGGATCAAGACATTGATACCGTTTTTGGATTTGAAAGCCCAGTATCGCCAGATCAAGCCGGAAGTCGATGCCGCGGTCGCGCGTGCCATCGAGAGCACGCAATTCGTGCTGGGACCGGAAGTCGCAGCTTTCGAAGAGCGCTTTGCCAGCTATAGCAGTACCAGCCATTGCAGTGCGGTCAGCAGTGGCACCTCGGCGCTGCATCTGGCCCTGCTCGCGGCCGGTATTGGCGCCGGCGATGAGGTCATTACGGTGTCGATGACCTTCGTCGCGACGACCGCCGCGGTGCTCTACAGCGGCGCAAAGCCGGTCTTTGTTGACGTCGACCCGGTCACTTGGACGATGAATCCAGCCCTGATCGAGGCCGCGATCACGCCGCGGACCAAGGCAATCTTGCCGGTCCATCTGCACGGCCTGATGGCCGACATGGATCCGATCATGGAGATCGCCCGGCGACGCGAGCTCGTCGTGATCGAGGACGCTGCTCAGGCTCACGGAGCCGAATACAAGGGACGGCGCGCGGGATCGATCGGCGATTTCGGCTGCTTCAGCTTTTATCCGGGCAAGAATCTCGGAGCGTATGGCGAAGGCGGCGCAGTCGTGACCAGTCAGCCGGAGCTTGCCCGCAAGGTTGCCCTGCTTCGCGATTGGGGACAGGAAGCCAAATACAATCACGTCGTCGCCGGTTACAATTATCGCATGGACGGCATCCAGGGCGCGGTGCTGAACGTGAAGATGAACTACATCGAGCCCTGGACCGAGGCGCGCCGATCGGTGGCTGCACAGTACGATCGTCTTCTGGCGATGCTCCCGATCGCGAGGCCGCAGCCGCCCGCGCACAGCCGGCATGTCTATCACGTCTATGCGCTTGGCCTGCCCCGCCGCGACGAGATGTTGACCGCGCTCCAGGAAGCGGGCATCGGCGTGGGCATTCATTATCCCGTGCCGGTCCATCTGCAGAAGGCCTACGCCAATCTCGGTTACCGCGCCGGCGATTTCCCGGTCACCGAAAGATTGGCCAATCAATTCCTCTCGCTTCCGATCTATCCGGAACTGCGCTCGGAACAGGTGAACGAAGTTGCGGAACAGTTGGAGAGAGTGGGGGTCGTCGAAGCCGCCTAGGCGCTCGGCGACGGACCGACTTCACGAAAGCCGTTTTTCGGCATGGCTCAATAAGCTCAATAACGGGAGAGCGTCTTGGCTGATCTGAAGGGGAAACGAATTCTGGTCACCGGCGGAGCTGGGTTCATCGGCTCCCATATTATCGACCTCCTGTGCGACGAAAACTGCATCGAGATCGTGGCGCTCGACAACATGATCAGGGGGCGGCCCGAGAACCTCCAGGGGGCGATGAGCCGCGGGCCGGTCCGCATGGTCCAGGGCGATATCCGCGACGGCAATCTGATGGCATCGCTTGTCCAGGCCGCCGACATTGTCTTCCACCAGGCCGCCCTGCGCATCACCCATTGCGCCGCCGAACCACGCCTTGCCAAGGAAGTCATGGTAGACGCCACCTTCGATCTGCTCGAATTGTGCGTGAAGCACAACATCGAGAAGGTGATTGCCGCCTCTTCCGCATCCGTCTACGGCATGGCGGATGAGTTTCCGACCACCGAGCGGCAGAACCCCTACGACAACCGGACCCTCTACGGCGCCGCCAAGGCCTTCAACGAAGGGCTGCTCCGCTCGTTCAACGACACGCATGGGCTCGACTACGTCGCGTTCCGGTATTTCAACGTCTACGGCGATCGTATGGACATCCACGGCCGTTACACCGAAGTGTTGATCCGCTGGATGGAGCGGCTCGAAGCCGGACTGCCGCCGATCATCTTCGGTGACGGCCAGCAGACCATGGACTTCATCCATGTTCGCGACGTCGCACGCGCCAATATCCTCGGGGCTCGGGCCCGGGTCAGCGACGATGTCTTCAACGTCGCCAGTGGAACCGAAACCAGCCTGGTGCAGCTCGCGCAGGCGCTTGCTTCAGTCATGGGTCATCGCGACCTGACGCCGGAGTTCGCGCCGGAGCGCTCGATCAATCCGGTACCGCGGCGGCTGGCGTCGACTGCGAATGCGGAGCGAAAGCTCGGCTTCCGTACCACCGTGCCGCTCGAGCAGGGCCTCGCCGATCTCGTGAAGTGGTGGCGCGCGGAACGCGGATCGATCCCTGCGACCCGCCAGCAAGAAGCGGTCGCCTCGTGATCCCGATCGCACTGCCACTCCTCGCCGACGAAGAGGCCGAAGCCGCGCGCGAGGCCGTGCTCTCCGGCTGGGTTTCGCAAGGCCCCCAAGTGGCGGCCTTTGAGCGCGACTTTGCGACGCTGGTCGGCGCGCCCCATGCGTGCGCCGTTTCTAACTGCACGACCGCCTTGCATCTTGCCCTGGTCGCGCTGGACGTCGGCCCCGGCGATGAGGTGATCACAGTCAGCCACTCCTTTATCGCGACCGCCAATTGCGTCAGATATTGTGGCGCCACCCCCGTCTTCGTCGACATCGACCCGGACACCTACAACATCGATCCGGAGCGCGTGACTGAAGCGATCACCTCGCGCACTCGCGCGATCATCGCGGTCCACCAGATGGGGATGCCCTGCGACCTCGCCGCGCTCGTCGCCATCGCCGATCGTCACGGCATCACCTTGATCGAGGACGCCGCGTGCGCCGCCGGCAGTCAGATCCGAATGAACGGCGGCTGGGACCGGGTTGGAAAACCGCACGGTCGGATCGCATGCTTCTCCTTCCATCCCCGGAAGGTGATCACGACCGGCGAAGGCGGCATGCTCACCGCCTCGGACCCCGAGCTCGACCGCAAATTCAGGCTGCTGCGACAGCACGGCATGAGCGTCCCGGACACCGTGCGGCACGGTTCACGGCAGGTCATTTTCGAGGATTATCTGACGATTGGCTTTAATTACCGGATGACCGATATCCAAGCGGCGATTGGGCGTAAGCAGCTCGAGCGTCTTCCGGATTTGGTGGCGCGACGCCGCGCCGTCGCTGCCAGATACGCTGAGCTACTTGGAAATTTGGAGGGTTTGCGCCTTCCCAAAGAGCCGGAGTGGGTAAGATCCAACTGGCAGAGCTACTGCGTCCGCCTTCCGGACCGGCTCGACCAGCGGTCAGTCATGCAAAACATGCTCGACAAGGGAATATCGACGCGCCGCGGTATCATGTGTTCTCACCGCGAACCGCCCTATATCATGGCGGCACGGCGCCACGACCTTCGTCAATCCGAACTCGTGCAGGATCGGTCGATCCTGCTACCAATTTACGCGCAGATGGATGAGAGTGATATCGACGAGGCCGCGAGCGCGTTGCGAGCAGAATTAGCTCGATAGCTGCTGGTACAAGTACCAAGTCCATTCCTTTTGAGCTGCTCAGTTGCGCTGTTGATCTTTTGACTCTTTCGTACCAGACGAAAAACTTAGATGTGGTGAACATATGCGCGTGACGTTCGTGCTGCCTCCTGCTGTGTTGTCCGGTGGAATTCGGGTGCTTTCGATCTACGCCGAACGACTGTATCAGCGTGGACATGAGGTAACAGTCGTGTCACAGCCGCAGCCAAAGAGGCGCTTATCGGGGAAGTTGAAATCGCTTATGCTCGGCAGGGGATGGCCGAAAGAGCCGGGGCCAGAACCATCATTTTTTGACGATTGTACCGTGCCGCACCGTTTGCTGGAATCGTTCAGGCCAGTGGTAGACGATGACGTGCCGGATGCGGACGTAGTTTTAGCGACATATTGGAAAACCGCGCGAGGAGTAGCCGCGCTGTCGCCCCAAAAAGGGGCAAAGGCAATTCTGTTGCAGGGATACGAAACCTCTCCGGGCCGGTGGGAGCGAGCGATAGATGCAGCCTGGCAACTACCTTTACATAAGATAGTAGTGTCCAAATGGTTGGTCGATCTCGCGCGGGATCGCTTCGGCGATTTGAATGTTCATCTGGTTCCCAATAGCGTTGATACGGAACAATTCCATGCGCCGGTACGAGGCAAACGGGAGAAGCCGACGGTGGGAATACTTTATTCGACTCTTCATCTGAGGGGAGTCGATATGAGCCTGGCGGCGCTCGAGAAAGTCAAACAACAACTGGGTACTCTGCGTGTGGTGGCTTTCGGGGCGGAGCGGATTTCGTCGCGTCTTGCCTTGCCCGACTGGGTAGAGTTTCACTATCGCCCGCCCCAGGATGAACTTCGGCGGCTCTACGGCCGATGCGATGTGTGGCTGTGCGGTAGCCGGCGCGAAGGCTTTCACCTTCCGATGCTAGAGGCAATGGCATGTGGATGTCCGGTCGTTTCAACACGCATTGGTGGGGCAGCAGACGTCGTGGAAGACGGCGTCAACGGCTTTTTGGTGAAAGTGGAGGACTCTAAGGCACTTGCCGACAGGTTAGTAGAGATATTGAGGCTAAGTGATGCGAAATGGCGAGGTATGTCGGAAGCTGCACTTAGGACGGCCAGGCGTTATACTTGGGCCGACGCGACTGATCTGTTGGAGACCGCTCTTTACGACGTGATCCGCGATGCTGCACGTCCAGCGAACCAAGCCATTTATCCGGTTAGGAAGACAGATTTGGCATTCTGAGGAGCGATTCAAGCGCCGGGAAAGGGCGTGCGAGTACTTCCATGCTGATTTATATTAGCCTTCGGGGTGTTTCGGCGCCCATACCTTCGGGAGTACGGATTTGATGCTTCCCACTCCTAGAAAAAATCGCAATTTGCTGATTGCGAGCGGGCTGTACATGCGAGAAACCTTGGTTCGTTTGCGCCTATGGTTCCTCCGCAAAATCGTCAAAATGGACATCCACCCCACTGTCAAGATCTCCCTTAGGGCCAACTTAGATCTAACGAATCCGAGTGGTGTGCATATTGATGATGGCACCTACATCGCTTTCCACGCCGTTGTTTTAACGCATGACATGTCACGCTTGGTTATGTCCGACACCTACATCGGCAAAAACTGCTTCATTGGCGCTTACTCAATCATAATGCCAGGCGTCCGAATCGGAGATCAGTGTATTGTGGGTAGCGGATCAGTTGTCACCACCGATGTCCCTTCACATTCAGTTGTCGCTGGAAATCCAGCGAAGATAATTCGCTCCGGGATTCGAACTGGCAGGTGGGGAATTCGCGAGGATATTTACCGAGAGGCCCTGGCTGCGGAGCGAGCGACGCAAGACTGAGTCGATATCGAGCCACTGAGAAGTTCACAGGTATGCGCCCTGCGGCGGCCCGCGCCCGGGGCGGGTACGGCGCAAGCCATGTCAAACTCGTTCAGACCACTGCCGTTCATTCGTAAGCGTGGCGTTGAGGCCCTTGAGAATTTTCGTACGCAATCGTGAGAGCGCCGCTAGAAGAGTCATCTTCAGCAAGGGTGCTCACAATGGACGACCATTCGGACGACACAAGACGACCGTTGTCGCCGCGTATCGAAGTGTATGCTGGCTCGGGTCGCAAGCAGTGGCCGGATGATTTAAAGGCCCAGATCGTCGCGGAAAGCCTCGAGCCAAGCGCGGTTGTAACGGATGTTGCACGCCGCCATGGCTGCCGGCCGCAGCAGGTGCATGAGTGGCGGCGGCGGGCGCGTTTAGGTCAATTGGTGCTGCCAGCTCCGGCGAATACGTTATCGTTCGTGCCTTTGGTGTCGGAATCATCGCCACCGGCGGTCGCGGAGTCCTCCCGATCACCGGATGCAGCCGTCGTGACAGTTGAGTTCCAGGGGGCCCGCGTGGAGGTGCGCGGGACGCCTGGCCTTGCTGTGTTGAGTGATGTGTTCATTGCGCTCCGACGGACACGTTCATGCTGACGCCACCCAGAAGCCTCATGATCTACGTTGCGACCCAACCTGTCGACTTCAGGAAGGGTGCGGAGGGCTTGGCCCTGCTGGCGAAAGAGACGCTGGGCCATGATCCGATGAAGGGAGTAGCGGTGGTCTTCCCTGCGACTCGATAGCAGCGGCTTCAAATGGCCTCCCATCGTGGCCGGCGTGATGCGGATGAATGCCGCGCAACTGTCCGCGCTTCTGGCCGGCATGGATTGGACGCGCATGCACGCGCCTCGAATCCCGCAGCCGAAAGCACTTGCGTAGGGAATAAAATCTTCGCTGCATTGGGGCGCGAAGCATGGCAGACTCGGCCAATGAGTGATTTGCCTGATGAGCTGCCGAGCGATCCAGCCGAGCTGCGTGTCTTTGCCGCGGCTCTGCTGGATCGCTGCGCCAGGCTCGAGCGGTTGCTCAAGCTTGCGAAAGATGCGCAGTTCGGTCGGTCCTCGGAAAAGCTGGACGCTGATCAGCTACAATTTTTGCTGGAGGACATCGAAGAGGCCGTCGCGGCTCTCGAAGCAGCCGAGGATCGCGTCAATCCCAGAACCTCCTGTTGATGCCTGAGTAATTCTCCCCAGAAGCGCCGTTTGAAAAATCCCCAGTTGATCATGCCGCCCATCCTCAGGGCGCGCCCTGAGGATGGGCGGATGGGCGGCGAATCGATCACCCGATCCTGCTCCACCCAGAACGAGGGAGCGGGTCCGGTGATCAAGCTTGGGGAAGTCATCATGATACTTGATCTTCATCGGCAGGGACTGACAGTCTCGGCGATCGCCCGACTCGGGGTCGACCGAAAGACCGTTCGCAAATGCATCGCTCGTGGTCTGGAGCCGCCGGCGCAAGCCGCGCCAGCGGCGGATCGATCCATTCGTTTCCTATTTGCGCGAGCGTGTGACGGCTTATCCCGAGCTGACCGGCCGCCGGCTTTTGCGGGAACTGCGTGAACGCGGCTACGACGGCGGCTACACCGCTGTCATGTGCTGCGCGAGATTCGTCCGGCCCCATTGCGAGCCTTTGAGATCCGCTTCGAGACGCCGCCGGGTGTCCAGGCCCAGGTCGACTTTGCTCAATTCCAGGTGCAGTTCACGGATGAGCCGGCGGTCACCCGCATCGTCTGGCTGTTCTCCTTTGTGCTCGGCTTCAGCCGGCTGATTTGGGCGCGGTTTGTCCTGGATCAGGACATGCAGGCTGTTCTGCGCTGCCATATCGCGGCGTTCGAGGCGATCGGCGGCATCCCCATGAGATCCTTTACGACCGCATGAAGACGGCCGTCATCGGGGAAGCCGGCGGCAGCATCGTCTACAACCGGGCGCTGATGCTGGCGACGCACGGTATCGCCATCGACCGTTCCACGCTCGCCTTCCCCGGCACCGGTGCTGGATCCGGGGCGCGGCAGGACGAAAACCGGCTACTTCTGGGCGCTATCGCACGATGACAGCCCTGGGCCTGCGCGGCGGCGATCAGGGTGAAACTCCGTTCTCAGCCTGATTGTCGCCCCATACTGGGCCGGACCTGACCCTCCTGGCGTGGTTTATATTTACGCCTATGCACCGGGCCGTGGGGCCGTTCATGGCTTGCGGCTGCTTGAGGGCTTGCGCGGCGGCGATCAGGGTGAGACTCTCATCCTGATTGTCCGCTATAAGGGCTATCGCAGCATCATCCACTGCGACGATTATCAGGCTTACAAGACCATGACGCGAGAGACGCGTGTGGACGCCCTGTCCGGGACGCTCGCCTTCTGCTGGTCGCATCTGCGGCGCCAGTTTGTGAAGATCGAGCGCGAGGCGGCGCCTGCGCCAGCTCCGGTTGCCCGCGAGGCCCTTGCGCGCATCGCCCAGTTCTACGCGGTCGAGAGAGCCCTCCGCGGCCGATCCGATGCCGAGCGCCGCGCGGGTTGACAAGCGCATGCCCAACCTCCGGCTGCAGCCTTGAAGGAGTGGTTCGAGGCAACGCTTGATCACCTTGCACAGAAGAGCGACACGGCGAAGACTTTGCGTTATGCGCTGCGTCATTGGGACGGTCTGACGCTCTACCTTGATGACGGGCGCATCGAGATGGACACGAATGCGGTCGAGCGAGTGATGCGGCCGATCAAGCTCAACGCCAAGAACGAGGCTTGCTCGCATCCATCGTGGCGACTGTAATAATAAAGGGTTGGGCTTCGAAAACCCACAATCCTCTCAGACAGGAGGCTATCCTTGCTATGCCTCCCTACATGCCGCGCCAGCGGCTTCGTTCAATCCCGAAAATGAAAATGCGGGGTTCCGAAGCCCAAGCATCAAAGCCCTGCAATCGCAAAACAGTCCACAACGACAAATGCGATTCTAGCTCAATCGCTTAGCCAATCTTCACGGACGACTTCGATAAGGTTCGCCGCTGGAGCAAAATGGGTTTCGACGAGACCACATAGGGAATCGAGAGTGCATAGAACGCTTCAATATTCCCGGATGCTTTCATCCAATCCGCGAAGCAGTGGATAGAGGAAATAGGACATCACGCTGCGCCGTCCCACCTTCATTTCGGCAGTCACGGCCATGCCGGGGATGAATTGTATGCGTTCCGCCGGCAGCCGAAGATCGGTATTGGTCAAATCAACCAATATGCGATAGTAGGGAACGGTTGTCCGGTGTCCCCCCTCGGCCTTCGGGTCCGGCGAGAACGCGTCCTGGCTGATGACGCGAACGCTGCCCGTCGCCGTTCCGTATTTCTGAAATGGAAATGCTTCGAACTTGATGCGCACCGGTTGGCCGATCGACAGTTGGCCGATATCCCGCCCCTCGACATTGACCTCGGCCTGCAGCGGGACGCCCCGAGGGACCAGCACGAAGAGCGTTTCGGCCTCGCGGACAACCGAACCGACCGTACGGTTCGCGATCTCGAGCACGATGGCGTCAGCTGGCGCCTTCAGCACGATCAGTTGCCGACGAAGTTCGACCTTCTTAAGGTCTTCCGCAGCACTATCCCGCTTGGCCAGGGTCTCGACGAGATCCTGATAAGCGGTCTTGCGAAAATCCTCGGCGAACACCTTGCGATCCGCCGTGGATTTGTCCACGCGATGCGAATTGTCGGCAATACTGCCGCGGATGCGGGCCAAATTGCTCTCAACATCGAGACGGGCATCACGCGAAAGCAACAGATTGAGCTTCGAGCCGACTTCCTTGTCCATTAACGTGGCACGCATCGTCTCAATCGATTTCATGGTCTCGAGACGTTGTACCAGCACCGTCTCTTCATCCTGAGCGGTCTTCAGATTGGCCTGCGCCGATGCGATTTGTGCATCGTAGTTCTGTATCTGGGCTTCATAGGCCGACTTGCGCTGCAGGAACATCTTGCGCTGGAGGATATCGTCGGCGTTAGCGGCTTCGCCCACGACAAATTCGTGGCCGCCAAGCTCGGCCCGCAGCCGATTGATCACAGCATCGAAGGCAGCAACCCTATTCTGCAGCTGATCGAGATCCGCCTGCGAAAACGTCGGATCAAGCGTAGCCAGCAAGTCTCCGCGATTGACCCGGTCGCCCGCCTTTACGTGGATCTCGCGGATAACGGATGTCTCCAGCGGCTGCACGACGAGATTAGGGCGCGTGGTAATCAGCTTGCCCTGCGCTGTGACGATCATGTCCACCTGCGACCCTGTTGCCCAGCCAATCGCCGTGAGAATAAGTGCGACGACGCAATAGAGCGTCGCCCGCGCGACGCGTGGCGGCGTCCGGTGCTCGACCTCGATTGCATCGGACTGGAATTCCGCTACCACCTGCGGCCGTCGCAGGGCGGATCTGAATAGCCCTCGCCGGCGTCGCTCAACCGTCTTCAACGGCACCAAGCCATCAGACCTCGCATTGGGCCGCGATTGTCGTTCTTCGGTCATGCGCTTTGCCTGGTCTGCTGGTTCCAGAGATGCCTGTAAATCGTGCACTTTGACAACAGCCGATCGTGACGATCAACATCCACGATGCGGCCGCGATCTATCACCAGGATCTGGTTCGCATCCGAGAGCATCGACAGGCGATGCGAGACGATGATGACCGTTCGTCCTTCCGCTATGCGGCGCAGATTGCGCCGGATGATCATCTCGCTCTCGGAGTCGAGCGCGCTCGTTGCCTCGTCGAGGATCAGCACGCGCGGATCCACAATAAGTGCCCTGGCAATCGCAAGGCGCTGCTTCTGCCCACCCGACAGGTTCGAGGCATCCTCTTCGAGCATCGTATCGAAGCCCCGCGGCAGGCGTTCGATGAATTCATCGGCTCCTGCAAGCTGCGCGGCCCGGACGACCTCGGCAAAGGTAGCGTCCCGCTTAACGCTGGCGATATTCTCACGGACCGTACCACGAAACAGGAAATTGTCCTGCAACACCAGCCCAAGGTTGCGCCGCAAGTGCCCAAGATCAAGTTCTCTCGAGTCGTATCCGTCGATACGCAACAGACCTTGTTGTACCGGATACATGCCGGAGATGAGGCGCGTGAGCGTTGTCTTGCCGGAGCCGCTCCTGCCGACAATCCCGAATATTGAACCTGGGGCGATGGTGAAGGAGACATCATCGAGCGCCAGCGCCCCCTCCGATCCGTAGCGGAAGGAGACATTCTCAAACTCGATCCCACCCGCGATGTCGGGCCGCAGCCCCTCACGATTGCCGTCACGTTCGGGCTTCTGATTCATCACTTCGCCGAGCATCTTCACCGCCAACGCGACTTCCTGATACTCATGAACCATAGTCACCATCTGGACCAGCGGTCCCGAGACACGCCCGGCAAGCATGTTAAAGGCAACCAGCGCGCCTATGGTCATCTCGCCGCTGAAGACGTCCAGAGCTCCGAGCGTGATGATGCCGAGAGTCATCATCTTCTCAAGAAATCCCGTTACTGACTGAGCACCGGCGGATATTCTTTCGACGCCGAACCGCATCGTCACCGATTGCGCACAGCGATCGTCCCACACCCGGTTTTGCAGTGGCTCCATCGCCAGCGATTTTACCGTACGCATGCCGTGAACCGTTTCGACCAGGAGCGCCTGTCGCGCGCCTTCTGCCTGGTAAAGGCTGAAAAGGCGCCGACGAAACGGTCCCATCAACATCGTCACGACGCAACCACTCGCAGCGGTAAAGGCCAGCACCACGCACGTCAGCTTGATGCTGTAGAGCGCGAGCACCGGGATAAAGACGAATAGCGATAGCGCGTCGAGCGTAGTCAGGAATAGCCGGCCGGTCAGGAACTCGCGAATCCGTGCCGCCTGCTGCATGTGCTTCACCAGCACGCCAGCCGAAATGTGCTCAAAGAAGGTGACAGGCAGGCCCAGAAGGTGACCGAACGTCCTGGTTGCGACGCGGATATCAATCTTGTTCGTGGCATAGAGGAGCAGATAGCGCCGTAGAAAGCCGAAGATCGCGTCAAACGCCAGTGCGACGGTCGCTCCTCCGGCCAACACGTACAGCGTGGTAAAGCTCTCATGGACGAGAACCTTGTCAATGACGAGCTGAAAGAAGATCGGCAGAGCGAGTCCAAGTGCATAGAGCACAATGGCTGCGATCGCGACGTCGACGAATAGCCGCCACTGACCAAGAAGCTCAGGTAAGAACCAGCGCAACCCAAATGCTGGCTTGTCATTCGAAGCCAGACGCTCGCGTTTGATCAGGATGACCTCGCCTGTCCATCGAGCGCAGAACACGTCTCTGTCAACAACGAGGGGTTCGTCACGGCGCTCCGCCAGCGGATCGAACACGCTGACTGCCTCCGCTCGATCAGCTCCCTGCCCTGCCCCAAGAACGACGATCCAGTTGCCGTTCGTGAGACGGACCAGAGCAGGATAAGCCTCTCCCAGCCGAAACAGCGCGCCCCAGTCGAGTTTTGTACCCTGTGCGCGTAGGCCCGCATCCCTCGCCATGCGCAGTAATCGGTAGGTCGGGACGGGAATGCCGTCGACAGCGTAGGCATGCTTCAGGCGTGACTCCGGTAGATCGACGCCGTGTTGTCCTGCAATCCAGGAAAGACAATCCAGTGCCGTAGAGGGCACCGTTTCCTGCCCTGCCTCGGAGTTCGTGGCAGGCGTTTCGGGAACGCCTTCGGTTTCAGCGGAAATTGCTTGAGACATTTGGAGACCGAGGAGGGGTGGTCGGACCTGGCGAACCACGCTCGCCAGATGGATGGATGCGCGTCGGTTCTGCCGGCTGATTGCGCCGCACCACACCAGCGTCAACAAGCCCTTGGAGTGCGTTTTGCATGACTTCAACCGAATTGGCGAAAGATTCGACTGAGAAAATTAAGCGTTGGCAAAACACCCGTTTCGGAGCGTTGTTGGCGTCGCGCTCAGTCGGAGAAAGACTGACAAGATCGACGCGCACGATCGAGCCCCCAACTGTGATCTCGTCTACTCCGTCGGTGTAGATTTCGGCGTGCATTCAATATCCCCTATGTTGCCAATTGCCGCTTGAAGACCACGTCGACGCCGTAGCTCGCGGAGTTAAAACTGTTGGTAGGAGAGAGGTTCGAGCCTCCATACGCATACACATCTTCACCCAGTCAGAAACACCACGTCGGCGTAGTAGTTGGTAGCGCTGAAAGTATGGGTCGGGAACAATCCGACGGTGCTCGTGCCGCCGTAGGAATAGACCCCATTGCCACCGGAAACCGAGGCGGAAGACGGCGCAGTCAACGGTCCGCTCGAGACGGCGCTGGTGAAGAAGTTGCTGGTCGCGACATAGACGCCGTTGGTATGGTACGATGCGACATAGGTGGTGTTGGCGACGATCGAAACCGGCGTCGTCAGGCTGACGGTCTGCCAGCCGGTCGCGGTAGTGTTTGTGAATGTGGCACTGGCGAGATTGGTGCCGGTCGAGTTCCACAGGTCGAGAAGATCCGTGCCGGTATCGCCGGGGCTGCGGTAGAATTTCAACGCCGTGATCTGGCCGGCGGCCGAGGAGGTGAACTTCACGCCGACCTCCAAGGGCGAGCCGTCATTCAAACCGGTCTGTGTCGGCGTGTTGGAGGCGGTGAACAGGCTCACCGATGCGGGTGTGCTCGTCACGGCGATATTGAACGTCTCACTGGCAGAGAGCTTGGCCGGATCGGTTGCCGAAACCTGGACGCCGACGGTGCCGACATTTGCGGATGTCGGCGTGCCGCTGAACGACCGGTTTGCCGCATTGAATGTCAGCCATGTGGGAAGTGCCGCGCCGTTCAAGCCGGTTGCCGAATAGGTGAGCGCGCCGCCGTCGGGATCGTTGAAGGTGCCGGCGGGCAAGCTCAGCGAAAAGGCCGAGCCGACGACCGCATTCTGGTTGGGGGTCTGGGTCACGAGTACCGGCGGCGCGTCGGCCGCCACGGCGATATTGAACGTCTCACTGGCAGAGAGCTTGGCCGGATCGGTTGCCGAGACCTGGACGCCGACGGTGCCGACATTGGCGGATGTCGGCGTGCCGCTGAAAGTTTGCGTCGCCGCGTTGAACGTCAGCCATGAGGGAAGCGCCGCTCCGTTCAAGCCGGTTGCCGAATAGGTGAGCGCGCCGCCATCGGGATCGTTGAAGGTGCCGGTGGGCAAGGTCAGCGAAAAGGCCAAGCCGACGAACGCATTCTGGTTGGGGGTCTGGGTCGCGAGCACCGG
>JAEWFG010000365.1 GCA_023388935.1 Pseudomonadota bacterium | reverse complement strand
CCACGTAATAGGGCGTACGATGCGCCGCCAGCGCGATCACGGCTGGGCCGAACATGAGCGCGGCTTGCAGGTGGTAGATCGATGGCCGTCCGTAAGCCCTTCCTGCCCCTCCCCCTACGATCCCGGTGGTGATGGACAGACAGATCATGTGGACGACGGCATCATCGGTGCTCACCAGAGTTGCGGAGCACCATATGCCGATAGCAACGGCCTGGATCAGTGCCCCTATCTGATAGCGCTTCTGCCAAAGTGTGGCTTCTTCAGCGGTCAGTTCCGATTTGCGGGGCAGGAATCGGTACAAATCAAAGAGCCGGACAGCTCCGGAGAATATGACAAGCCCGACACACGCCCAGGTCAAAATCTGTCCCGTCTTGAGCGCGGTGATGACTGCCCCAATGGCCACAAAGACGATACCCGCAAGCAGCGGACCGGGCGCTTCGAACAGGGAATCGATCAGAGCCGCCGAAATTTTCGACGAGGCCTGGCGTTGGTTCGGCTCTACGCTCTGGCTTTCGATCTGCATCTGGGTTGTACGCGCATCCCTGTTTCCGCGTACTTTTACCCAGCTCAGGTGAAGTCTTTCTGAGGGAACATCGTTAAAGTCGAGTTGTTTGGACCAGCAAACAATTGAAATATATCAATGGATCCAAGACACTGGGAAAACCTTGCCTATCACAACCTAAAGGAATCCTTGCAGGTCCAAAACATCTCGCAAACTTTTCAGAAAAAGGCGCGCGTTCGAATGATCGGCGCCAAGCGTAGCCCGCTAAAGCGCGATGCGATGAGCATGAATCGTCATCGCGCTTCAAGTTTTGTTTGAGCATGATCTCTACGCAAACGCGTTCCGCGTTTGTCGCGAGGGAAACCCGCTGCGCACTTTGCGCTAACGCGGCCCTTCGGGTCCGGCTCGTGCTCTAGCCAGGCGTCGAGGACAGCAGCGGCGACCATGCCGGGTCGGAGGCGAAGCCCGGCGTCGGCACCCTCAATTCGTTACGGCCCGAGATATCGACGGAGAACAGCGACGGTCCGCTGTTGCCGCCGGGATCGCGGAAGAACATCAGCACACGGCCGTTCGGCGAGAAGGTCGGGCCTTCATTGTGGTAGCCGGAGGTGAGGAGCCGCTCGCCGCTGCCATCAGGCTTCATGACGCCGATCGAGAACTGACCGCCGCCTTGCCTGGTGAAGGCGATGTAGTCGCCGCGCGGCGACCACACCGGCGTCGAATACATCGCGTTGGTGTCGTCCTTGGAGAAGGAGATGCGCTGCGCCGGCCCGCCGCCCGCGGCCATCACATAGATCTGCGACCTGCCGCCGCGATCGGACTCGAAGCAGATGCGGGTGCCGTCGGGCGAATAGGACGGCGAGGTGTCGATCGCCGGCGTGTCGGTGAGGCGCGTGGTCGAGCGCGAGCGCAGGTCCATCACGAACAGGTTGGAATTGCCGCCCTGCTGCAGGCTCATGATGACGCGCTGGCCGTCGGGCGAAAAGCGCGGCGCAAAGGTCATGCCGGGGAAGTTGCCGACGATTTCGCGCTGGCCGGTCTCGATGTTGTAGAGATAGACCCTCGGATCGCCCTGGCCGAACTCCATGTAGGTGATCTCTTGCGAGTTCGGCGAGAAGCGCGGCGTCAGCACGAGGTCGGCGCCGCGGGTCAGATAGCGCACATTGGCGCCGTCCTGGTCCATGATCGCAAGCCGCTTGACGCGCCGCTCCTTCGCGCCGGTCTCGTCCACGAACACGACGCGGCTGTCGAAATAGCCCTTCTCGCCGGTCATCCGCTCATAGATCTGGTCGGAGATGATGTGAGCGATGCGGCGCCAATATTCCGGCGAGGTGAAGTATTGCTGGCCGGCGAGCTGCTGGCCGGAGACCACGTCCCAGAGGCGGAATTCGGCCTTGAGCCTTCCGTCCGGCTGCCGTGTCATACGACCGGTGACAAGCGCCTGGGCGTTGATCGTCTTCCAGTTCTGGAACTGCGGCGCGACGTCGATGTTGCTGATGCGCTCGATGAAGGCGGCCTGGTCGATCGGGGCGAACAGGCCCGAGCGCTTCAGATTGTTGGTGATGACCTGCGTGACGCCGTTGCCGACGTCGCCGTCCGACGGCGAGCCCGGCACGAAGTTGGTGATCGCGATCGGAACCGGCTGGAATTCGGTGGGATTGATTTGAAGCCGCCCTTGCTGGGCCTGGGCCAAGGCGCGCCCACCCCCAAGCAGCGCCAGCGCCGATCCGCTGACGGACATGAAATGACGGCGGGTGATCAATCGAGCATCATTCATCACAAAATTCTTTTTGTTGGGATGTCACAACATGTCTTTCAGGCTGAAGCGCATCGGAATGGTTTTCCAGGTGTCATACTGCTGCTTTGGCAGGAACGAATAGACCTGACATTGCACGATGGCGCGCTTGCCACTCTCCGCCACCGCCTGGGCGATCGACCGGGACGGTCCTCGCACCGCAACGACGATCGGCTCGGATGCCAGCGATCCATCGACCCTCATGGAGACATCAATGTCGGCTTCGTACTGATCGGCGTCCTGCCCATTATAGGTCGGCGTGAAACAGCGCCTGACCGCTGACATGAACGCACCTTGCCAGGTCGCGACATTAGTGACCGCGGTGCCAGTATTCGATCCAAGCGACGCCGACGCATTCAGCGCCGAGCCGGTCAGCTCGTGCCGCGTCGGATCACGCTTGTCGAGATCGCGCTGGATCTGCGCGGGATCGAACGTGCGCTCCTTGGGCTTCGGCTGCTGCTGCGGCTGCACCGCCGCGACCTTGGGCTCCGGCGGCTTGGGCGGCTTCTTCGTTTCCAGCTTCTTCTGGAGCTCGGCGATCGGATCTTCCTTGGCCGGATCAGGCTTCTTTTCCTGCGGCTTCGGCTCTTGCTTCGGCTCTTCCTTGGGCTTGGCCTCGGCGACCGGCTTGGGCGGTTCGGGCTTCTTCTCAACCGGCTTCTCGGCGGGCTTCGGCGGTGGCTCGGGCGTCGAGTTGGTCTTGATCAGCTCTTTCTTCGTGGTGACCTTGCCGACGGCATCCTCGTCAGACGGCGCGTCCGCGATCTTCTCGACCTTGGGCTTCGGCTCTTCCTTTTTGCCCGTCTTCTGCCCGGCGGTGATCTGCGCGAGCTGATCGGTGGAGATGATGTCGATCGGAAGCGACTCTTCGGGCGCTACGAAAGCCCTGCTGCTAAACGTGAACAGCCCCCATCCGATCACGAGGACGTGGAGGGCAATCGACGCAACCAATGTCTTGTCGACGTTCACCTTCACCGGCTTACGACCCCTGATCCGCCTCGGTGACGAGGGCCAGCTTCTTGAAGCCCGCGCCGGACAACACACCCATTACCCTGGCCACGGTCCCGTAATCCGCCTTCTTGTCGGCGCGCAGATAGATGCGCTCTTCGAGGCCGCCGCGCGCGTCCGTGATTGCTTTCAGCTTCGGCACCAGTTCGTTGATCGCGACCTCGGTGTCGTTGATGAACACCTTGCCCTTGATGTCGACCGACATCTGGATCGGCTTCTGATCGTTCTGCTCGAGGCTCTTGGCCTGCGTCTGCGGCAGGTCGAGCGGCACGCCAACCGTCAGCAGCGGCGCCGACACCATGAAGATGATAAGCAGCACCAGCATCACGTCGACCATCGGCGTGACGTTGATCTCGGCCATGACCGGCTTGCGCCGGCTGCGGCGGCCGCCGCCTCCGGACGAACCCGCGACGTTCATGCCCATGATCTGGTGCCCAAATTACCCTTCACACTATACATGCCGTCATACATGCCGTCCGTCAGCCCCGCTCGTCGATCTGACGCGACAGAATGGCTGAAAATTCATCGGCGAAGCCCTCGAGCCGCTGGGCCTGCCGGTTCACCTCGGAAGTGAACTTATTGTAGAAAATAGTGGCAGGAATGGCGGCGATAAGGCCGACAGCGGTCGCAAACAGTGCCTCGGCAATACCAGGGGCCACCACCGCCAGGGAGGTATTTTTCGACGCCGCGATCGACTGGAAGCTCGACATGATGCCCCAGACCGTGCCGAACAGGCCGATGAAGGGGCCGGCGGAGCCGACGGTTGCCAGCACCAGGAGCCGGCGTTCCAGCCGTTCGACCTCGCGGGCGATCGAGACGTTCATCACCTTGTCGATGCGCATCTGGAGGCCCGCGACCGAGCGGGCATGGCTCTCGAACGAGCGCTTCCACTCGCGCATCGCCGCGACGAAACAGGCCGCCATCGAGTGGGTCGGCTTCGCCGAAAGCGTGCGATAGAGTTCCTCGATCGACTCGCCGGACCAGAAGGCCTGCTCGAAACGATCCATCGAGCGGCGGGTGCGGGCAAACAGGAAGATTTTGTCGATGGCGATCGCCCAGACCCAGACCGAGCAGGACAGAAGTCCCAGCATCACCCCTTTCACGATCCAGTGAGCCTGCCAGAACAGCGCGATCAGCGACACGTCCGCGGACGCGGCAACCGGAAGGGCTGACTGAGCCACGTCGGCCGGATTCATAAGCAGTATCCTCTCACGGCGATCGTTACCTAATGTCCCCGGCCAGCAAATGGCTGCCGGTTCCCCAACAGCCGCGCGGACCGGCGCGGCCGGCAAGCCCGCTCAAAGCCTTGTCTTTCTGGGGTGCAGGGCTCGTCCAAAGCCGGCCGTCTGCATTCCCTGTCAAGATGTCAAAACTAAGGGCCTCGACCCGGGCCCTGACCTCGGGCTTTGGGCGCGATTGTTTGGAATTACCAGAGCCCGCCGATGGTTAATGTGCGGTTACCACGGGCGAATTTGGCTGCCGGAAAGGCAGGCGGCGCCGGGGGTTGGGGGCCTGACCGCGGCGAGCGCGATTGAAGGATGCCTCCAGATCGGGAGCCGCCAGCTCCGGGCCCGGTCAGTTCCCCCCTTGCGGGGCCTTGCGAGAGGGAGCGCAGAGGGGCTCGCGGCAGCAAAGCGTAAGCGGGAGACCCCATGTCTTCTCACCACTTCTCCTTCGACGTCCGCACATCGAGTTCGAACGACCAGGCGCGCTCGGGCTGGCGGTAGAGGAAGGCGAAGGCATCGACGATGCCCTCGATGTCGATCAGGCTATCCTCGCGGCCGGCCGCATCCGGAAACCGCGTCAAGATCTTGTCGCCGGCGATCGCGCCGTCGACCACGACATGGCCGACATGGATGCCGTCGGGCGCGTATTCCTTGGCCATGGCCTGGGCGAGCGTGCGCAGGCCCGCTTTCGCCGAGTTGAAGGCGCCGCAGCCGGAGCGCCCGCGCAGCGAAGCGCTGGCACCGGTGAAGAGCAGCGTGCCGGCCTTCTTCGGCGCCATGCGGCGCACCGCCTCGCGGCCGAACAGGAAGCCGCCGAAGCAGACCACCCGCCAGGCCTTTTCGAAATAATCTGCCTCCATCTCGATGATCTTGCCGGGCGTGTTGTTGCCGGCGTTGTAGATGGCGAGATCGAGGTTTTCGCCGGCCGCATCGAACAGAGCGGCGATGTCGCGCTCGCTGATCGCGTCCGCGACGAAGGGGACGGCCGCCGCGCCCGCCTTCTCGATATCGCCGGCAACCGCCTGCAATGCGGACAGCGTCCGGCCCGCGACGATCACCTTGAGCCCGTCGGCCGCGAAGCGCTTGCAGAGTCGGGCTCCGAGCCCGCGGTCCGGTCCTACGCCGATCACGATTGCCGTCTTCATTTGCTCGTCTCCTGGAGATCGATTGATGGCTCAGGCCGCCGAGGCGGATTCGGGGCAGTTGGTCAGTCGCACGGGATTGCCGATCGCAGTGCAGCCGCCCGGCACGTCGCTGGTCACAACCGTGCCGGCACCGATTTTTGCGAGATCGCCGATGCCGACGTCGCCGAGAATGGTCGCGCCGGCGCCGATGAAGACGCCGCGGCCGATGCGCGGCGAGCGCGTCGGCAGTTCGCCGCTGCGGCCGATGCTGACGTTCTGGAGGATGGTGACCTCGTCGCCGATGACGACGTTGGCACCGATCACGATGCCCGTGGCGTGGTCGAGATAGACCGACGACCCGATGCTGGCGGCCGGATGAATGCTGACCTGCAATACGTTCGATGCCTCGTTCTGAAACAGCAGTGCCGCGTCGATGTGGCCGCAACGCCAGAGCCAGTTCGAGACGCGCCAGGCCTGCAGCGCGACATAGCCCTTGAAATGCAGGAGCGGCGGCAACAGGCCACTGACGGCGGGATCGCGGTCCACAATGGCCTGCAAATCACGGTCGGCCGCTTCGATCAGCTCCGGCTGGCCGCGAAAAGCATCGAGGGAAAAAGCCGTGAAACGCGCGCGCTCGGCCGCGCCGGCACCAAGCCGCCGCCCGATCAGATCAGCCAGAGCCGCGGCAAAATCATCCTGGGCAAGAATGGCATCGGCAAGGACCTTGCCGAAAATCGGATCGGCCGCCGCCGCGCGTAGCGCTTCGCCGCGGACCTCCGGCCAGAGGCTGTCGCTCGGCATGATCGCAGCTCCCACCATCGCCGCCTGCGGTGTTTTGACGCTTCCTTCTCACGTGACGAATATAGACCGTGGGCAGCCCGCGCGCCACGCTGCGTCACCGACACGCGTGGCTACAGAGGCGCCACACCGCAGCTCCCCCGTGAGGCTACGAGCTTGCATGCCAGGCACCCGCAACCATATGGTCAGCCGAGCTTTCGGCCGAACGCTGCTTTGGCCAGGGATGTCCACGCAAAGCATCTCGTTCAAGACCCCGCGGTGGTCCGCCATCCGCGGGTATTTCGTGCGCGGCGGCCTTCGCCGCGGCCGAAGTGAATCCAGTATTCCCGTCACCCAAGGTCACTCTGAAACATGTCGCCCAACGCCTCCGCCGACGACCAACACGACGACATCATGTACCCCTCTGCCGTGCCATTCCTGTTGGTCCATCTCGGCTGCATTGCGGCGATCTGGTCAGGCATCACGTGGCAGGCCCTCGCGATCTGCGTGTCGCTATATGTCGTGCGCATGTTCGCAATCGGGGCAGGCTACCACCGCTATTTCTCCCATCGCGCTTTTGCGACCAGCCGGGCGTTTCAATTCATCCTGGCCTGCCTTGCGCAAAGCAGCGCGCAGAAAAGCGTGTTGTGGTGGGCGGCCAAGCATCGGCATCACCATCTGCATTCCGATACCGAACACGACGTGCATTCGCCGCGTCAGCGCGGCTTCGTGTACAGCCATCTCGGCTGGATTTTTTACCGGCAGCACGACGCGACCGACCTGGTGAAGGTTGGCGATCTCACGGTCTTTCCGGAACTGATGTGGCTGCATCGGCTGGAACTTCTGCCCGCCGTTACGCTTGCGGTACTCTGCTTCCTGGTTGCGGGGTGGTCCGGTCTGGTCGTGGGCTTCCTGTGGAGTACGGTGCTGGTCTATCACGCGACCTTCTGCATCAACTCGCTCGCTCATGTGCATGGACGCAAGCGCTACGTAACGGGCGATGATTCCCGCAACAACTGGCTGCTGGCGTTGCTCACCTTGGGTGAGGGCTGGCACAACAATCACCACGCCTACCAGAGCAGCGTGCGACAGGGCTTTCGCTGGTGGGAAATCGACGTGACCTATTACGTCCTGAAGATCCTGTCCTGGTTCGGAATCGTTTGGAGCATGAAGGCGCCGCCCGAACTGGTGCTGCGCAACGAGCAACCCCTCGGCGCCCGTGTCATCAATCGGGCAGCCCGCGAGCTTGCCGGGCGGTTCGATGCGCACGCTCTGGCGCACGCGATCTCGTCGGCGCTGCACCGGGCCGATCTGGCCCAGCTGCAACTGCCGACGCTGCACGACATCCTCACTCGCGCGCATGACGGCGTCGATGCGCTGACGCATCTGCATCTGCCGAGGATTCCGACCCGCGACGAGTTTCTTGCTGAGGCCAAGGCGACGTTCGCGCGAACGCGATCACTCAACGAAATCGTGGACCACGCCTACGAACACTTCCTGACGTCGGTTCGCGCGCAACTCACCCCGACGAGCTGACCAAGGCGATCTGCTCCCCCAAAAACCAAACCGCCCGCCTGCGGGTTGCGCTGGGGGGCGGCTCGGGGCCATCAGGACTTTGGGGGCATGCGCCTGAAGGCTTTGAGAATTGTCGGCCTTAAGACGTCAGCCCTGCGGCTGGTCGGTCGGCGGCGGGGTCGGGCGCGTCTTGTGCTGCGCCATGAACTGGTCGAACTCTTCCTTGTCCTTGGCGTGACGCAGACGGTCTAGGAAGTTCTTGAATTCGACCTGCTCTTCCTCGAGCCGGCGCAGCGTTTCGCTGCGGTACTCGTCAAAGGCGCGGTTGCCAGAGGACGGTGGGCCGAAGCCAAAACCGAAACCGCGGCGCTCCATGCGGCTGCGCATGCGATCCATCTTGTACTGCATCCGCTCCATCTTGTTCTGCCAGCGATCCTGGTTGCTCCAGCACGACATTCTTCTGCTCCCGAGGGTGAAAAAGAGAAGGGCAAGTCCGATCGGCCACCAGATGATGAAGCCGAGGATGGTCACGGCGATCCAGCCGGGATGCCAGGGCGTATCGAGCATGTGGGGGCGCTCATAGTATTGGTCCGAAGGGCCGCGCCATCGATTGACATCAGCGGTGTAGGCCATTTCGCATCTCCATCACGGCACCAGCGCCGTTGTGAATGTAAATAACATTTACATAGCTAGACCATCCCTCGATTTTGTCAAGCCGACCGCAAGACAGGGCGGGCGAATTATTTGCGCAATTTTATTTCGGTTTGCCCCAGGGGCCGCCGGGCGGCACGCCAGAACCGGAGGACGCCTCCGGTGGCACCGGCGGCGGCTCGGCGCCCTTCGCCGGCGGACGGCGGTCGGTCGGGAAGCCGAGACCGCGCAGATAGATCAGCACCTCGGCCTCGAGCAGTTCATCCGGCGACATCGGCAGTTTTCGTCGCGCGCCGTCGCCACGGGAAAACAGCGAGGCGATACCATGCGCCATCGACCAGATGTGCAGCGCCATCATCATCGCCGGCGGCCGCGGCGTGCCGGGTGGGGCGAGCGCCGCGAGGCGTTCCGCAGCGGCGCGAATGATGTTGAAGGCGCGTTCGCTCGCGGCCTGCAGCGCCGGATTGGCATCGGCCGGCAGGCCCGACTCGAACATCGCGTTGTAGAAGGCGGGCTCCTCGCGGGCGAAGGCGAGATAGGCTTTGCCGACACGCTCGAACGCCGTGACGGTGTCGGGCCGCCCGTCGTCCCAGGCCGCAGTCAGGCGTGCCTCGAACTGCTCGAAGCCGCGCTGGGCGATCGAGGACAACAGTTCGTCACGATCGCGGAAATGCCGGTAAGGCGCCGCCGCGCTGACGCCGGCCATGCGCGCGGCATCGGCGAAGGTGAAGCCGGCCGCGCCTTTTTCGGCGATCAGCCCGAGGGCGGCCTGCAACAGGGCTTCCTTCAGATTGCCGTGGTGGTAGCCGCGCTCGGCGCGGCCCTGCTCCTTGCGCCAGCTCATGTGAACGACTTTTACATGAGCCGGAGGTGAAGGTCACTAGCGGCGATGGGTCGTGATTAACCCGTATTTCCACGGCTCGCCCTCGCGATTAAGGGGCCGGCTCGGTCGAGCCGCCCCGGAATGGAGAGAGCCAGGGTTAACCGCCCGGGATCGGCAGCACCGGCATGATCTCGACGCGCTCGCCGGGGAAGATCGCAAAGTGCGGGTGGTTCTCGAACATCTTCGCCGCGGCTTCATGAGAGGCGGCGCGGACCACGGTGAAGGCCCCCATCTCGTTGGCGATGTCGGCGACGCCCTTTCCGTCGACCTTCTTGGTCTTGCCGAGCGGGCCGCCCATGGCCTGGATCGCGCCCTGGTGCTTCTCGACCCAGCCCTTCCAGGCCGCCATGCCCTCCTGCTCTTTCGCCTTGCGCTCGGCATCGGACATCGCGTTCCATGCGGCCATCTTCGGGCTGGTCTTGCTGCCGAGGAAAACGGCGAGATAGGTGTCGGTGCTCATCGGCCGCTTCTCCCTTTGTTGATCGATTGAACGCTGTGGGTCGTGGTTGACTACTTCTTCAGGTCCGCGAAGCCGGCGGCGGCTTCCTGCACGTCAGGTGGAAAATCGGTCATTTCCTGTACCTGCCGGATCTCGATGACTTCGTTGGCGGACGCGGGGCACTTTTTGGCCCAGGCGATCGCCTCGGCGCGCGAGGCAACCTCGATCATCCAGTAGCCGCCCAGGACTTCCTTGGCCTCGGTAAAAGGGCCGTCGGTCACAACAGGCTCGCCGGTCGCAAACGAGACGCGAGCGCCCATCGACGGCGGATGCAGGCCGTCGAGTGTGATCAGCACACCGGCATCCTTCAGCGCCTCGTTGTAGCGCATCATCGCGGCGACACGCTCGGGATCGAGTTGAACGTCCGCCGGTGCACTCTCGTAGCCGAGCGGGATCATCAGCATCATGAAACGCATGGTGTGTCCTTGCTTTCGCTGTCATTCCGGGATGCGCCGCGAGGCGCAGGCCATGAATCCATTCATCGACATTCTCTGCGGCCCGATGGATTTTCTGATGCGCAATTGCGCATCATAGCTCGCGCTTCGCGCGCCCCGGAATGACGGGAGGAGAATCACTTCTTCGCTGCGTATGCGCGGGTGCGCTCTTCCTGCTCGCGCAGCTCGGGCGTGAAGGCGTCGCCGAAATCCTCGGCCGAAAATACCTGGCGGATCTCGATCTCCGAGCCGGGATCGAATGGCGCACGCTTCATCCAGCCGATCGCCTCGTCCAGCGAGGCCGTCTTGATCAGCCAGAAGCCGGCGATCAGGTCGGGCGACAGATCGAAGGGGCCGCGGGTGACGCCAGCCTCCGACGCGCCGTACTTGATCCGGGCGCCCTTCATCGTGGGGTGCAGGCCCTCGCCGGCCTCGATCACACCGGCTTTCGCCATCTCCTCGTTGAACTTGCCCATGGCAGCCAGCCTCTCGGTGCTCGGCATCTTGCCGGCCTCGGTGTCCTGGTTTGCCTTGACGATCACCATGAAACGCATCGACGTGCTCCGTGACATTCTCTTGGACATTTTCTTGGATATCCTCCTGGACATCCTCTCAGGGCCAGCCGGGCCGGCCCACGCTCCCCTGTAAGACGAACGCCGTTTTACAGAACCGACAGGACCGCGGAAATTATTTCGGAGGTCATTTTCTGGAAATCGTGCCGGGCCGCTACCGCAGCTGCGGCACGAACCGGCCGTTCTGGAAGGCCGCGCCGAAATAGACCTCGATGCGGCGAACCTTGCCGCCGGCGAAGGCGACAAATTCCGTATTGCGAAAACTCCTGCCATCTGTTGCCAGACAGCGGTAGGTCACGAAGGCCTCGTCGCCCTGGACGAAAATGCGCTCGATGTCGTGTCGCGCAATCCAGCCGGTGTCCTTCCAGCAGCGTTCGAAGTAGGCCGCCTTGTCGATGTCATCGTCAAAGGGACTGGTGAAGCGGAAGTCGTCGGCCAGCGCGTCGGCGACCTGTTGCCGGTCGTTGACGAGATAGGCGGCGAAGAGGTCTCGAATCAGGCGCTCGCGGTCAGTCATCGGACAGTTCCGTGGAAAGCATCCTCCTGAAGACGATCCACGCGCGACCGCGCCGACAACAGGACACGAAAAAACAACGCAATTTCTTTCTGCTGGTTCTCCCAGAAATTTACAGTTGTTAGACGAAAGTACGCAACTTTTCCGCTAGATGGGACCGTAAAGGCCGCTTCAGATATGTCGGCCCCAAATTCCGATCCCTTGCGCGGGACCGACTAAACTGTCATGCCGCAGGCCCGAGCAAAGGACCGCGTCATGACCTCCTCTCCCGCCAAAGTTGCCCTCGTCACCGGCGCCGCGCGCGGGATTGGGCTGGCGACGGCGAAGCGCTTTCTCGCTGAGGGGTGGCGTGTGGCGCTGCTCGATATCGAGGGAGAGCTGCAGGCGAGCGCGGCAGCGGCGCTGAACAATCCCGATAACACGCTGGCGATCACCTGCGACGTGTCCGACGCAGCGGCCGTGGGAGCTGCAATGGCCGCGATCATGAGCCGGTTCGGTCGGCTCGATGCTCTCGTCAACAATGCCGGCGTCGCCGTGTTCGCGCCAGTGCTGGAGACCAGTGACGCCGACTGGAGCAGGATCATGGCGGTCAATCTCACCGGTCCGTTCCTCTGCACCAAGGCGGCGGTGGCCTTGATGCGCGAGCAAGGCGGCGGTGCTATCGTCAACATCACCTCGATCTCGGCCGTGCGCGCCTCGACGCTGCGCTCAGCCTACGGCACCAGCAAGGCGGGACTCGCGCACCTGACCAAGCAGCTCGCAGTCGAGCTCGCCTCGCTCAACATCCGCGTCAATGCGGTCGCGCCGGGGCCGGTCGACACCGCGATGGCGAAGCAGGTCCACACCAAGGAGATCCGCGCCGACTATCACGACGCCATTCCGCTCAACCGCTACGGCCTGGAAGAGGAACTCGCCGAAGCGATCTACTTCCTGTGCTCGGAGCGCGCGAGCTACATCACCGGCCAAATCTTGGCCGTCGATGGCGGTTTCGATGCGGCGGGTATCGGCCTGCCGACGCTGCGCGGCCAGCGCCGCAATAGCTAGGGCGGAGCGAATGGTGGAAGCGCAGAAACCGCGCGCTGACGATTTCTGCGCTTCGCTCGTTACTCGACTGTCTCGGGCGTACGGACGCTCAGGATGGTAAGCGCTCGCGACTGCCCCGTCGGCGTTTCCCAGTCTATCGAATCCCCGACAGCCAATCCGAGCAGGGCCGTGCCGACCGGCGTCAACACCGATATCTTGCCAGCTGCTATGTCTGCGGCCTCCGGATAGACCAGAATGACGTTGCGGACAGCACCGTTGCCATGGTCGCGAAACTGTACCTCGCTGCCCATTCGAACGACGTCTCCCGGATCACGTTCGTCGGGGAGTATGTGCGCGCGGTCGAGTTCGTCGGACAGGCCAGCGGCCAGATCCGGCATTCTATTGAGCGCAGCCTGAGCCAACGACGTAAGGCGAGCATAGTCGCTGGCGGGAATCACGATCTTCGGTCTCGCGCGCGAGCTCGGCATTTCAAATCCGCGGTCTACCATGATTGACATTTCGTTCTCCATTTCAACAAAGGGGGCGCCGTGTGTGTCCTGCTAACCAACGTGGAGCACGCTCATTCGCGCCGGTCGCCAAGTGACCAGTGCGTGCTGCCCAGCAAACTCGGTCGGATTACGATTTCGGCGTGATCAGCGAGAAAGAGCGATCGCGTACGCGATCAACTTCTCTGCGTTATGAGAATCCACATCCCCGGGTTCGATCATGACGGTGCACGCTGAACTCGGGGCTAAACGCCCACGATCAGCTTTCCGGCTCGGCAGAGGCCGCTTTGAGATGGTGCAAATCTCGTCATGCCATTAACCTAGGTTCGCGCGGCTGGAAAGCAATGCGCGTAATGCCGCACTAGGGTCTGTTGGGATTCAGGATTCTCATTCTGGCTTGGCTGTGATTCAAGCTTGGGATGGACCGATTCGTTTTGACTGACGCCCAATGGGCGAAGATGGAGCCGCTATGTCTTGGCAAACCG
>JAEWFG010000373.1 GCA_023388935.1 Pseudomonadota bacterium | reverse complement strand
CCAGCGCCGCATTGCAGGCTGCGCCGGGACAGGAGCTCACCAAGCGGCCCCGCTGGTTCGCGTAGACGAAATCTCCCTCGATGCCGGCGACGAGACGTCCCGCCGTCCAGTCATAGCCGGCCTGGAGGCCGATACCCGCATGGTCCAGCCCTGCCTTCGGCGCATTGCCAAACAATGGCGTCTCCGAGGCGTCGTCGATGAAGCCGGCATGGGTCGTCGCCGAGCCCCAGACATATCCGACGTTGCCGCCAGCATAGAACCCGCCCCAATTCCAGGACGGCGGGGTCGACGGCAGGTCGTGGGAGATGGCTCCCGCGCCGCGCTGCCCTCGCACGGCACCGATCGAGGCATTCGCAGGTGCGTCGACGCCGTATTTGACGTTGAGGAACAGCTTGAAGTTTCTGCCCGGCTGAAGGATCTCATCCTTGTGAAATTGAACCGAGTTGCGGACGTTGGCGTTGAGCAGATTGTCGCCGATCAGCCCCGTCGCCACCTCTACGGGCCCCCACAGCGAGTCCTTCCACCGCTGCCGGTGCTCGATCTGCAGCTTGAGCAGACCATAACCGTCGGTCGGCGTGTCGAACTGTGCGTAGTCATTCTGAGTGAACGCGTGCAGATAGCTTAACCGGGCGAACCAGCTGTCATTTCGCCAGTAGGCGCCGCCGCCGGCCCGCATCGGCGGGATGCGTGGCACATTGGTGCCGTCGGTGAAGGTTGCACGCACGGCGTCGAACTGGCCTTCCAGGCCGAAGATGCCGTTGGAGAGCGGCGACACGTCCCATTGCCAGGATAATTCGCCGCCGCGGAAGATCGCATCACGCTGCGCGTAGGCGACCTGGATGTAGTCGTCGTTGCCGCCGAAGCTGCAGGTCACGAAGGTCGTGTCGCAGAAATTGCCCGTCGCCCGGCCATGGATGAAGTTGTCGTAGCGCGTGTAGTAGAGATTGGCGTTGAAGCGGACATCGCCGAGGGTCCGCTTCAGGCCGACCTCTGCGGTGTTCGCGGTTTCGAGGGTCAGCTCGGAATTGCCGATCTTGAAGGTCTTCTCCGAATCGTCGGGGCCGCTCGCGAACAGTTCGAGCGCGCGCGGCGCCCGCTGAATTCGCTGCAGCGTGAGGCTTGCCTGGATGTCGGTGGGTAGATCCTTGATCACGCCGAAGCTGACGCTGGTCGGCAGGAAGCTCGACCGGGACGACAGACTGGCCGGCTCGTTCGGCGGCGGCAGGTAAGTCGACGGAAATGCGAACGCCGTGCCCGCGACGTTGGCGGCCTCGACACGGCCGGCGAATTGCGTGCGGAGCGTATCGGTGTGCTTCAACTCCTCGAAGACGTAGGCGGCGGCCGTCGTCGTCTGCGCAGGCAGCAGGATGGCCTGACCGAGCGTATCCAGCCGCTGATATGCCCCCTGGGTTCCGACGATGCTCGTCAGCGCGCCGAGCGGCGTCGACAGAGGCTGAAGTTCAAGTTCGAGCTTGCCTTCGGTCTGGCGATTCTTGAACGTCGCGCCGATCGTCTGGAAATCGCCTAGCGAGGTGCTGTTGAGACCGACTTCATCGTGCCGGTAGTCCGAATAGCCGAGCCAAAAGCGGACGGCGGCGATCGCTGCAGTGCCGGGCCGATATTCGCCCCTGCCGGCGATCTTGGTCTGCTGGAGCTGGTTGTGCTGCCGGTTTTCGGCCGAGGCGATGCCTGGGACATGGTAGTCGCTGGTGAAGCGCGAGATCGACAGGCCCGCATATCCGCCCTCGAAGAGATAGGACCCGCCGATCGCAGCGCCTGCGCTCTGCGTCGCCGAATTCGGTTGCCGTCCGTTGAAGGCCGGCGCGGAATCCGGCGGGACGAGATAGGGATAGCTCGGGATCCGATAGTCCCGGGCGCCACGGGCGTAGACGTCGGCATGCACGGCCGCATTGCCGTTTCCAGCGTCCAGCAGCAGGCCGCTTTCCGAGCCGCTATCGACAGAGGTCACGGCGGACCGCATTTCCGCGGCCAATCCTCCGATGGGCGCGGCGGTGGGAATACGGTTGTTCGTCACGTCGACGATGCCGCCGGTCGCCTGCGATCCGAACCGCAACGCGGCGGGTCCGCGAAACACATCGGTTTTCTGCAGAGCGAGCGGGTCGATCGGGACGCCGTGATCCTGCGCGATGTCCGAAACATCCACGCTGCCTACGCCGTTTTCCTGGATACGAACCCTGGCGTCCGACAGGCCCCGCAGGACCGGACGCGCTGATTGGGTCGAAAGACCCGCCGACGTCGCCCCGGGCGCCGTAAAGAAGAGATTTCCGAAGCTTGCGCTCGTACTCGACTGGATTTGACCGCTGGTCAGCACCGAAGGCGCAAATGGCGGAATGGTTGCGGCCGGCGCCGGTGTGGCCGGCGCCGCGACCTGGATGGCCGGACGGGTTGCGGCGTCGCGGTTCGCGCGGCGCGGCTTAGGCTGCCGCCCCTCCACGGTCACCTGCGAGATCTCGACTTCGGCCGGTGCGCCCGATGATGCAGGTGAGACCGCCGCATTCGGTGGTGGAGATGGGGATTGCGAGGCGTCTTTGGACGGCTGAAGTACGGATGCGTCGGCCGCGCCCGGCCGCTGCGGCGGCGATGCGCCTGGGGGCACGGACGGCGGAGATTGCGCCGGAGGCAAGGCGGGTTGGGCTGCGGCGATCCCGCTCAGGCCGATCACGGCAAGCGATGTCGTGCAAAGGAGAACCGAACGGGTGACGCGAAGAGGCATTCCTTAGGATTCCAGTCCAAGTTTAGATTAAGCTACAGGGAATAGCCATGACGCTATAATGTAGCTCATACTACATTGCAATTGCGAAGCTGTCGCAAGAAGGCGACACTTCGTGTCGATCGCTTGCAATGTCGCATCGCAAAGCCCATGGTCGGCGCGGACGAACCCGGATTCTCAAATGCGCCAAAAGGCTTCTGCAGATCGCCCGAAACCGGCGCATCAGCTTCCGACCGAGCAGGCACAGGCGCGGCGGTTCGGAAAGGCGCGCACGGCGCGCTCCACTGCCATCCTCGAAGACTATGTCGAACTGATTGCCGATCTGATCGAGTCAACCGGCGAAGCGCGCGCGACAGACATTGCGCGCAGGCTCGGAGTTTCGCACCCGACCGCCATCAACACGATCGCGCGGCTGAAGCGGGAGGACCTCGCGACGTCTCGCCCTTACCGCGGTATCTTTCTGACCGCGAAGGGAGAAGCGCTCGCCAAGCGGGTGCGCGCGCGCCACCGTCTCGTTCTCGAGGTGCTTCTCGCGCTCGGCGTGCCGTCGGAAGCCGCCGAAGTGGACGCTGAGGGCATTGAACATCACGTGTCCGAAGCGACGCTCCGCGCCTTCTCGGAATTTCTCAAGGCATCGAGCATCAAGAAGGCCAGCTGACGGCCTGAATCTCGCCAGAACAAAGGCTTGGCCCGCGACTCGCGACCGGCGAGCAGCGGCTGGGTCGCCTTGATCGCCGCGGCCATCATCGCCCGTAGCTGGTAGTGCCAGCCTCCAGACCAATCGTGATCTCGAATTGGAGGAATAGGCGCACGCGCTGCGTGTTTCTGCATCCGAGGGCACTCTCATTGCCAATTGAATGCGCCACGCTGAGGGAGCACGCAGCCATGGAACAAAAGAGTCCAATTTCAAGGCGGCAAGAGCCTATTTTGACACATGCGACGGTCGATCTCATGAGATTGAGTCAGGATCTCGATGCGCTGAGAGAGAAGGTCCGGATCCTGCTTCAGGATCTCGATGACCTCAGAGAGAAGGTTCGGATCGCCGAGGCCGCTCGCGTACTACATTAGCTCGGTTAGCTGTGCGCCCGTCGAAAGCAAACAGGCTCTACATAGCTCGCCGTAGCTAATCATGCGAGCCTGAGGCGCACCGTCGGAAATCGGTGACACCCCAATGTCTTGGCTATTCCGGTTTGGAGGAGCGGTGCCCCTTCGCGCACTATCCGCTTTGCGCCACAAGCTCCTCTCCCTATCAGGGCGCGTTTTTGAACGGAAATCGGCGGGACAGCCTCTGCATGAAGGTCACCGGCATCATGACCGACAACGGCTCCTGCTATCGCGCCAAAGCCTTTATCAGGATGGGCAGGAAGCTCGGCCTCAAGCACATCGTCACCAAGCCTTACAGGCCGCAAACAAACGGCAAAGCCGAGCGGTTCATCCAAACAGCGCTGCGCGAGTGGGCTTATGTTCGGGCCTATGACGCTTCAGACCAACGCCGCAAAAGACCTGCGATCTGGCTTCATCACTACAACTGGCATCGCCCACATGGCAGCCTGCTAGCCAAACCGCTCAGCCGGCTTCGTCTCCCGGAGGACGACCTATTGAGATTCCGCAGCTAACCCGCCACTCAGCGCTGATCGAAATTCGTCTCCGCCAGAGATCTCTCAAAAACGGGAACATCTGGGAAATTAGCCGGAGACCTTCGGGAAATTCTCTCTAAAGTTGTAAAATTTTGAACTTGGAGACCGCTATCGAGTGCACAGATTGTCTGTAATTTGCGGGATTTCAGCGCAAATCGCGCAGACTATCTTAGGTTGTCGAATGGCTGGCTGGGGCGGGAGGGATCGAACCTCCGAATGGCGGAATCAAAATCCGCTGCCTTACCGCTTGGCTACGCCCCAACAGGCGACTGACGGAACGGCGGAAGACCTCGCTACCGCAGATTCCCTCACGTCGCAGCCGGTCTATAGGGAGCGGCGCGGCATTTCAACCGCCTGGAGGGCAAAATACCAGGGCTTTGGGATCGGCCGCGCCGGACTCTATTATAGGCCCGACACTCTATTATAGGCCGCGCTGGCCCCGTTCCGGGCTGGCGCCGTCCCGGCGTCCCGCCCATTGAGACCTCCGGCGTTTCATGGGAATAGGGCGCGCCAATACCTGTTCCACGGGAGTGAGCCATGACCTACCGCGCGCCGATCTCTGACATGCTGCTGTCGCTCAACCATGGCGCCGGCCTGAAGGCCGCCGTGGAAGCCGGCCATTACGGCGATTTCGACGCCGATATCGCGAGCGCCGTGCTGGAGGAAGCCGGCAAGTTCGCAACCGACGTGCTGGCGCCACTCAACCAAATCGGTGACGAGCACGGCATCAAGCTCGACGGCGGCAAGGTCACGACCGCGCCGGGCTGGCCGGATGCCTACAAGCGCTGGACCGAGGGCGGCTGGAACGCGGTCTCCGGGCCCGAAGATTTCGGCGGCCAGGGCCTGCCGCTCGCGATCAACGCCGCCTGCACCGAGATCTGGAGCGCCTCCAACGTCGCCTTCGGCCTCTGCCCGCTGCTGACGGCCTCGGCGATCGAGGCGCTGGATGCGCATGGCAGCGACGAGCTGAAGAAGACCTATCTCGAGAAGCTCGTCTCCGGCGAGTGGACCGGTACGATGCAGCTCACCGAGCCGCAGGCCGGCTCCGATGTCGGCGCGCTGCGCACCCGTGCCGAGCGGCAGGCCGACGGCACCTATCGCATCAAGGGGACGAAGATCTTCATCACCTATGGCGAGCACGACATGACCGACAACATCGTGCATTTCGTGCTCGCGCGCCTTCCGGACGCGCCCGCCGGCACCAAGGGGATTTCTCTCTTTCTTGTTCCGAAATTCATGGTCAATGCCGACGGCTCGCTCGGCGCACGCAACGACATCTTCGCGAGCGGGGTCGAGCATAAGCTCGGCATGCACGCTTCGCCGACCTGCACCATGACCATGGGCGATCATGGCGGCGCCATCGGATTCCTGATCGGCGAAGAAAACCAGGGCATGCGCTGCATGTTCACGATGATGAACCAGGCCCGCCTCGGCGTCGGCCTCGAAGGCGTCGGTGTTGCCGATCGCGCCTATCAGCAGGCACTCGCTTACGCGCAGGAGCGCAAGCAGGGCCGTGCCATCGGCAAGAAGGGCGACGGTTCGGATGCGATCTTCGTGCATCCCGACGTCAAGCGCATGCTGATGCGGATGCGGGCGCAGACCGCCGCCGCGCGCACCATCTGCTATGCGACCGCCGTCGCGCTCGACGTCTCCATACGCGCCAAGGACCCCAAGGTCCGTGCTGATGCTGCCGCGCGCGCGGCACTGCTGACGCCGATGGCAAAAGCCTATTCCACCGATGTCGGCAACGAGGTCGCCTATCTCGGCGTCCAGGTGCATGGCGGCATGGGTTTCATCGAGGAAACCGGCGCCGCGCAGCACTATCGCGATGCGCGCATCACCGCGATCTACGAAGGCACCAACGGCATCCAAGCGATCGATCTCGTCACGCGCAAGCTCGCAGCCAACGATGGCGCTTCGGTGTGGACGCTGCTCGACGAACTCGCGGCAACCGTCAAGCAGGTCGAAGCCTCGAACGATCCCGCCTTCGGCACCACGGGCACAAAGCTGCGCGAGGCGCTGGAAGCCCTGACGCGCACCAGCAAGTGGCTTCTGGAGCGCGTCGCATCTGCGCCGAACGAGGCGCTTGCGGGCGCGACGCCCTATCTCCAGCAGTTCGGCGCCACGCTCGGCGGCTGCATGCTGGCCTCCGAAGCGCTTGCCGCCAAGTCCGACGGCAACACGGATGCATCGCGCTACGTCTCGCTCGCGCGCTTCTTCGCCGAGAACATCACGGTGCAGGCGGGTGCGCTGGAGCGCACCGTGACGGAGAGCGCGGAGTCGGTCGCGGCGGCGGATGCGGTGTTGCTGGGGTAAGCGGCGCGCTGCTACGATGCCGCGAGCTTCGCACGTCTCCCCGGCCGCCACAGTACGATCCCTGCTGCAACGAGATCGAGCACGACGCACATCGCGAATGCCGTCGTGTAAGTACCTGTGAAACTCCGCACGAGGCCGACGATGCCGGGGCCGAAGGCGCTGACGATGCCGCTGATCGACGTGCCCAGTCCCATCGCCGCGGCGAAGGTGCTGGCTCCGATCTCGCGCTGGATGATCAAGGGGGGGAACGTGATCATGTTGCCGATCGAGAAGCCGTAGACGGCGCAGCACACCAGCAGCACCGTCGGGCTCGTGCTGTGCAGGAGAACGAACAGCGCCGCGGCCTGGCTCGTCATCGACGCTGCACAGGCGATCCGCGGATCCAGCCGGTCGACGAACAGGCCGAGCGACAGACGGCCGACCACCGCCATCGCCGCCATGATGGTGACTGCGAGCCCTGCGGCGGAGCGGCCGATCAGCGGTTCGAGAAACGTCACCTGGTGGATGATGAATCCCATTTGCGCCAGAAGCGCGATCGCGATCGGCAGCACCATGGTCCAGAACGCGGCGTTGGCGAGGAGCGCCCTGCGGGAATGGGATGGCGCGGCCGGCTCGCCACCGGACGGACGTCCGGCCGACGCCTTCTCGGCAGGCCAGCCGATGAAGGTTACGACCACCGGCAGCAGCAGCACCACCATCAACATCGTGGCCACCAGCATCGCGGAGCGGAAGCCGATGCTGCCTGCCAACGATAGCAGCAGCGGAACGAGGATGATGCCGCCGCAGGTTGCGCCGTTGAAGGCGAGGCTGAGCGCGAGCCCGCGGCGCCGGTCGAACCAGGAGTTCAGCACGGTCGCGATCACCACGGTTCCCATGCCGGTCCAGCCGACCGCCATCAGCGCATAGGCGAGATAGAGCTGCCAGGGCGTCTGCATTAGCGCCAGTAGCACCGTTGATGCGCCGAGCGCCGACAGGCCGCACAGGATCAGCGTCCGCAGCCCGATGCGGGCGAGCAGATCATCGGTGAAGATGACGAGGACGGAGGTCAGGAGAAACGAGAAGGTGCTGGCCGCGGAGACCAGGGAGCCCGGCCAGCCATGGGCGCGCTGGAGTTCGACCAGATAGACGCCCTGGCCATAGAGGCCGAAGCCGAACATGAAGAAGGCCATCAAGAAGCAGGCCGACACCACGCGCCAGCCGCGATAATGTAGCGAGGATTCGTCAACGCCCGTTGCGGCCAAATGGAGTGGCATAACTATGATCGTGCATCACAACCAATGGTTTTTCAAATGAAACATTGTAGCCGATTGTTGCAACGCGCAATACCGCCCGAAATGCGCCGTGGTCGGTTGAAGTCGGACGAAGCCGTCGCCGCGTTCAACGCGTTTGCGAACAGGAAGCAGCGGTAGGAACACCCTCGCTGGTCATTCCGGGGCGCGCGTAGCGCGAGCTATGACGCGCAATTGCGCATCTGAGAATCCATTCCTCCACTAACTCTGAGGCCCGATGGATTCCGGGCTCGCGCTACGCGCGCCCCGGAATGACGGAGACAGCGAGAACCTTCGTGAAATCTTCGCGCGGAACGACTAGTCATGTTCCATGCGATATCTTCTCCGCCTGACCGCCTTCACGCTGGCACTCGCCGCCCTCCCCGCCTCTGCCCAGACGGCCGCTCCCGTCGAGCTCCGCATCCTCGCGATCAACGATTTCCACGGCCATCTGCGCCCGCCGCCG
Source organism: Pseudomonadota bacterium (assembly GCA_023388935.1). Classification (GTDB taxonomy): domain Bacteria; phylum Pseudomonadota; class Alphaproteobacteria; order Rhizobiales; family Xanthobacteraceae; genus Bradyrhizobium. The sequence goes on along the minus strand of JAEWFG010000373.1, from coordinate 17,842 downwards.
GGCAGTATCCGGATCGGCGACCCCGAGGACAAGGCCAAGAAGGTGACGGTGGCGGCCGGCGGGGCCGAGTACATGGCGACGCTGGTGAAGCGGCTGCGCGAGGGGCATAAGAACACGATCTTTGTTGCCGCCGGCGATCTGATCGGGGCGAGCCCGTTCCTATCGGCGATGTTTCACGACGAACCCTCGATCGAGTCGCTCTCGGTGATGGGACTTGCGATCACCTCGGTCGGCAATCACGAATTCGACGAGGGCAAGGCCGAGCTCTTGCGGATGCAGAACGGCGGCTGCCATCCCGTCGATGGCTGCCAGGGTCCGCATCCCTTCGCAGGCGCCAGATTCCACTATCTCGCCGCTTCCACCATCGAGACCGCGACCGGCAAGAGCGTGCTGCCGCCCTATGAGATCCGGGAGTTCGAGGGCATCCCGGTCGCCTTCATCGGGCTGACCTTGAAGGAGACCGCGGGCATCGTCTCGCCCGCCAGCATCGCCGGGCTCGAATTCCGCGACGAGGCCGAGACGGTGAACGCGCTCGTGCCGCAACTGAAGGCGCGCGGCGTGGAAGCGATCGTCGTGCTGATCCACCAGGGCGGAGAGCCGACCGGCGACTACAATGAATGCCCGGGCATTACGGGGCCCATCGTCGACATCGTGAAGAAATTCGACCGTGCCGTCGACGTCGTCGTCAGCGGCCACACCCACCGCGTCTATGTCTGCGACATCGACGGGCGGCTCGTCACCAGCGGCGACAAATACGGCACGCTGGTCACGGCGATCGATCTCGAGCTCGATCCAGCAACGCGCGACATCGTCAGCGCCAGGGGCGAGAACGTCATCGTCGCCAACGCCTCGCTCGCGAAGGATCCCGAGCAGACCGCGCTGATCGAGGCCTACGACAAGGTCTCCGCGCCGATTGCCAACCGATCGGCCGGATCGGTGACGCAGACGCTGTCGCGCGTTCCGAACGAGGCCGGCGAAAGCGCGCTCGGCGACGTCATTGCAGACGCGCAACTTGCCGCAACGAAGGACGCCAAGGACGGCAGCGCCGTCATCGCACTCACCAATCCCGGCGGCATCCGCACCGATATCGTTCCGAAGGAGAACGGTGCGGTGTCCTTCGGCGACGTGTTCGCGAGCCAGCCGTTCCGCAACCGCCTCGTCACCATGACGCTCACAGGCAGCCAGCTCAAGGACATGCTGGAGCAGCAATGGCTCGACCCGAAGCGGCCGCGAATCCTCCAGGTGTCGAACGGGTTCAGCTATACCTGGGATGCGTCGAAGCCATTCGGCGACCGCGTGAGCGCCGACAGGATGACGCTCAACGGCAGGCCGATCGAACCTGGAAGCGGCTACCGCGTCACCCTCAACGATTATCTCGCGGTCGGCGGCGACGGCTTCACGATCGCCAAACAGGGCACGGCGCCGCAATATGGCGGCTATGACGCGGACGCACTGTTCGCGTTCTTCCGGGCGCACGGACCGATCGGTCCGTTGCCACCGACCCGCATCCTGCGCGTGAATTGATCCGGATCAAACGGGCTGGGCCGGGACAGACCTTTGCCATTCCCAGCCAAGCGCATAGATTGGGTTTGCGTTTTGGCGCCGGATGCGCCAAGCGACGTCGAGAGCCCGCATCCCATGAGGCCGACCTGATGAGCACGCTTCTCCTCTCCCACAAGGCCTGCCTCGACCATGTCACGCCGCCGGGACACCCCGAGCGGCCGGATCGCCTGCGCGCGGTCGAGGAAGCGCTGTCGCATGAGCGTTTCCAGTTCCTGGCGCGCGACCAGGCGCCGGAGGGCGATCTCGATCTCGTCACGCTGTGCCACAACGAGCACTACGTCACCGAACTGCGCCACATCGCGCCGACCAGCGGGCAAATCTATATCGACGGCGACACCTCGATGTCGCCGGGCACGTGGGAAGCGGTGATGCGCGGCGTCGGCGGTGCGGTCGCGGCGACCGAAGCCGTGATGGGGGGCGAGCACCGCAACGCCTTCGTCGCGGTGCGCCCGCCCGGCCATCACGCCGAGATCGGCAAGCCGATGGGCTTCTGCTTCTTCGACAACGTCGCGATCGCCGCGCGCCACGCGCAGCGCAAATACGGCATCAAGCGCGCAGCAATCGTCGATTTCGACGTGCACCACGGCAACGGCACGCAGGACATCTTCTGGTCGGACCCGACGGTGATGTACTGCTCGACCCATCAGATGCCGCTGTTTCCAGGCACCGGCGCACGCGGCGAGCGCGGCGACCACGACACCATCGTCAACGCGCCGCTCGCCTCCGAGGACGGCGGGCCGGAATTCCGCTCCGCATTCGAGGATCTGATCCTGCCGCAACTGACGAAGTTCAGTCCCGAGCTCGTCATGATCTCCGCGGGCTTCGATGCGCATTACCGCGATCCGCTGGCCTCCCTGAACCTGCGGGCGGAGGACTTTGCATGGGTGACGCGCAAGCTGATGGATCTTGCCGACAAGACCGCCGGCGGCCGAATTGTTTCGGTGCTCGAGGGCGGCTACGACCTGCAAGGATTGAAAGAATCTGTTACGGCGCATGTCGGCGCCCTGATGGGCGCCTAAAGCGCGATGAGATCGGGATAAATCGCAATCGCGCTTTAGGTTATCGTTTGAGCATGATCTTATCGGAAAAAAACGCTGCACACTTTTTGCGGATCATGCTCTAGACACCTGCCACATTGCGCCCGCAAAACTCTGTTTTCTCGTTGAGAAAGCGAACCGGGCAATCGGAAACGGATATGGCCGAAAATACCCAAGTCGACGTCTCCAGGCTCACCTTCGAGCGCGCGATCGAGGAACTCGAGACGATCGTGAAGCGGCTCGAGGACGGCAAGGTGCCGCTCGAGGAATCCGTCACGATCTACGAGCGCGGCGAAGCCCTGAAGCGCCGCTGCGAGGAGCTGCTGCGCCAGGCCGAGGCGCGCGTCGACAAGATCACTACCGATGCCAGCGGCCAGGCCACCGGCACCGCGCCGCTCGACGTGCAGTAAGGGCCGTCGTTCAAAGCCGCCCGTTTTAGACATCGGCTACCTGCAATTTTTTCATGATCGCACGCCGATCTTCCGCCCACGAGGCCGGGCGGCTGGGCACGAAGGATCGAAGAATCCCCTCGCGGGGGCCTTTCGGCGTCGCGAATCCGGTCAAGATGGCCTCCCCCTCGCCCAGAATCCTGCCGAGGAACCGGGCAAGACTGGAACCCTTAGGCTGGTGCCACGATTAACCAACCTGGCCCGCTGGTTGCAGGTGCATGCCCGTAATCGGTCCGGCGGGTTGGCTTTGGCCCAAGCTTTGGTGTAAAGCTGCGCGGAGTGTGGCTCTTTGCAAGCCTTGCGTGGGCAGTGATTACTGACCACAAGCGCTTCAAATTGCTAATGAAATTGGCTGGGACGGACGAAGCCGATCTAAGTGACAGGGATCACAGAGACTGAACCGGAGCGCACTTAAGCTCACCTAAGCGTGAAGACGGGGCCTTGCCCCGAGCAGGTGGCTCCGACGGTTTGAGGACTCGCGCTGCGCCGATATTGTGCAAACCCATCGCGCACCGGAACGATCTTCCGGCGCTGACAAATTGGAAATCGCCGTGAACGCATACAGTAAAACGCCGCTTCTCGACACCATCCGGACACCGGATGACCTGCGCAAGCTCAAGATCGAGCAGGTTCGCCAGGTCGCCGACGAGCTGCGGCAGGAAACCATCGATGCCGTCTCGGTGACCGGCGGTCACTTCGGCGCGGGCCTCGGCGTGGTCGAGCTCACCACCGCGATCCATTACGTATTCGACACGCCGCGCGACCGGCTGATCTGGGACGTCGGCCACCAGGCCTATCCGCACAAGATCCTCACCGGCCGGCGCGACCGCATCCGCACGCTGCGCACCGGCGGCGGACTCTCCGGCTTCACCAAGCGCAGCGAGAGCGATTACGATCCGTTCGGCGCAGCGCATTCCTCGACCTCGATCTCCGCCGGCCTCGGCATGGCGGTGGCGCGCGACCTCTCCGGAGGCAAGAACAACGTTATCGCGGTGATCGGTGACGGCGCGATGTCGGCGGGCATGGCCTACGAGGCCATGAACAATGCGGGTGCGATGAACTCGCGCCTGATCGTCATCCTCAACGACAACGACATGTCGATCGCGCCGCCGGTCGGCGCCATGAGCGCTTATCTGTCGCGGCTCTACTCCGGCAAGACCTATCGGACGCTGCGCGATGCGGCCAAGCAGATCAACAAGCGTCTGCCCAAGATCATCGCCAACCGCGCCAACCGCGTCGAGGAATATTCCCGCGGCTTCATGATGGACGGCGGCACGCTGTTCGAGGAACTCGGCTTCTATTACGTCGGCCCGATCGACGGCCATAACCTCGACCATCTGCTGCCCGTGCTGAAGAATGTGCGCGACATGGAGACCGGCCCGATCCTGGTCCACGTCGTGACGCAGAAGGGCAAGGGCTACGGCCCGGCGGAAGCGTCCGCCGACAAGTACCATGCGGTCGTCAAGTTCGACGTCGCGACCGGCACCCAGGCCAAGGCCAAGCCGAACGCGCCCGCCTACCAGAACGTGTTCGGCCAGAGCCTCGTCAAGGAAGCGCAGAAGGACGATAAGATCGTTGCCATCACCGCGGCGATGCCCTCCGGCACCGGCGTCGACATCTTCAACAAGGCCTTCCCGGACCGCACCTTCGACGTCGGCATCGCCGAGCAGCACGCGGTGACGTTCGCCGCCGGTCTTGCGACCGAAGGCTACAAGCCGTTTTGCGCGATCTACTCGACCTTCCTGCAACGCGGCTACGACCAGATCGTGCATGACGTTGCCATCCAGAACCTGCCCGTCCGCTTCGCCATCGACCGCGCCGGCCTTGTTGGCGCCGACGGCGCGACCCATGCCGGCTCGTTCGACAACGCCTATCTCGGTTGTCTGCCGAACATGGTGATCATGGCAGCCAGCGACGAAGCCGAGCTCGTGCACATGGTGGCGACCCAGGTCGCGATCGACGACCGGCCGAGCGCGCTGCGCTATCCTCGCGGCGAAGGCCGCGGCGTCGACATGCCCGACGTCGGCATTCCTCTCGAAATCGGCAAGGGCCGCGTGGTCCGCCAGGGCAACAAGATCGCCCTGCTCTCTTTCGGCACGCGTCTGGCCGAATGCGAGAAGGCGGCCGACGAGCTCGCGGCCCTTGGCCTTTCGACCACGATTGCGGATGCGCGTTTCATGAAGCCGCTGGACACCGAGCTGGTGCTCAAGCTGGCACGCGACCACGAGATCCTGATCACGATCGAGGAAGGCTCGGTCGGCGGCTTCGGCTCGCATGTCGCGCAGTTCCTGACCGATCAGGGCGTGCTCGACAGCGGCATGGTCAAGTTCCGCTCGATGGTGCTGCCCGACGTGTTCCAGGACCACGACACGCCGGCGGCGATGTACGCCCGCGCCGGTCTCGACGCCAAGGGCATCGTCGCCAAGGTGTTCGAGGCACTCGGCAAGGATGTGAAGACCGAGACGGTCAAGCTCGCCTGATTGTTGACCGGACGCTGCCCCTCACCTCTCCCATAGGGAGAGGTCGGATTGCGATAGCAATCCGGGTGAGGGGTTGAGGTCCCACGTGAGAGCGTAACCCCTCACCCGGCGCTACGCGCCGACCTCTCCCTATGGGAGAGGTATTGCACCGCGCTTAGCGTTCGGCAGGTCACTCCATGAAAATCTATCTGGCAGGCCCCGACGTGTTCCTGCCGGATGCGATCGAGATCGGCCGACGGAAGGCCGCGCTCTGCGCTGCGCACGGGCTCACCGGGCTCTATCCGCTCGACAACGTCGTCGATCTCACTGCACCTGACGCCTCGCGGCAAATCTTTTGCGGCAACGAAGCGATGATGGATCAGGCTGATGCGATCATCGCCAATCTCACCCCGTTTCGCGGCGCCGGCGCCGATCCCGGCACCGTCTATGAGCTCGGCTACATGGCCGGGCGCCGCAAATTTTGTCTCGCTTATTCCAACGATGGCAGCATCTATGCCGACCGGGTCCGCCGCCTCACGGACGTCAAATCCGAGGATGGACGGCTCGTCGACGCGCAGGGGCTGACGGTCGAGGATTTTGGCCTCGTCGACAACCTCATGATGATCCATGCGCTGGAGCTGCACGGCTGCCCGCTGGTGACGCCAGCCGAGATGCCTGATGACGTCTGGCATGATCTCGCAGCGTTCGAGGCTTGCGTCCGGATGGCGGCCGCGCGATTGATCGCTACATAAGCACATCAGTCGTACCCCGGAGAGCATGATGGCCCCTCCTCGCAAACGCGCGGATGTTTTGCTGGTCGAGCGCGGCCTGTTCGAGAGCCGGGCGCGAGCGCGCGCGGCGATCGAGGCCGGGCTCGTCATTGCCGACGACAAGCCGGTCGCCAAGCCTTCGGAGACCATTGCGGAAGACGCAGTGATCCAGGCCGAGCCTGCGCACCCCTATGTCTCCCGCAGCGGCGTCAAGCTCGCGGGCGCGCTGGAGCGCTACCCGATCGAGATCGAGGACCATGTCTGCCTCGACGTCGGCGCCTCCACCGGCGGCTTCACCGAGGTGCTGCTGGCGAACGGCGCGAGCCTGGTTTTCGCCGTCGATGTCGGCACCGGCCAGTTGCATCCCTCGCTGCGCGGTCATTCCAAGATCGTGTCGATGGAGGAAACCGACATCCGCGCCTATGAAGGCAAGCGCCTGCCGGCGCGGCCCGATGTCGTCGTGATCGATGTCAGCTTCATCTCGCTCAAGGCGGTGCTACCCGTGGCGCTGTCCCTTGCCGCGGCGCCGATGCGCCTGCTGGCGCTGATCAAGCCGCAATTCGAGGCCGAGCGGAAGCACAACAAGAAGGGCATTATCCGCGACGCCGCCCTCCACCAGGAGATCTGCGACGACATCGCGACCTTTGCGGCCTCGCTCGGCTGCACCGATATCGAGGTATTCCCCTCGCCGATCACGGGCGGCGACGGCAATGTCGAATTCTTCCTGGGCGCGCGCCGTGGTTGAGCGCCTGAAGATCGATCATGTCGGCCATCGCGGCGACGGAGTCTCGCTCGCTGCGGGCGAAGCGATCTATGTGCCCTACGCGCTCGGCGGCGAGACCGTCGAGGTCGACCACGTCGCAGGCAACCATCCCGACCGCCGCAAGCTGCTCGCAGTCGACGTCGCCAGCCCCGAGCGTGTCGAGCCGTTCTGTCCGCATTTCGGTGTTTGCGGCGGCTGCGCGATCCAGCACTGGGCGGCCGAGCCGTATCATGCCTGGAAGCGCGGCATCGTGGTGGAGACGCTGGCGCAGGCCGGCATCGTTTGCGAGGTTGCGCCGCTGGTCGACGCCCACGGTATGGGGCGCAGGCGCGTCACACTGCACGGCCGGTTCGGCACACATCAAGTCCTCAAGGTCGGCTTCTCGGCGACGAGTTCGCACGATGTCATTCCGATTCATCGCTGCCCGATTCTCGATCCCGCGCTTGAAGGTGCGATCGATGCCGCCTGGGCGCTTGCCGATCCGCTCACGTCCAGGATGCCGGTGACGAAACCGCTGGACATCCAGGTCACCGCCACCGCCAACGGCCTCGACGTCGACGTGCGCGGCTCCGGTCCGTTGCCGACGCCGCTCGTCACGGCGCTGTCGCGCGTCGCCGAGCAGCATCGCCTGGCGCGGCTGACGCGGCATAGCGAGTTGGTGCTGCAACGCCTGCCGCCAATGGTGCGGATGGGCCGCGCCGAGGTGACGCTGCCTCCGGGCTCGTTCCTGCAGGCAACGGTGGCGGGCGAAGAGACGCTTGCATCTCTCGTCGCGGAGCACATCAGCAAGGCCAAGGACGTCGCCGACCTCTTCTGCGGCGTGGGCCCGTTCTCGCTTCGGCTCGCCGAGAAGGCGCGCGTCACCGCCTATGACAGCGACGCCGGCGCGGTGGCCGCGCTGGCGAAAGCGGCGCGCACGCCGGGCCTCAAGCCAATCAAGGCCGAGCCGCGCGACCTGTTCCGCCGTCCCCTGGTGCCGCAGGAACTGCGCGATTTCGACGCCGTGGTATTTGATCCCCCGCGCCAGGGCGCACAGGCACAAGCGCTGAAGCTCGCCGCGAGCAAGGTGCCGGTCGTGATCGCGGTCTCCTGTAACGTCGCAACCTTCGCCCGCGACGCGCGGCTGCTGATCGATGGCGGCTACAAGATCGACGCGGTGGTGCCGGTCGACCAGTTCCGACACACGCCGCATGTGGAATTGGTGGCGCGGTTCACCCGCTAACGCCGAAGGCCGCTCAACGCCGGCGACTCGCCAGGCAGCATCGACGAATTGATGTCGCTGTCCATGCGCCCGGATTGCTGCTGAATAAAACCAGCGCCGAACGACAGGCTGAGGTTGGAGGTCGGCTTGAACTCGACACCCGCGAACGCGCCGTAACCGGGCGAGGCGCTGGAGGTGAGCGGGGCAAGCGAGCTGCCGATACCGTTGCCGTATTTCAGCGTGTCGAAACCGGCAAAGAACGTGACGGGCATGCCGCCCGCGGTGTTGTAGTTGTAACCGAACTGCGTGTTATCATAAGAGAGCGCACTGAAATTGCCGACTGGCGCGGTCTGGCCGAAGCCGCTCAAACCGAGGCTGCCGCGTTCGCTTCCGATAAAGAAACCAGGACGAAAACCGTAGTTTCCGTTTGCGTCACCGGCATTGAAGCCCGGAAAGTTGCCGTAGGTATCGGAGCTGCTACTGCCGCCCAGGCCGAAAGCTCCACCGGGAATCCAATACCTCAGAGGTGCGACTTGCGCATGAGCCGGCGCTCCGCCGAGGCAGAGCACGGCGAAGAAAGTTGCGAGACCGCAAGAATTTGCAAGGCTGGACATTCAGGCTACCGTCAAATGGTCGGAAAATCATACTCTCCCAACATCGTGAATGCCAGCGGAGCGAGGCTCGCCAACGCTTGATCGTGTTCCAGGAATACGTCTTCTTGATCAACTGAACCTCCTGCGGGTCGGATCGACCCAAATACAGGACGCGCAAACCCGGGCTTTCGCATCGTTCGCGAGCGCCTCGCGCGGTCCGGCAACGCGCGGTTGCGCAGACATTTGAAAATGCCCGACATTGCATGGAGGCTATAATGGAGGTTAATTTCGACAGGTTGAATGCCTTTATGGGCAAGATGGTCACCGAGTTCGGTGCGGCGATGAATGCATCGCTGGTGCTGCTTGGAGACAAGCTCGGTCTCTACCGCGCCCTTGCCGCCAAGGGGCCGATGAATTCTTCCGAGCTCGCAAGTGCCACCGGAACGACGGAGCGCTATGTCCGCGAATGGCTCGCGAGCCAGGCAGCGTCCGGTTACATCGAATACGACTCCGCTTCGGGCAAATTCTCGATGCTGCCGGAGCAGGCGATGGCGCTCGCCGACGAGGACAGCCCGGTTTTCCTCGGAGCGTTCGGCAACGTCATCGCATCGACGTTTCTCGACGAGCCGAAGATTTCGGACGCATTCAAGTCCGGCAAGGGCGTCGGCTGGAACCGGCGCAGCGAGTGCCTGTTTTGCGGCACGGCCCGCTTCTTCCGCACCGGCTACATGCATCATCTGGTGCAGGAGTGGCTGCCCGCGCTCGACGGCGTCGTGGACAAACTCAGGCGTGGAGCCAAGGTCGCCGATGTCGGCTGCGGGCACGGTATCTCGACGCGGCTGATGGCAGAGGCCTTCCCCAACTCCCGCTTCCACGGCTTCGACTATCACGAGGGCTCGATCGAGGCGGCGCGAAAGGCAGCCACTGAGGCCAGGCTGGGTGATCGCGTCAGCTTCGCGGTTCACTCGGCCAAGACCTATCCGGCCGAGGGCTACGATCTCGTCTGCTTCTTCGATTGCCTGCACGACATGGGCGATCCCGTCGGCGCCATCAGCCACGTGCGCGAAACCATGGCCAAGGACGGCACCTGCATGCTTGTCGAGCCGTTCGCAGGCGACCGCCTCGAGGACAATCTCAACCCGGTCGGGCGTGTCTATTATGCGGCATCGACCATGATCTGTACGCCGGCATCGCTCGATCAGGAGGTCGGCCTGGCGCTCGGCGCGCAAGCCGGCGAGGCGAGGCTGCGCAAGGTCGCGAGCGAGGGTGGCCTGACGCGCTTCCGCCGCGCCGCCGAAACGCCTTTCAACCTGATCCTGGAAGCACGGATCTGACTTCCATCACGCTGGACGCGTGGAGGCGGCATAAGGCCATGCCAATGCCGCAGCCTCGTCCGGCGCCGACCTCCTTGCCTTGCTCGCGCCGCAACGTAAGCTGCCGTTGAACAGGCGGCGCGAGTCCGCCGGAATGGGAGGATGACGATGCGAAATCTTGGCCTGGCGCTGGCTGTGCTGTTCACTGTAGCGACCTCGGGAGCAGGCCGCGCAGCGGAGCCGACCCGCTTCGTACCGCTGAAGCCGGACGAACTCACGCCGTCACAGAAGGAATGGGCGGATGCGATCGCGGTGCCCCCGCGCAACGCCAAATTCACCAACCCGCCCTACCGCGCCTATATCCGCAATCCGGAGCTCGCGCCAAAACTCTCGGCGATGTCGGACTATCTGCGCTGGAATTCGTCACTGCCTGCACGGCTCAGCGAGTTCGCCATCCTGATCACCGCACGGCAGTGGACGGCGCACTATGAGTGGTTCGCGCATTATCCGCTCGCGATGAAAGCCGGGCTCGATCCCGAGGTCGCCAAGGACGTCGCAAACGGCGTGCGCCCGAAGGCGATGAAGGATGACGAAGCCGCGCTCTACGACCTCGCGATGTCACTCTATCGCGACAAGAAAGTGTCCGACGACGTCTACCGTGCGGCGCAGCAGAAATTCGGCGAGCGCGGCATCATGGATATCATCGGCCTGATCGGCTATTACGACCTGGTCTCGATGACTTTGATCACGATGCAGGCGGAAGCGCCGAACGACAGCGTACCGCCGCTGCCACCGCTCGCCGCCAAATAGCGGCGCTCCGGCCCTGGGCTGTCTTGTCGACAGAGGACACGAGCGGTTAAATTCGACCGCGGGGCGAGACGAGGTAAATGGTCCGATCGGGGAGCGCCCTCAACGTCCCCAGCGGTCCGACCAGATCTTCTCGCCGATCATGCAGCTGACGCGCGGCTCCTTGTCGGCAACCCGCATCACGGGGCGCTCCGGCGTGCGGGCCGCAACCTCCATCAGGAGTTTTGTGCGGATCGCTTCCTTGAACTTGTCGCGATCCTTGATCGAGATGACGAAGGAGCCGGGACCGCCGGCGACGCAGTCCTCGTAGTAATAGTCGAGATTGTCGATATCCATCGTCGAATAGGACGGCTCCTTGACCATGATCGGCAGGCCGTTGATGACAATGCCCTTCTCGAGTGCGGCGTCGCGCGCCACCGTGACCGGACCGCCATTGTTGTTGGGACCGTCGCCGGAAATGTCGATCACGCGGCGCAAGCCGCGATAGGGATCCTCGTCGAACAGCGGCATCGCGAAAGTGATCGCACCGGAGATCGAGGTGCGCGAGGCACGCCGAATCGGCGTCTTCATGATTTCGGCGGCGACCGCGTCTGCGGTCTCCGGTCCATCGATCAGCCGCCAGGGGATGATGATCTTCTGGTCGTTGGAAGCAGCCCATTCGAAATAGGTCACCGCGATCCGGCCGTTCGGTCCGAGCTTCAGCGCCTGCAGGAACTCCTTCGACTGTATCGCCTGCGCATAACCTTCGCGCTGGATCGCGAGCTCGTCCATGTCCATGGAGTAGGAGACGTCCACCGCAAGGATCAGCTCGACGTCGACCGTCTGCGCGTCCTTGTCGGCTGCTGTCTGCAGCTGATGTTTAGGCGGTTCGAATTTGGGTCCCGGCGCAGCGATGCCCGCGACATCCCCTCCGGCGAACATGCCGGCGGCCAGCACAACCCCGATCGAGAACAGCAAGCGCATCGCAGTCTCCCGTCGTATGACGCGATGGTGGCATGCAATCGCCTTGCCGCAAAGTGCGAAGATCGCTTGCGCTTCACATTCGAGTTAGGAATTGCGCGCTTGCGCAAAGGTGCCGTGGTGTCGCCACGGTCGCGCGGCCGGAACACACGCGATCGCCCGCACGGTCATTCCGGGTTCTCGCTTCGAGCCCCGGAATGACGGATGGTGGCCGCCCACTTGTCCCGCGCGATTTCCATGCTAGGCTGGACGCACAGATGGGGATGGAGTCCCCCGACAACCGCCCTGCGGTCGACGATCGTAGTGGGCTGATGACTTCTGCTCGAGGTGGGGCAATCTTATGAGCCTCGCCTTTGGCGGGAGCATGGACAAACCCGCCGATGGCGGGTTTTTTGTTGCCTGATGACGAAGGCTGGGCTGTGACCACGACGACACCGAATGCTGCGCGCGCCGGGCTGCCCAGGGGGATCTGGGTGCTCGGCTTCGTCTCGATGCTGATGGACGTCTCCTCCGAGATGATCCACGCGCTGCTACCGGTCTATCTCGTCACCGTTCTCGGCGCTTCCACGCTCACGGTCGGCTTCATCGAGGGCATTGCGGAAGCGACGGCCTCGATCACGAAGATCTTCTCCGGCGCACTGTCGGACTGGCTCGGCCGCCGCAAGCTGCTCGCCGCGCTCGGCTATGGTCTGGCCGCCTTCACCAAGCCTCTGTTCCCGCTTGCGCCGAGCGTCGGATGGCTGGTGGCGGCACGCTTCATCGACCGGGTCGGCAAGGGCATTCGCGGCGCGCCGCGCGATGCGCTGATCGCCGATATCTCGCCAGCGGGTCTGCGCGGCGCGAGCTTCGGCCTGCGGCAATCGCTCGACACCACCGGCGCTTTCATCGGACCGCTCGCGGCAATCGGCCTGATGTGGTGGACGGCAGACAATTTTGCCGCCGTGTTCTGGGTGGCAGTGCTGCCGGCCTTCCTGTCCTTCGGACTGATTGCGTTTGCCGTGAGCGAGCCGGAGCCGGACCCGAGCCGGGAGCCGTCGAAGAATCCGCTCAACGTTGCCGCGATGCGGCAGCTTGGAGCGGTCTACTGGCGGGTCGTGGCGGTCGGCGTGGTCTTCACGCTCGCGCGCTTCAGCGAGGCCTTCCTGATCCTGCGCGCCCAAAACATCGGGCTGAATGCGATGTGGGTACCGGCGGTGCTGGTGCTGATGAACATCGTCTATGCGCTGTCGGCCTATCCGGCCGGCGCGCTGTCGGACCGGATCAACCGGACCGGCCTGCTCGCCCTCGGCCTCGTCTTCCTTGCCGGCGCGGATCTTGCGCTGGCGTTGCTGCCGACCCTTGGGGGCCTGGCGCTCGGAGTCGTTTTGTGGGGGCTGCATATGGGATTGACGCAAGGCCTGCTCTCGGCCCTCGTCGCCGACGCCGCGCCGCCAAGCCTGCGCGGCACCGCGTTCGGCTATTTCAACCTGTTCACGGGGCTCGCACTACTGGCCGCGAGCGTGATCGCCGGTGCGCTGTGGGACGCGTACGGTCCGGCAGGCACGTTCCTGGCGGGTCTCGGCTTCGCGCTGGTCGCTCTCGTGGGGCTGCTCGCCTTGGGCAACGGGCTGGCAACGGAACAAGAATGATGGCGGGAGGCTGTTCGTCGTGCTGAGTGGAGTGATCGCAATCGTGGTCGGCAGCGTGCTGGGCGGCTGTGCCCGCTATTTCGTCTCCGGCGCGATCGCCCGGCGGATGGGCGAGACCTTTCCCTGGGGCACCATGACCATCAATGTCACCGGCGCCTTCCTGATCGGCATTTTTGGCGCGCTGGCGACCCATCCCGGCTCGGTGTTCGCCTCGGCCAATCCATGGTTGTTCGCGGTGACCGGATTCCTCGGCTGCTACACCACCGTCTCCTCCTTCAGCCTGCAAACGCTGACGCTGGCCCGCAACGGCGAGCCGATACACGCACTCGGCAATGTCGTGTTCTCGGTCGGGCTGTGCCTCACTGCCGTCAGTTGCGGCTTCCTCCTCGCGGACAGTCTTGGGGGCTAACAGTCTTGGAGGCTAAGAGGCAGATGAAGTCCCCCTCCTCCGCCGAGCGCCGGCGCACAGCGATGCTCTATGCCTGGGTTGCCGCCGGCAGCATCGTCGGCGGGCTGACGCGCTATCTGGTCGGGCTTGTGCTCGATACGGGTCCCGGCTTCCCGGTCGCGACGCTGTTCATCAACGCGACCGGCTCGCTGATCATCGGCTTCTACGCGACGCTCACCGGTCCCGACGGCCGAGTGCTGGCGCGGCCCGAGCACCGGCAGTTCGTCATGACCGGGTTCTGCGGCGGCTACACCACCTTCTCGACCTTCAGCCTGGAAACCTTCCGCCTGTTCCACGGCGGCATGAAATACACGGCCCTCGCCTATATCGCGGCGTCGGTCATCTGCTGGCTGGTCTCGGTGTGGCTCGGCCATATGATGGCGAGCCGTTACAACCGCTTGACAAGGAGCTGACCATGCAAATCCCCAATCAGGCTGTTTTGCTCCGGATATTCATCGGTGAGAGCGACCATTTCGACGGCAAGCCGCTCTATGAAGCGATCGTGATGACGGCGCGCGAGCGGCACCTCGCCGGTGCCACCGTGCTGCGCGGTCCGATGGGCTTCGGCAAGTCGAGCCGGCTGCACACTTCGAAGATCCTGCGGCTCTCGGAAGACCTGCCGCTCCTGATCGAGATCGTCGACAGCGAGGACAACATCAACGCATTCCTGCCCATCCTGGACGGCATGATGTCGAGCGGCCTGATCACCTTGGAGAAGGTGCAGGTCCTGCAATATGGTGAGAAGGCCGCGAGCTGAGCGCTCTGGGAAGAACCTGAGCCCGCCGTTCCCGGGAGGCGGAATGAACGACGCTGTCACCAAGCCGAAGACGCGGACGAAAACCAAGATCGAGCGGCCGCGGCTGCACAAGGTCATCCTGATCAACGACGACTACACGCCGCGCGAATTCGTCACGATGGTCCTCAAGGCCGAGTTTCGCATGACCGAGGATCAGGCCTACAAGGTCATGATTACCGCCCACAAGCTCGGCGCCTGCGTGGTCGCCGTGTTCACCAAGGACGTCGCCGAAACCAAGGCCACCCGCGCCACCGACGCCGGCCGCGCCAAGGGCTATCCGCTGCTGTTCACGACGGAGCCGGAGGAATAGGCTTCATCCTGCAACGACGAGCGATCTTGAATCCGTCGTGCGTCAGGCCATCACCACCGGCGTCTCCTCGGTCAGCCCGTACACGCGCTGCGCCTGAGAAAACCCCGCGATCGGAAAATCGCCGAGTTCGCGCCAGCCGTGGCGGCAGGCGTTGGCGAAGACTTCGGAGACCACGACGGTTCGGCCCAACCGGCCTGCGATCTTCTCCAGCCGCGCCGCGAGATTGACTGCGGGGCCGATGCAGGTGAAGTCGAGGCGATTGCCGCCACCAATATTGCCGTAGAGGATGTTGCCGACATGCAGCGCGACGCCGAAGCGGAAGCGCTCGATGACGTTGCCGACCGGAAAGGCGAGCGCCTCGACGCTGGCGCGGGATTCACGTGCGGCTTCCAGCACGCGCGCACAGACATGCGCGGCATCGCCGACATATTCGTCGATCGGGAACACCGCGAGCAGGCCGTCGCCCATGAATTTCAGCACCTCGCCGCCATGGCCCCGGATCGCGGTGACCTGGCAGTCGAAATAATGGTTGAGGATCTCGACCACGGTCTCGGCCGGCAGCCGGTCCGACAGGGCAGTGAAGCCGCGCAGATCCGAGAGCCAGATCGCGGCCTGCATGCTGTCGTTGTGGCCGCGGCGGATCTGGCCGCCGAGGATGCGTTCGCCGGCGCGGTTGCCGACATAGGTGTCGAGCAGCATCGCGGCGGTGCGGCGAAGGCTGACGATCTCGGCGACGCGCGCGAGCGGCGCCACGATGGACCGGATCGCCGCGATGTCGTCGTCGCTGAAGCCGCCGGGACGCCGCGTGGTCCAGCTCGTGGCATGCATTGAGCCATCGAGAAACGGCATCGGCACTGCGATGTAATCGGTCACGCCCTCGGCGCGCATGTCATCAAGAAACGGAAACCGCTTGCTGTCGGGATCGTCGATGCGGCCTCGAACCTCCAGGCCCTGCTCGAACACGATGCGAAGCGGGCTCCGGGCGAATTCGGGCGTGTCCAGGATCTCGAAATCGACGCTGCCGATCTCGACCTCCTTGCCCGGCCGCCAGATGAAGTTACGGCCGAGGATTTCCGGATGCAGAGTTCGGATGAACATACCGAACCGCCACAGCGGCAGGCCGGCAGCGACCAGATGTTCGCAGATGTCCGCGATCATCTCGGCCGGGCTCGCCGACGACCTCGCGCCGTCGATCAGCCAGTTGGTGACGCGCTGGAGCTCGGAGGTTTCCATGCCCGCATTTGCGGACGAAGTTGTGGGATCGTCAAGTTGCGCGGAGCACTAGCGTCCGACCTGCCCGCGGTCGCGCAGGAAATGATCGGCCAGCACACAGGCCATCATGGCTTCGCCGACGGGGACGGCGCGGATGCCGACACAGGGGTCGTGGCGGCCCTTGGTAAAGATTTCGGTGTCGGCGCCCTCGCGATCGACGGTGAGGCGTGGCTGGAGGATCGACGACGTCGGCTTCACCGCGAAACGCACCACCACCGGCTGTCCCGTGGAGATGCCGCCCAGGACGCCGCCGGCATGGTTGGACAGAAAGCGCGTGCCGTCATTGCCGGTGCGCATCTCGTCGGCGTTCTCTTCGCCGGTCAATTCGGCCGCGCCAAAGCCGGCGCCGATCTCGACGCCCTTGACCGCGTTGATGGTCATCATCGCGGCCGCCAGCTCGGAATCGAGCTTTGCGTAGATCGGCGCACCCAAGCCGGCCGGCACGCCCTCGGCGACAACCTCGATCACCGCGCCGATCGAGGAGCCGCTCTTGCGGATGCCGTCGAGATAGGTCTCGAAGAACGCGGCCTTGTCCTTGTCCGGACAGAAGAACGGATTCTTGGCGATCTCGTCCCAATCCCACTTCTCGCGGTCGATCTTGTGCGGGCCTATCTGCACCAGCGCGCCGCGCACCCTGACGTCGGGCACCACCTTGCGCGCGATCGCACCGGCGGCAACGCGCATCGCCGTCTCGCGCGCCGAGGAGCGTCCGCCGCCGCGATAGTCGCGCAGGCCGTACTTCGCCTCGTAGGTGAAGTCGGCGTGGCCGGGGCGAAACTTGTCCTTGATCTCCGAATAATCCTTCGAGCGCTGGTCGGTGTTCTCGATCAGGAGCCCGATCGGGGTACCCGTCGTCACCTGCACGCCGGTCTCCGGATGCGCCATCACGCCGGAGAGGATTTTCACCTGGTCCGGCTCCTGGCGCTGGGTGGTGAAGCGCGACTGGCCGGGACGGCGGCGATCGAGATCCTTCTGGATGTCGGCCTCGGTGAGCGGGATCAGGGGCGGACAGCCGTCGACCACGCAGCCGATCGCCACCCCATGGCTCTCGCCGAAGGTGGTGACACGGAACATGTGGCCGAAGGTGTTGAAGGACATCGCTGCTCGCTGGCTCTGTTCCGGCGTGTGGTAACGCGCGGGGGGCCGGGGGTCAAACCCGCAGCTCCGTCATTCCGGGGCGACGCCTAGGATTAGACGCCTGGGATTAACTATGCTTCTCCAGCAGGCCGTCGCGGAACACGTAGACGGCGCCCTGCTCGATATAGAGCTCGGCGGCACTAGCGGGGGTCTCGATGCCGAGGGCCACCATCAGGGCCCGGCAGGTGCCGCCATGGGCGACCGCGACCGTGTCGGTGAGACGCGACTCATACAAGTCGAGCATGCGCGACTGCACGGCTGCGTAGGTCTCGCCGCCCGCGGGCGCGACCGTCCATTTGTCAGCGAGCCGTCTCGCATAGACATCCGGATCGGAGG